>NZ_JAHPTU010000004.1:0-320987 GCF_025514355.1 Acinetobacter sp. WU_MDCI_Abxe161
GCTCTGTAGCTCTGTAGCTCTGTAGCTCTGTAGCTCTGTAGCTCTGTAGCTCTGTAGCTCTGTAGCTCTGTAGCTCTGTAGCTCTTATAAAAACTTAAATAAAAATGATTTCTCCTGATTTTGGATACTCTATGGCTGTTCTCCAGCTTAGGCTTCTGAAGCATAATTTGATTTGAAAATATTTGGATTGATTAAATTTTTAAAAATAGTTCAAGCCTACTTAAAATGATGAAATTTTATTTCACTATTTTTATATACCCTAATACTTAAGATAAAAATAAAAGTTATTTTGTTCTTAAATTTTGAATCCTGTTAAATTAAGAATAGTAATGTATCTTATATTTACTTAAATAATGGTGATATGAGTCACACTTTAACTGTATTAGGTGTCTTTTTAAAAACTATGCCAGTGAATAGATATAAATTACATATCAATTAATTATTTTATAATATTATATTCCAAATGTTTTTATTTTGGTGTATTTTAAAATATATATAAATATCAGCAACTTGTATGTTTTTTTTGGTTTTTGAGGAATATACATCTTTTATTTGCAAATTTAATTTTAAAAAATTTTAACTATTACATTATTTAAAATAATTAATGTGATTTATATCACGTGAAAATTAATAAATTCTTGATAATTTTAAATTAATAATTGTTTTTAAAGAAAAAATATTGTATCAAATAGATATAAACTATTTTATAAATAGGTATATAAAATGAAAAATAATATTTTTAAACTTCTAGTTATGATGGTGCTTTCCACTTCCCCATTATTTTGTTATGCAAATAACACAATAATGATAAGAGGAAATATTGTTGAAGATACGTGTTCAAGAGAACATAGCGAGATAGAATGTACAGAGGTAAATAATTTAAATATTAAACTTGATAGTGAATATTTAAATAAAGATAGTCTTTTTAAATTAGCTCAACATACTGAGAAAATGGATACTAGCATTGAAAGCATAGGTTCCAATCATAAGGTTGTGCTTATCAATTATCACTAACATATAACTAAAGTATTTGGGCTTATTTCAATCATAAGTTTAAATCAAAAGAGCAATTTGACGAGTTCATCACGACTTTTGATGAATTAATAAGAAAATTGCTCTTTTTTCATCAAAAATGCCCATTTGTATATTTTTTCTGTATACATTTATATAATTTATTCTATATAATTGTATTCTAAGAATTTAAGCTTATTTTTTCACATAAATGGTTTAATTTTAGTCTATTTACATCGTGTTCTTATGTAACTAGCTCATCTCTTTAGCTTCTCTTTTTCTGAAACAAAAAAATTATTTATAAACAGCTATATAGGCTGTTTACAGTAGCTTTTAACTACAAAACAATAGTGTGAACCAATTGCTACTATGAAAAAATAATGTGATCTAGTTTGCATTTTGTTTGAAATGTGTTTAGGATTGTTACATTACTTTTCAAGATGTCAAACACTGGAAAAGTAAGGAATTAAACTTTTATCCAGACTTTTGAGAAAACACTATGAAAAAACTTGCTTTGATCGCTGCTCTTTCGGTTGTAGGGATTGCGAATGCTCAAGCTGCTGATGGTACAATTACAATTAATGGTTTAGTTACAGACAAAACTTGTGACATCGTTACCCCTGCTGGTAAAGACTTCACAGTTACTCTTCCAACTGTTTCTAAACAAACTTTAGCTGTTGCTGGGGATGTTGCTGGTCGTACTCCTTTCCAAATCAACTTAGCTAACTGTTCACAAGGTAAAGTAGCTACTTACTTCGAACCTGGTGCAACTGTTGACTTCAATACTGGTCGTTTACTTAACCAAGACGCTACTGGTGCTAAAAACGTTAACGTTCAACTTTTAGGTAGCAACAACAATTTCATCCCAGTACTTGCTGCGGGTGCAAACGGTGCTCAAGCTAACTCTCAATGGGTTGACGTAGCTGAAGGCGCAAGTGCTGACCTTAACTACTATGCTGAATACTATGCAACTGGCGCTTCTACTGCTGGTAAAGTAACTACTTCTGTTCAATACACAATTATCTATCAATAATTAATTGATAGCGGGGTTTCTGTGTCCGCATGGAAACCCTGTTTTGTGTAACACTTTCCTGAATCTTTCTTGGTTGAGAACTCGAAAAATGAAATTGAACAGTTATAATTTTTTGTTAGGTTTGGCATTTGCTTCGACAGTAGTCGCACCTGCTACTCAAGCAGAAATTGTAATTCATGGCACCCGTGTAATCTATCCCTCGGATGCTCGCGAAGTTACGCTACAAGTTAGCAATAACGGTTCAAAGCCAGCACTTGTCCAAGCTTGGATTGATGAAGGTGACCCAAAGAGTACACCGGACCAATCAAAAGTTCCTTTTATGATTGCTCCTCCAATTTCTCGTGTTGAAGCAACGAAAAGTCAGACGCTTCGTATTACCGCTTTGCCCAATGCTTTTCAATTAAATCAGAAGCAAGAAACGGTTTTGTGGTTGAATATTTTGGATATCCCACCAAGACCTACTTCAAAAAGTGAAGATACGACACCTGATAACTTCTTACAACTTGCAATTCGTTCACGTATTAAATTCTTCTATCGTCCTTCATCGATTAAAGAAGATGCGAATTTAGCATCAGATAAGCTTCAATGGGTTAAATCTGGTCAAAGTTTAACGGTAAAAAATCCTACCCCTTTTCATATCACGATGACTTCTGTTTACCAAAAGGCAGGTGATAAAAAAGTTGATTTATTACCTCAAGGGCTAATGATTAAGCCTTTTTCTGAAGCGTCAGTTCAACTTAAGAATGGCAACCTTCAAGATATGAGTTTTATTAATGTCAATGACTACGGTGGTCGCGTTGAGCACCCAATAAAACTCCAGTAATCAGATTTATCTTTTTAATAAATTTAAGCACCTATATGTGTAGGCGGACTTAGCTATGCCAAAAAAAAGGCAAGAATCTTATAAATTATTAAAACGCCATATTTGTTACTACTTGGCTTCTGGTGTTGTCACAATGACAATGCCTGTATTCGTGCATGCTGAAGAAACAACTACGAGTGCTCCAGTAGAGGCTGAATTTGATTCTGCTTTTTTAATTGGAGATGCTCAAAAAGTTGATATTTCTCGCTTTAAATATGGTAACCCTGTTTTACCGGGTGAATACAACGTTGATCTATATGTAAATGGTCAATGGTTTGGTAAACGTCGTATGGTCTTTAAAGCATTAGACCCTAATAAAAATGCAGAAACGTGTTTTACAGGTATGAACCTGCTTGAGTACGGCGTTAAACAAGACGTTTTGTCTAAGCACACTACCCTTCAAAAAGAAAATAATAGTTGTTATAAAATTGAAGAGTGGGTTGAAAATGCATTTTATGAATTTGATACCTCTCGTTTACGTGTAGATATTTCTATTCCGCAAGTCGCTTTGCAAAAAAATGCGCAAGGCTATGTTGACCCAAGTGTATGGGATCGCGGTATTAATGCCAGTTTTCTATCTTATAGTGGTAGTGCATATAAGACATTTAATCAGTCTGGTGACCGAAGCGAAACAACAAACGCATTTATGGGTGTTACAGCTGGTTTAAATATTGCTGGTTGGCAATTACGTCATAATGGCCAGTGGCAGTGGCAAGATACACCTGCTGAAAATCAATCTAAATCAGACTATCAAGAAACAAGTACATACTTACAAAGAGCCTTCCCTAAGTACCGTGGTGTTTTAACGCTAGGTGATAGTTTTACCAACGGCGAAGTATTTGATTCTATTGGTTATCGCGGTATCGATTTCTCAAGTGATGACCGCATGCTACCAAATAGTATGTTGGGCTACGCCCCTCGTATTCGTGGTAATGCAAAAACTAATGCAAAAGTTGAAGTTCGTCAACAAGGCCAACTTATCTATCAAACAACTGTTGCACCAGGTAACTTTGAGATTAATGACCTTTACCCTACTGGTTTTGGTGGGGAAATTGAAGTTTCTATTATTGAAGCAAATGGCCAAGTACAAAAATTTTCGGTTCCATATGCTTCAGTTGTACAGATGCTCCGTCCAGGCGTAAACCGTTATTCTTTAACTGTAGGTCAGTTCCGAGATCAGGATATTGACCTTAACCCTTGGATAATTCAAGGTAAATACCAACAAGGTATTAACAACTACCTAACAGGCTATACGGGCATACAAGCTACAGAAAATTATGCTGCTGTATTGTTGGGTGCTGCGTTTGCTACACCAATTGGCGCTGTTGCGTTAGATGTTACCCATTCAGAAGCTGACTTTGAAAAACAGTCTTCACAATCTGGGCAAAGTTTCCGTTTAAGTTATAGTAAGTTAATCTCTCCGACTAACACAAACTTAACTCTTGCTGCATATCGTTACTCAACAGAAAATTTCTATAAATTACGTGATGCACTGCTTATTCGCGATTTAGAAGAAAAAGGTGTAAATACCTATGCTGCTGCGGGCCATCAGCGTAGCGAATTCCAAATTACTTTGAACCAAGGTCTTCCTGAAGGTTGGGGTAACTTCTATGTAGTAGGTTCTTGGGTTGATTATTGGAATCGTAGTGAAAGTACTAAACAGTACCAAATTGGTTATAGCAATAACTACCATGGTTTAACTTATGGTTTATCTGCAATTAACCGTAAGGTTGAGTATGGTTCAAATGATGCGTCGCATGATACTGAATATTTAATGACGCTTTCATTCCCAATTAACTTCAAGAAGAACTCAGTCAACGTCAACGTTACTGCTTCTGAAGACAGTCGTACTGTTGGTGCCAGCGGAATGGTGGGTGATCGCTTTAGTTACGGCGCTTCCGTGTCACATCAAGACTATGCAAATCCATCATTTAACGCAAATGGCCGTTACCGTACTAACTATGCTACTGTTGGTGGTTCTTATAGTATTGCTGACTCTTACCAACAAGCAATGGTTAGCTTAAGTGGTAGTGTGGTTGCACATTCAGATGGTATTTTATTTGGACCTGAGCAAGGTCAAACGATGGTACTTGTGCATGCACCTGATGCAGCTGGAGCAAAAGTTAATAATACCGTTGGTTTAAGTGTGAATAAGGCTGGTTATGCGGTTATTCCATATGTAACGCCTTACCGCCTTAATGACATTACTCTTGACCCACAAGAGATGTCGAGCCAAGTAGAACTTGAAGAAACAAGTCAACGTATCGCACCTTTTGCTGGCGCAATTGCTAAAGTAGATTTTGCGACTAAAACTGGTTATGCGGTTTACATTAATAGTAAAACTGCTGATGGCAACAGTTTGCCATTTGCAGCTCAAGTCTTTAACCAAAAAGATGAAGCTGTAGGTATTGTTGCACAAGGTAGTATGATTTACTTACGTACCCCACTTGCTCAAGATCGTCTCTATGTAAAATGGGGCGATGAAAGCAATGAGCGTTGTTCGGTTGAGTACAACATCAGTAATCAGTTGCAAAATAAGCAACAAAGCATGGTAATGACTGAGGCTGTCTGCAAATGAAAAAATTACTCTTAAATAGTGGTGCTTTAGTTGTATTAGGTTTTTGTATTAATACAGGGGCCGAAGCAGCATGTACAACTAGCCTCGGTTTCAGAACGATTGATGTTGCGATGCAAGTTGGACGAGTTGTAGTTCGACCGAGTGACCCTGTAGGTAAAGTTTTGGTTAAATCACTTTTTGAGATCAGACCAGATCCTTATACTACATATACCTGTAGCACCTCGGATATGTTGACGGCAAAGTTATTACAAAGTTATCCACTTAGCATACTTGGTGATAGCATCTATTCAACTAATATTTCAGGAATAGGTATCCGACTCTATCGAGAAGCGTTTAATGCTGGAAATTTTTCTGGCTATTACCCTTATACTCGTCGTGTCCCATCAACCAACTTTCGTCTTGCAGAAGGCTATTTTGTTGTAGAAATTGTAAAAACAGCTGAAAATACTGGATCTGGAACTTTAGTCCCTGGTGTTTATAGTAGTTATTATGCTGGAAACCGAAGTGATCGTCCTTTTTTAACCAGTACGGTAAATGCTAATGCAATTACTATTGCCTCTTCATCTTGTGAATGGCGTGGCGCTATTAACAAGCAGGTACAGCTACCAACAGTTACAAAAGCTGGGTTTAAAGGTGTTGGTTCAACTCAAGGAGACCAATCCTTTGAACTCAATATTCTATGTAATGGTGGTATAAATCCAACTGGTTATGAAGAGAAAAACCTCATCAGCTTGAGTTTTGATTATCAACAAGATGGCACTAATACCCAAGTTTTAAAAAATCTTGAACCAAATGCAACTAAAGCAAATGGTGTTGGGGTTCAACTTGTATGGAATTATCAAAATAAGAATCAAGTTATTGGCCTAGGTAATAAACTAGAACTGGGAACTGTGAAATCAAATCAAACCATTCAATATGATGTTCCTTTAACAGCTCGTTACTATCAAACTGCAGCAAATGTTACGCCTGGTAAGGTCCGTGCTATGGCTACTGTAACGATTCAATATGATTAATCATATTGAATCGTTATTAAGTGGAATAAAATTCAAAATCATAAATATTAATAATAAATTTTACTTTATCACTACTTTCTAAAAACTTAATACTTAACTTAATAGGAATATTTATGAAAAAAATAGGTATAGTTGCTGTTAGTGCAATTACATTATGCTGGGCCATGTATGAAGTATCTTCTGATAATACCAATACAGTAACGCATAGCGAGTCAAGCCAAAAAGTAGCATCTAAAAAATTTTCATCAACTGCAAAGGATGAAAAATTAACGTCTCAAACCCTTTTGGCAAAAACAAATTCCCTTAATTCTGCCCCAGTCTGCCAATACAATTTTGATGTGACTCAGGAAGATCTCGATCTATGGAATAATGAACATCCTGATTTTCCTATGAAAATATTCCCATTGATAACTGGTCAAAAATTTGGTTTTAAAGTAGAACCTACGCCAGAAAGTCAGTATGGCTACGTAGATTATGTAGCTACAAGTAAAGTAGATAGTCTGAATTCGGTTAATGAAATTGGTGATTTAACAATACCTCACACAGGTATTATTGCATTTGAAATGGAACTTAAAATTCCAACATCAACTCTTGGGAGTTCATCACTTGGAAATTCTACTTATTACTCCTCTAGCATTGGATTTAGTGGCGTAACAAATAATGGTTATACAATTAGATCCAACTATTGGTTTGATATGGGGGGGTATGATCCAGATTTTGGCGAGAATCCTGCTAGATTAAACTATTATGTAGCTTATCGACTTAGTGATAATAGTGGGCCTAACAATCCATATTATAAAGGTCAAAACATGACAAATAATTCAAATGAACACCAAAGATTAGGGATGTATATTAATCAGAATACTAAGCAGGTTGGCTTTATTGTAAATGGTGTTGATCAGGGGTATCAATCTACTTTACCTGCTCCACTAGAGAATATACGTTTTTCTGTCTCAAGTAGTATAGGAATATATTCTAATCAATTATTTGGACAAGAGTTGTCTAATGAACTCATTACTGACCGTAATGCATTACAGTTTAACTATCCTCAGGGCACAACAGATATGTGTGGTAATGCTATTTAAGATATAAAACTATAAGTGGTAAAAAAGGGCTGAATCACAGCCCTTTTTTTTATTTCGTTTAGAAATGAATGACTGTACGGATTGATTTACCTTCATGCATTAAATCAAAAGCAGTATTAATGTCTTGTAAAGGCATAGTATGAGTCACAAAAGGTTCAAGCTGAATCTCACCTTTCATCGCATCTTCGACCATTTTAGGAAGTTGTGAGCGCCCTTTTACTCCACCAAACGCAGTACCTAACCATTTACGGCCTGTAACTAACTGGAATGGACGAGTCGAAATTTCTTGACCTGCACCGGCAACACCAATAATAACGGATTGTCCCCAACCACGATGTGCACACTCTAGAGCCGAACGCATAACATTGACGTTACCAATACATTCAAATGAATGATCTACGCCCCAACCTGTCATTTCTACAATGACTTGCTGAATTGGTTTATCGTAATCTTTAGGATTTAAGAAATCTGTAGCACCAAACTGCTTAGCAAGTTCAAACTTATCTGGGTTTGTATCTACGACAATAATGCGTCCTGCTTTTGCTTGACGTGCACCTTGTACAACTGCTAAACCAATACCGCCTAGACCAAATACGGCAACCGAATCACCTTCTTGAACTTTTGCTGTGTTGTGCACGGCGCCAATACCGGTAGTCACACCACATCCAAGTAAACAAACTTGTTCGTGATTGGCTTCAGGATTGATTTTAGCTAAAGAGACTTCTGCAACTACCGTATATTCACTAAAGGTTGAACACCCCATGTAGTGATAAATCGGTTCACCATTATATGAAAAACGTGTGGTTCCATCCGGCATTACACCTTTACCTTGAGTCGCACGTACTGCAACGCACAAGTTAGTTTTCCCGGATTTACAGAATAAGCATTCTTTACATTCAGCCGTATAAAGCGGAATCACGTGATCACCCGGTTGAACACTTGTTACGCCCTCACCCACTTCAACTACAACACCTGCTCCTTCATGTCCCAAGATGGCAGGGAAAACACCTTCTGGGTCATCGCCAGATAATGTAAAAGCATCGGTATGACAAACGCCTGTATGGGTAATTTTTATTAAAACTTCACCCGCTTGAGGTGGTGCAACATCAACTTCAACAATTTCTAAAGGTTTTCCTGGGGCAAAGGCGACAGCTGCACGAGATTTCATCTTTGGGTTTCCTTTAAATCATTCGGTATTTATAGTCGAGCAAAATAGATTATGTAACAGTAATACAAGAGCTTAATTTTGCTTAAATTAAAATTGGCTTTCATGACAATCCATCACAGCATAGCCAGTCATGTACCTCTAAGCAAGCCTACATTTAAAAAAGAAGAAAACCCCTTACTTAAAGAGGTTTCTTATTAAATCACTTATCTTATAAATGGTTTATGTTTACTTAGAGGTAAATATCCGGTGGATATGGTGTGTTATCACTAATTGGCGAGTAAAGTGTATTTTCAACGAAGAAGCCATTTGGGGCTTGGGTCGTATCAATTGTAATTGAATCGAACATGACTTGCGGATAGGCCCAAATAAACTGCTTCATGAGGCCAAGAGATACGTTATTTTTCATATCGCCAAAAATCCTCTGCCAAATTGGCGTCCGATAAGGTTTGTTTTTATCGAATCCATAGATATAGGCAATAGACGCATCTGGCACAAATCCAGATAAATAAGCAACTTTATTTGCCGGATAACCTAAATCTTGAGTTGGTATCTGAGAAACAGCTTGATGAGCTAAATCTAATTTAGCTTCTAAAAGCCAGTCATAGGCTTCAGTCATGATGTAATCAAAATTTGGATAGGAGTAGTGCTGGCTTGGATAGTTGATATAGGTTGCTAGGGTTTGTATTGGAGAACGAATGGATGGGAAAAATATTAAAGGACACACTTGAGCATTTGCATATTTAGCTTTAATGGCTGCTCGAATATTTTGACAGGTCTGTCCTAACTTATTTCTTAACCAAGTTTTAAACTCATCATACGGCGTACCTGTTTTATTCATAGCCTCATAGATTGTGCCTAGGTCTGGCGCATATAGTCCTGTATCGGCATTAAAGGCTAATTTTGTTGGATAGTCATACACACAAGGTAGATTCGTGTCCGTGTTATACCACCACCAAGGTTCACCAATTTGCATGTTAACATTACAGCCGCCAGCAACCATTGTATCTGCGAACTCAATAAAAACTTTGTGCAAATAAGCCAAAGCATTTTGATCACTTAAGCTAAAAAAATAACTCGGTGGTTGGTAGCCTGTTTTACCTAAATTGCTATTCCAGTCACGCTGTGCCCAAAATTCATTTGCTGCAAGTGAATACATTTCAAAGCTGACCCCAAAGATGGGCTGCATACTGGCGTTATGTAAAGCCTGAGCATATTTCTCATGCCATTTACGAGTACATGAGTTAACGACCGCCTCACCTGTCACCATCGTATCTGGTATTTGCCATTTATTAATGTCAGTTTTCCAAGTCATTTCAGGATAATGCGACATTCCACAATAATGGTTCACCAAACCTTTATATCCCAAAGCTACCATATTGTTGACTAGGCGCTGGGGGTTTAAATCATAGTGGTCATCATAACTTGTACAGATGCCATAATTGTGCTGAGGGACAACTACACGACTCAAATTTAACTTTGCATTTGTTCCAGTCACAACTGAATTGGTCACACGAATGTAGCCATCTTTTGGCTGGCTTAAAGGTGTGGCGGATTGGCTATTGTAGTCACTGGTAAATCCCGAAAATGAAATTCGCTGAATATTGGTTACCGGAAAGCTATCTGTAGCAGAAAAACCTGCTTTTACTGTGTCCCAGTTAATACGGATATGTGCTGTTCGCGATGAAGGATTATTTGCGTAATTAAATAGAACAATATATGCAATTTTATCTATACCATTATCTTTATAGTACACCGTTAAAGTCGGTGTTAAACTCGGATTATTTAGCACTGGCATAGAAGCCGATAGTTCAATATCGAAATCCCAAACCACCCCTGCATAGCTATACTTGGTTTCATACGCTAAAAATTTATGGTCTTTAGTGTCAGAAGAATCCCAACTAATTCCTACCAAGTCATTTGCCATACGTGATCTAAAAGATGCCTCAAATCCATTCCCATAATTTGTAATGGCAAAAGACATGGTTTGCGGACCGTCTATTCTCCAGTAAATAGGACTAAACCGATCAATAAGTGTATTTTGAGTGATTGGATGAGGTGATGAATTAGAATTATTTTGCACATTTTGTCGATTAGTTATCATGTCTACATTCTCTTAATGCATTAAGAGGTTTTATCTTAAATAATAATTTTTATTGCATTGTTCAGATAAGTAACAATGGAGTTTAATTTATTTACAGTGATTATTTTTTATAAAGTTCAAAATGATTTTAAACAAGAAAACTTAATATTACCTAAAATATTTTTTGTACCGAGGAGATAACAAATGGCAAATTTTATACAGCCTATAAACTTTAAGGTTTTGTATGTATTTACTCCTCTTGTATTTGTATTAACAGGTTGCAGTGAAAATTTACACTCTCAAACACCCTTATCAGTGAAGACTTCTTCAGAGAATATTGCTTATCCAGAGATTGATCCGATTTTAGGAGAAAAGTTACAACCGAATGAGGAACTCATCGCCCACAATATAGCCCAAGTGATTGAAAAGGCGATCCGTGAACAATATAGGGATGGAAATGCTTTACGTGATGCACATCCTAAAGCGCATGGATGTGTGCGAGCTGAATTTCATGTCTCAAAAAATATACCCACTCAATTGGCCAAAGGGATGTTTATTCCAGATCAAACTTATCAAGCATGGATTCGCTTTTCAAATGCCTCAAATGATGCCTCTAATGCGGACATTAATAAAGATGCGCGTGGTATAGCAATAAAAATTTTAGGTGTATCTGGACAAAAAATTTTAGAAAGTGAAAAGCAAGCAACCACACAAGATTTTATTATGATTAATCATCCGGTCTTCTTTGCCAATGATGCTAAACGATATCTTTCTTTCATGAATGATGTGAATAGCCACAATATCATCAGAAAACTTCATATTCCGATTGCCCTAGGTTTTAAAGGAACCATGAATGCACTCGGAGCACGTAATTCGCAAATCGCCAACCCATTATATGCACGGTATTGGTCTATGGTTCCCTATCAGCTAGGGCTGGGTAATGATCGAAAAGCAGTTAAATATTCAGTTCGTGCCTGTTCAATGCCACCAAACAATCTACCTAAAAATCCTAACCATAATTATTTAAGAGAAGCTTTAAAGAACACTCTACAAAGTACAGATGCTTGTATGGAATTTTTTATTCAGCCACGGACCTCAAGCCAAATGTTAGTAGAAGATTCAATGACAGAGTGGGATGAGAAAGCAGCTCCTTTTTATCAAGTGGCAACTATCCATATCCCAAAGCAAGACTTTGATACAGCTGAACAAAATAAGTTTTGTGAAAATCTATCTTTTACGCCGTGGCACGCCTTACCAGAACATAGACCATTAGGTGCAATAAATAGAATGCGTAAAGTCATTTATGAAAATATCAGCAGAGTTCGGCATGATATGAATTCAGCACCTAGACAAGAACCTTAAATACATTATCCATTAATGCCCTTGCTTGTATCTATAGTGATGCGATCAATGAAATCTGCCAACCATAAAATAAACTCATCTTCATTTTTATGTCGTGGAATCAAGCTCATGTCTAATCTAATGGGTAATTCATTTTTAACGCTAATTACAGTGCCTTCAAAATTCACAAAGTTATATAAAAATTTTAATTCTGTACCTGCAATAGCTTTTTTGATTTCTAGAATAAGATTGTTTAAGTTCTTTAGATGATTGTTTGAATATTTATTTTTAATATTTTTATTAATTTTTTCTGCTAAAAGTAAATATTTTGGCATTTCTACCTCCTTATTAATTATTTATAAGTATAAGTTCAAAGTTATAAAAATAAGTTTTTAATTTTTATTAAATTGTTTCTAGTTTTTTAATTTTAATTCATAAGTTGTGCCTAGTATAACTATTTATTTTTTTAAAATGTGATTTAGTTTGTTTTTTATTCTGATTAAATTAGTAGGTTTTTAATATTGACTAAAATACTCGGATTTTAAATTTATATTAAATAGGCTCAATATATTTAATCTATTAAGCCTATTTAATTTTTAATATTTACTTAAGACTAAAAAATACTTTTTAAAATCTTAAGTAAGTTTCTGGAAAATTTTCATTTTATGAATTTTTCCACATTTCCTGCATTCTCTAATTTCATTATGAGTAATATCAAATTCATATTCCCAGACATGAATACAGAAAATTTGTCTAAGATTGTGGAGCATAGACACCTCCTTATAAAAAACCGACTCAGCAGTAAGTTCTTTATCAATGTACTTAGCTTATTTTGATGAGTTTTCCTCTTTAGCTTTATCCTCCTTGTGTTTACAGCAATAACCGAAAACAGCACCAGCGCCAAAGAAAAACATAGCTTTAAACATACTTATCTCCAAAAGATAGTTAAGTAAATTTAAAACTAACATTGAAGGATGTATCTGTTTTTAGGCCAATGAGTCTGTTTCTGTGCATTATGCAAACTTTTGTGAAAAGATATAACAATATATTTTTTAGTAACAAGACAAACAAAATTAAAAAACCGCCCCAGTAGGCGGTTGCTGAATTTACAGCGACATATAGAAGTGTAGTGGACGATCACTTCTATATTTTTTATGTACTTATTTTTCTTCTTTTATAATTTTATTAAAATCATCTGATTTGAAATAATTGATAATCATTTCTCCATCATCTCGAGACGAAGTAGAAGTTGATACTTTAGATAGTTCGTCATAATTAAACTTAAAGTCTGGAGGTATAAATTTTGAGATTGGTGGAAGCTTTGTCTCTCCTCCTGTTGTAATTCTTTCAATAAAACCTGCGAGCCAAAGTATATATTCATCTTTATTTTTATATTTCGGCATAAGGCTCATGTCTAACTTTATGGCACACTCCTCTAAAGGCTTAGTTAGGCATTCCTCAAAATCTATAAAATTATATTTAAGTTTAAATTTGGTGCCTTTAATTTCATTACGAATTGCACCTACTAGTTGATTTAAGTTTTCTGCCGAGCTTTCTGAAAATAAATTTTTGTCCTCAATCTTTTTATACACATTCTCAGCGATGATTAAATATTGTGGCATCTCTATTTTCTCCCTTTTATTGTTAAGCTACTCACTCAGCCTTTTAAGGAAGTATGATAGATATCATGTTTTCTAATGTAATTGTTGTGCTGCCAATTGTAATTAATGTGTTTTTGTGAAACTTGCAAGCATAACCATCCGAAAAAAATAAATTTAATGCAAACTAAGTCTCATTTTTTGGATAGGAATTTACTTTAATCAAAAAGTATTTTTAGTTCATTTAAAGTGGGAAGTTGATTATAGGACTCATCAGCCGCTATTGTGTTTGCCCAATTGGTTTTTGAAACCATACAAAAATTAAGTTTCTTTAGCACAACAATATCTTGATCTAACAACCCTAATGGAATCCACATAAAGTCGGTACTGCCCACTAAGTTTGGTACTGGCGATCCGCATTTGCTGCAAAATGAAGAAGTGAAGCCGGTTTCTTTTTTATAGGTGCGGACAAGTTCTAAACCTGATAACCATTCAAATCTATTCTTACTCACTAACGTTGCTGCGTTTGATCCCGTTCCGGTTTGTTTACGGCAGAGACTACAGTGGCAATGATAAACCGTGTTTATTTCATTGCGAATAGAAAATTTGACTTCATTGCATAGACAAGAACCCACATGGCTCATCTCGAGTATCCTTTTTAAAATAATGTTGAATATAGCATTAGGCTTAAAAAGGGTTAAATTTAACTTTATATTTTTAAATAGATATGTTTTCGTAGAATTACCTATAAATATAAGAAATTGCTAGAGTTGAGACTTGGCAGAGTGTATTTATAACGTTTAATATGAATTTTGACATATAAATTGAATATAAAAATGCTGTGATGGATTTATCTTGGATGCGACTTAAAAGCTTACATGATTAATCAATTGTATCAGCAATATAGCCGTATGGCATTAAATGCTTGGGGCTTTACAAATACACCTTCGTATAACGGTACATACGACCCTGATGAGAATGATACAGTGACGAATAGCTTTAATTGGTTGAATGATGAGCAAGCTACGGAAAAAACTAAACAAGGTTTAACTGCTTTTGTCGCATTAGATGATGCCTTTATCAGTATCGCTTCTCGTATGTACCTCATTAGAAATGCAAAAGAAAAGATCGATTTACAATACTATATCTGGACCAATGATTTTGTTGGAAACTTAATGCTGCATGAGTTGCTAACGGCGGCAGATCGTGGCGTAAAAATCCGTTTACTCATCGATGATCAAAACGGAATAAAGCTCGATGGTGTTCTCCGGAGTCTTCTGCACCACCCTAACTTTGAAATTCGATTATTTAACCCATATAAATTTAGATATTTAAGAATCTTGGACTATATTTTTCGGTTCAAAAAAGTAAACCATCGCATGCATAATAAGTTAATTATTGCAGATGATATGATTGCTGTAACAGGCGGTAGAAATATCAGCAGTGAATATTTTGATGCAAGTAGTAAGTTTCAATTTACAGATTTAGATATTTTATTTTATGGCCATACAGTACAGCATGCTCAAGTCGTATTTAATGATTTTTGGCAAAATGATTTAAGTCAAAATGCTACCGAGCTCATAGGTACATGTGCTGTCCACCACTTGCAAACACTCAGGCAGCACTATCATGATCTACTTCACGAAAGTGAAAATCATATTCAAACTGAAGATAAGCTTTCCGATGCACAAACTTATTTAAAAGAGCTCCTACAAAATTATCCAATTCAATGGTCAAAAGCATATTTCGTTGCAGATTCACCTAAAAAAATCTTAGGGTTAGCCTCTAAGGAAGAGATGCTTTATGGGCAAGTCATAAAGATTATGGGTGAACCAGAGCAGCATATCGAATTAGCTTCTGCTTATTTTGTGCCGACTCAGCAAGGAACTTATTATTTAAAACAGCTAAAAGTACAAGGGGTTAAAGTCAGGGTTTTAACCAATTCTTTTGCTGCAAATGATGTAGCGATTGTGCATGCTTTTTATAGTCAATATCGAGTTGAAATGCTCAAAAATGGCGTAGAGCTATTTGAGTTTAAGCCATTTTTAGAACGTAGACGCCGAACATGGTATGAAGTAGTGACTGGAAGTGTAATCCCTGCAAAAGGTAAAAATAAATCGAGCTTACATGCCAAATTTTTTGACGTAGACGGTAAAGTTTTTATTGGTTCATTTAATTTTGATCCACGTTCAACTTACTTAAATACTGAGGTTGGTCTTGTGATTGAGTCGAGTCAATTACAAGCTCAAGTCTCAGTCATGCTTGATCAACATTTACCTCAAGTCGCCTACCAGCTTAAGTTAAATAATGAAGGAAAGATTATTTGGTTAGATTATCAGTCGGATGGAAAAATTATTGAATATGACAAAGACCCAGATACGAGTCTTTTTCAACGTACCATGGTTAAAGCAGTTTCATATTTACCAATTGAATGGATGATGTAAAAGCGTTTTAGCTTTAATTATAAAATCCCAATTTCTTTAAAGAATTTTCGATAAGCCTCTGCTTTCTTTTCTAGTGCCAATGGATAAGCTCTAGAAGACGATGGTAGACGGTATAAATTAATGTTACGTCCTGCAAAGTAAGTCGAGGTAGACATTCCTATAAGCGGTTTTTCAGTGTGTTCCGGTAAAACAGAGATTAAGGTATCAGTCGCTTTATCGCCAGTGGTCATAATGGTGTGACATAAAGGAATCTGCTGAAGCAAAACAGCAAGGTCTGTAGGCGTTACGATTTCAAGAAACTTATCTGCAGCATTCCCCTTCAACCTTTTAATTTGGTAAGCCGTATCAAAGATTGCAATGCCAGTTTCAATCAAGAAGTTACGGATACGTTCTTCATTAAAATTTTTTTGGCTATCACTTAAAAAGTAAGTTTTGTCTTGGAAAAAGATCAAACCAAAAATACGCCACATGTCATTTTGGAAATTTGGATAGTAAAAGTCCATCTTCCATTTATTACGTGGTGGTGGAAAACTGCCTAACATGAGTAAACGGGCATTTTCAGGTAAAAATGGTTCAAGTGGATGTGTTTCTATCTCAATTATCATAAAAAATCAGTAGTTACTTAAAAATCTTATAAATAAATTAACCTATTTTCTAGTTAATCACGAGTCATGAAATGCAATTTCTCTTCATTAAAGCGTTAAAGGATGTCACAAAAGTAAGCATTGTTGAAGAATACTTATTTTAAAAATATTTTTTTCTTAAGTAAGTGCATTGAGGCGAAACATATTTATACTTCACCTCAATCACTTAGAAATATCAAAAATATACTAACAGAAAAACTATTAAGAATTAAGGACTTTAAAAACTTTACCTGTTCTTGGATGAGCAAAAGTATTATCTTGGTCTAAATTGATGACTTTATCCGAAATCACAATTTTAGAAAGTGGTAACCAATTCTGCTCTTGTTCAGCTTGGACAAAGTTTTTTTCATAAATATTTTCATAAATTTGTTCAACAACGATTTCCATTCCACACATACTTTTAGCATTCACTTCTTTTAAAATATGGCGCTTTGACATTGTAGTCTCCATTTTTTTATTATCCGCATCGCTCATAATAAAGACTCCACTGATACAATATGTAAATTTTAATAATGAAAGTGTTTTTTTTGTTTTAATCATATTTTCGTAATAATTAAATGAATAGTTGAGTAATTATTTAATTTAAAGATTATTTTTAAGTTAAACTATGATAAGTAAATATTGCTGATAAATTTTTAATTTTAATAAAAATTGAAGGGTTCATTAACTGAACCCTTTTTTATTTAATTCTAAACTTGTACTGCGTTATCAAGCGAACTATCGTCTTTATTGTTAGCAGTATCTTTACTCATCATTGTGTCAGTATCGCTATCTGTGTTAAAGCTCTTACTGTTTTTTTGCTTCTTCTTGTACATACACATGCCAATCGCAATACCTGTTCCCAACACTATAATTGATTTCAACATTTTGCACCTCTTTGATTAACGGAGTAACTTTTGAGCAATTAGCTTAAATTAATAGCACAAAATTTGTTATTTAAAGGCTTTCATTTGCTCCGCTTTTGTAAGGTGTTTATTTTTTATGTTAATTGAATAGTAAAATATTCTGAAAAAATAAATTTTGATACAAAGCAAAAAGCCTATTCTAAAAAAGAACAGGCTTTTTACTGTATTTCAGGATTAAGCAGTATTATGAATTGCTTTAAGCAATCTTATTATCTTTAAATACAATACAACTGTATTTAATGCTGAACTTTTAGTCAAGATGGAATTGAGGGATTTTACTAATAATTAGTAATTATTGCGATGAATGTCACTTTATTTGCTTAAGATAAGAAAAAACCCACTTCTACTTCTCATGAAGAAATGGGTGATGTGAAAACCACAAAAGACCTGAAATACCAAATGTTCTTACATTCAGTAAGGTTAAGTTTAGTGAATATACCGAATGGTTGACAATTAAACTATTTGTATTTTTTTTAGTCATTTCGGCCAATAAAAACAGTGAATGATTTTACAGATTAATTCTGTTTAGTCATTCATTTCATTATTGTCCAAAAATTCTATGAAGTACCCGCATCCAATTATTCATACATATATTTTTAATTAGCATTTTAGAGTAACCACGCTGTTGCATACCTTCAATTAAACGATGTAGGCCAGTTACATCTTCAAGTTCAGTACCAATAAGTGCACCATCAAAATCCGATCCAAAACCTACGTGTTCTTCGCCTAAATGATCCATTAAATATTCTAGATGTTCCAAAATTACATCTATGGATGTATCCGCATTGCGTTGCCCATCCGACCGTAAAAAAGCGACATCGAAGTTTACCCCAACCATACCTTTACTTTCCCGAATTGCTTTGAGCTGTGGGTCAGTTAAATTACGTGCTTGAGGACATAAAGTATGTGCATTAGAGTGCGTTGCTACAATTGGCTGCTGCAATATATCTACAGTATTCCAAAAAGCTTTCTCATTCATATGAGAAACATCAATCACCATTTTTTTATCTGCGCAGCGTTTTATAAAATCTTTGCCATCACTCGTGAGACCTGCTCCTGTGTCGGGTGAGTGAGGAAACTTAGCATTTAAACCATGCCCAAAACGACTAGGTCTATTCCAGAGTGGGCCAATACTACGCAGGCCTCTTTCATAAAATACATCGAGTAAATCAGGGTTATGTTGTAAAGCCTCTGCACCTTCCATATGCAACATAATTGCTAGCTTTTGCTCTGCTAGGCAATCCTGAATACTTTGAACTGATGTGCAAATTTTAATATTTTTAGAATGCTGAGCGAGTTGCTGAGCTAAATCGAGTTGTTCCAAGCAAATTTGTTCAATTTGCTGTTGGGTAAAATCAGAAGCATTTTGATCAAATAGTTTATTGGCATGATGCTGTTGAACATAGCTATATGGAGGTAAAAAAATCGCAAATATTCCCCCCATAAAACCAGCTTGTTGACAGCGTTTTAGATCAAGGTGACCCTCTAGGCGTTCATGAATAAAAGCATGTACAGGATCTGAATGATCACTTAGCCATAAACGTGTTAGAGCATCATTATGCCCATCGAAAACTGGAATATGGCTAGGCTTCATAAGTATTCCTATTACTTGCTATATGTCTGTAATCGTGTGGACTGGAATATTTTGTGTGGCGCTTAAAGACTTAGAGTTTCGACTATTACGGAAAACTAACTGTTGTAGAGGTGCAGCCAACTGACTTTCTGCGCGTGCTTGTTCAATCATTTGATGATACGGCGATTTTCCGCATACAGGATCGGCATTAGCCGCGTCTCCAGTCAACATATAGGCCTGACATCGACATCCACCAAAATCACGATCTTTATCTGGGCAACTACGGCACCCTTCTGGCATCCACGCATCGCCACGGAAATGATTAAACCCCGTTGATTTGTACCAGATATCTGACAATTTATGTTCACGTACGTTTGGAAAGGAAATTGGTAATTGTCGTGCTGCATGGCAAGGCAGTGCCATACCATCTGGAGCAACTGTAAAAAAGATTTTACCCCAGCCATTCATACAGGCTTTTGGTCGTTCTTCATAATAATCAGGCACTACAAAAATGAGTTTGCAAGGATGATTTTGCGCTTTTAATTTTTCTCGATATTCATTGGTAATCCGTTCCGCACGGGTCAGTTGCTCTTGGGTTGGTAATAAACCTTGGCGGTTTAAAAAAGCCCAACCGTAAAACTGACAAATTGCTAACTCAACTGTATCTGCATTAAGTTCTAGGCAAAGTTCAATGATTTGTTCTATCTGGTCAATGTTATGTCGATGAATAACAAAGTTAAGCACCATTGGGTAATCATACTTCTTAACTAGTCGGCACATTTCATACTTTTGTTCAAAAGCATGCTTTGAACCTGCTAAGGCATCATTTACCACTGGGTCACTCGCTTGGAAGCTCACTTGAATGTGATCTAAGCCCGCTTGCTTTAAATCAGCAATGCGTTGTTCGGTAAGGCCCATACCCGAGGTAATTAAGTTGGTATAAAAGCCTTGTTGATGAGCATGTGCAACGAGTTGTTCTAAGTCCTGACGTACCAGCGGTTCACCGCCAGAAAAACCAAGTTGAACAGCACCCATCTGACGTGCTTGATCAAAAACATCGAACCACTCTTGGGTGGTCAGTTCATTTTTATGCTGAGCGTAGTCTAATGGGTTTGAGCAATATGGGCATTGTAGCGGACAACGATACGTGAGTTCCGCTAATAACCATAAAGGTAGGCCAACACCTTCTGTCATACTAAATCAATCCAGTGTTGTTGCTTTGCGACTAGCATGTAATCCACTACATCCTGATCAATTTCAGCAATATCACCAAATTTTTGCTTTAACTGAGCAATAATTGCAGAAACATTTTGCTGCCCATCAATATATTGTCCGATTGCCCCTGCACTTTCGTTTAACTTGATCATGCCTTCAGGATATAAAATCACAAAACCATTTTGAGCTGGCTCGAACTGAAAACGGTAACCTTGTCGCCATGTCGGCACAAGGTTTAAATCAAACTGCTCTTTATTCATTTAAATAGTCCTTTGTGCCAAACCCGTTTACTTGTCACACTGTGATACGGTGCTTCATTGTGAACATATGCCAAAGTTAAAGCATCTAAAATGCTCCATAAAATATCCAGCTTAAACTGCAATATTTCAAGCATTCGTTCTTGTTGCTCAAAAGTTGTAAATGAATCAAGCGTAATTGTTAAACCATGTTCAACATCACGGCGCGCCTGACTTAAACGAGAACGGAAATATTCATAGCCTTTATCATCAATCCATGGGTAGTGCTGTGGCCATGAATCAAGACGTGATTGATGAATTTGTGGGGCAAAAAGTTCAGTTAACGAGCTGCTTGCTGCCTCACGCCATGAGGCACGGCGTGCGAAATTTACATAGGCATCTACTGCAAAACGGACACCAGGTAATACCAGTTCTTCAGAAATAACTTGTTCACGACTCAAGCCCACAGCTTCGGCTAAGCATAACCATGCTTCTCGACCACCGCCATCAGGATATTCACCATCTTGATCGATCATGCGTTGAATCCATTCTTGACGGACTCGTTGGTCAGGGCAATTTGCCATAATGGCCGCATCTTTAAGCGGAATATTAATTTGATAGTAATATCGGTTTGCCACCCAAGCTTGAATTTGCTGTTGAGTTGCTCGGCCTTCATACATCATCACGTGAAATGGATGATAGATATGATAATACTGGCCTTTTTCGATAATGGCTTGTTTGAATTGTTCAGTCGTTAAAGCTTCAGGTGTTTGAGTCATGTTTCACCTTAGAGTTCAATCTGCATGCCATCATAGGCAACCTCTACACCATTTGCTTTAAGCTCAGCAAACTGGCTAGAGTTTTCATTTAAAATTGGATTGGTGTTGTTAATATGAATCAGCACTTTTTTAGGTGTGGTTAGCTGATTTAAATAAGACAGTGAACCACCTTCGCCACTAATATATAAATGCCCCATTTCACGGCCAGTTTTTGTTCCGACGCCTGTCTGTTGCATTTCATCATCTGTCCAAAGCGTACCATCAATCATGACGCAGTCTGAACTCTGCATAATCTGCATGATTTGATCGTCAATTTTTCCAAGACCCGGCGCATAGAACAACTGCTTTTGTGTTTTATGATCTTTGATAATTAAAGCAATATTGTCGCCGTCATGTGGGTCATGTCGATGCGGTGAATATGGTGGTGCAGCACTTTTAATAATTAAAGGTAAAAATTCTAAATTTTCGAAACCATCAACTTTAAAGGCTTGCTTAGGATTAATCTCATGGTATTGAAAACCACCATTCCAGTGTTTGAGCATATTAAAAACAGGAAAGCCGCTCGTTAAATCTTGGTGAACCATTTCTGTACACCATACATTCATTGGGCAACCTTCACGTAAGGTTAAAAGCCCAGTGGTATGGTCTAGCTGACTGTCCATTAAAATTACGCTCGTTATTCCTGTATCACGCAATTTACGTGCTGGTTGAGCTGCTTTAAATTCGAAAAGTTGCTGCCGAATATCAGGTGATGCATTTAATAAAACCCAGTCTGTCCCGTTTTCAGAAACAGCAATTGATGATTGAGTACGGGCTTTGGCTTGGATTGTACCTGTGCGCACACCATGACAATTCGGGCAATTACAATTCCACTGCGGGAACCCGCCTCCAGCAGCTGAACCTAAAACATAAATATACATAAAATTAATATCTTATTAGAAAGAGATAAGCCCTAGAGCAAGACTAGGGCTTATAACATATTTGGATGAAACTGATTAACGTGCTTCGAAGTACATTGTAACTTCAAAACCAATGCGTAAATCAGTAAAAGCTGGTTTAGTCCATTGCATAAATTATCTCCGGTTCATATTAATCTTGTGAAATGAATCACTTGATTAAGATTTTAAGGCAATTAAAAATTTATTTTAAATAATAAAAGTAGTTTTGTAGATAATCTCTAGACAATATATTGTTCGATAATTGTGTTTTTTGTCCAAATTTTAGCAATCTTATTATTTTGGGAAAATTATTTTATTAATATTTATAGTTTTTTTAAAGAAATTATATTTAATTTTATTAACTATAAAGATTATCTCAATATTTATTATATCTTTGATAATTATGTGAAAATTTTAATGGAAAAATTATGTATTTAATATTTAACATATTTTTTAAATAATGCTATTTTTTATTAAGTATGCTAATTGTCCAAATTTTATTCTCTTTTAGGTTATATTCATTTTTCATCAAATATTCATACTAAAAACGTATTTTTTATGCGTCTTAATTGATCAAATGATAAAAAATGAAAAATTTAACAACACTATTTAAAGTAACAGCACTTTCTCTAGCAATAGCTGTATTGGCGGGATGTAATGACGATGATGATAACGACACAGCACTACCTGCCCAAAGAAGCAATCAGACTGTAAATATTTTAGCTTTTAATGACTTTCACGGAAATCTTGAACCCCCAAAGCGTTATGTTGAGGCACCAAATTCAAATGATGCTACTCAAATTGTTCGTATTCCTGTGGGTGGGGTAAGTTACTTTGCCGATGCCATTAAAAAACTTAAAGCAGAAAATCCAAATAATGCAGTAGTTTCGGCAGGCGATTTAATTAGTGCTTCACCTCTAACCTCTTCTTTATTTTTAGATGAACCGACCATTGAAGTCATGAATGATATTCAAATTGACTTTAATGCTGTAGGTAACCATGAATTTGACCGTGGTACAGATGAATTACGCCGTTTAAAGAACGGCGGATGTCAGCAATATACCAGCACTGCCCCATGCCAAATTAATAAAAACTTTAGTGGTGCAAAATTTGATTTCCTTGCTGCCAACGTAGCAATGAAAAGTGATGCCAGCAAAACAATCTTTCCTACTTATAAAGTCAAAACTTATGGTGGAATTCCAGTCGCGTTTATTGGTTTAACCCTTAAAGCGACCCCAAGTATTGTTTCTGCTGCTGGTATTAAAGACGTTGAATTCCGTGATGAAGCAGATACGGTAAACGCTTTGATTCCTGAGTTACGAAAACAAGGAATTGAAGCCATTGTCGTAGTTGTGCATGAGGGCGCGGCGCCAAGTACGAAGTTTAATGAAAAAACATGTGATGGCTTAAGCGGCCCAATTTTAGGAATTTTAGATAAGCTTAATCCGGCAGTTGATATTGTTGTTTCAGGCCATACACACCAATCTTATATTTGTGACTATTCTACAAAAAATCCGGCGAAACCGTTCTTACTTACTTCGGCTGGACAGTATGGCACACTCATTACTGACATCAAGGTTGAGCTAGATGGTAAAACTGGGGATGTGATTAAAAAGGATGCTAAACAAGTTCCTATACAAAGTGAAGCCTATACGTCTGGTACAACCACTGTAAGCCTTACAGACCTCTATCAAAAATTTAATAAAACCCCAAGCATTGAAGCTATTTTAGATAAGTACCGCCAAGCGGTGACCACTATTTCAAGCCGTGTGGTTGGAACTGCAACAGCAGTAGTAAGTCGTACTCAAGTTGAAAGTGGGGAAAGTCCGCTCGGTATTATGATTGCCGATGCTCAACAAGCGGCTGCATTAAAGGCAAGTAACCAAGGCTCTGATTTTACCTTAATGAATCCAGGTGGTGTACGTGCTGATCTGCTCATCAATAGCAGTAACCAGATTACCTTTGGTGATGTTTTTGCAGTTCAACCTTTTGGTAACTCTATTGTGACTTTGAGCTTAACTGGCAAACAGATTAGAGATGTAATTGAGCAGCAATGGTCTGGTGCAAATGCAAACTCTCCTCGAATTTTACAACCATCTAAAGAATTAAGTTATCAATATGCGGCAAATGCGGCTGTTTCACCAAGAGCAAGTAACATCATGGTTGCTGGTTCACCATTGGTTGACACTAAGTTATACCGCGTGACGGTAAATAGCTTCTTGGCAGATGGTGGTGACAACTTCACCGTATTAAAAGAAGGCCAAAACCGTGTAGGTGGTGGTCAAGATATTGATGCTCTTGAAAGCTATATTGCGGAAAACTCAAAGAATTCACCTCTAATTATTCCAGCGACTACTCGAATTAAAGTCATCAAATAGTAAATTTAATAAAAAAAGGACAGTTTAGGCTGTCCTTTTTTCTATCTAAACTTTTTATTCTGTATAGAGATTAAGTTCAATACTACTGATATTAGTTCCTGTATTCGCAAAAATAACATCTATGACCTCATGCAGTAGCTCTTTCACTTTTTCATGTTCATAGCTAGTTGCTTCTGCGGTTTTTAGACAAATCAAGTTGCAGCTCATTTTATCTTTTCTGATCTTATAAATACTTTTACTTTTTCCTAAGAACACCCTTTTGATGAGTTTACGATTTTCAAATTCAGATAAGATTCGATAAATTGTTCCAAGCGTAATTTTATGTTCATTTTTAATTTGTGCATAAATACTTACTGCACTTAAGCCTTGTGGATTTTGATTTAAAATTTCAAAAACCTGAATTCTCGATTTTTTTATTGGTAGTCCATTTAATAATGATTTTGAAGTTGCCGTCATGATTAATTAGCCTTAATGTTGAGAAGTATAGAAATTTTTAAAATTATTTTGTCTATACTTACTTGGAAATTATGGATATTTGTACGTTAAAAAGCAAAGCCTATTCCCCTATGAATAGACTTTGCCCTTCGTTTTACCTTAGAAACTATAAGTCGCTTTTACAAAATAATTACGGCCATAAAGTTTGGTATTAAAGGTTTTATTTTTATCTTCCAGATCAACGTCGGTCAGGTTTTTCACACCATAGTCCAATGTTAAGCGTGGTGAAAGTGGTGAAGTAAATGTCACGTCATAAGTGGTATAAGCTGGTAACTCTTTAGTTGCAGAGTACATTTGCTTACCAACGTAGCTTACCCCTGCATTTACACGAAAGTCTTCAACGGGTGCCCAAGAAATTGAACCATTAGCCAGCCATTCTGGTCGTTCAGTTAAATCTTGACCTGTCGTTTTATTTTTTGCATCAAGATAAGTGGCATTTGCCTTAACACCTAAATTATCTGTGAAATCATAACCACCTGTAAGTTCAACACCTTTAAGCTCTGCACGACTTACATTAGTCCAGATTTTTCTAAAATCACCCACTAAACGCGGGTCTCCATTACTTAATGTAATGGCTTCGATCAGGTTCTTCACATCATTTTGGAAAACGGTAACACCAGCATTCCAGTTTGGACGGGTTACAATTAAGGATGCTTCATAGTTGGTGCTTTCTTCTGGTTCTAAGTCAGGATTACCTCGAATGTGACAACTACCACCACATGAAATCATTGAGTAATTGATGTCTAACTGTGCAGGAGCCGGAACTTTATAAGCTTGGCCTACACCACCTTTTAGCACAACACCTTCCGCGAGTTCATAGGACAAATAGGCTTTACCAGTCGATTTACCATCGAAGTCATCAAAGTCGTCGTAACGGCCGCCTAAAGTTAAAGTCAGTGCATCATTAATATGGGTATCGTTTTGAACAAATACACCGTAGCTCTTCTGCTGGTTTTTTCCAGTGCCGATATAGCTCACAACGTCTGTAATTTTTTGGTCTTTATAATCAAAACCTGCTGTGGTGTTATTCATCAGCCAATCAAAGTTAGCAAAGGCACGACCAATTAAATTTTCTTGCTTATATTGACGGTTTTGTGGCGCGTCATATTCGCTATCGTAGTCAGAAATTTTAGCTGTTTCTTTACCAATGTAAGCTTCTGTTTTACCCCAACCCCATTTTCCACGGTGAGCAATTCCCACATTGGTTCGTTTCATTTCTGATTCTTGAATTGAAGTTGCCGCATCTTGGGTCAGTGGGCGTTTATCGTTGTTATAACCCAAATCTAGGTCTAAAGTTTGTTGGTCATTAATATTCCAACTTAATGTACCGTTTACGTTTTTAGTATCTTTTTCTACAAAGTAAGCCCCATCTGGATCTGGTTTGCCATTTCGGTACCATGCATCACGGTTATAGGCATCTCCTGCCAAAGTAAAACTTAGATTGTCGGTTAAACCGCCGTATAAGTTAAATCCGTAACGGAATTGCTCTTTACCATTTCCGCGGTCTGCTCGATTATATTGGCCAAAGACCGAACCATGCAGCTGCCCATCTTCGGCTTTCTTGGTAATAATATTGATAACTCCGCCCATGGCATCTGCTCCATAGAGCGACGACATTGGTCCTCGAATGACTTCAACACGTTCAATACTATTTAAAGGGATTGCACTCCAGTCAAAGTCATTACCTCGCCACATAGCACCATTAGATGACATGCGCTTACCGTTAAGTAGGATAAGTGTGTAGTTTCCCGATGTATTTAGCATTCCCCGTATAACGATTTTATCTTGTCCGCTGTTGTAGTTATAAACCCCAGCTTGTTTTTGTAAAACATCAGCAAGACTGAGCGCCGCACTACGTTCAATCTCTTCACTCGTGATCACACTAATGGATGCAGGTGCTTTATCTACATCTTGTTCTTTTAATGCAGCGGAAACCACAATCGTTTTAAGTTTTTGAACTGATTCATTATTACTCGGCTGTTCACTATCTGTATTTGCTTGAACTGCAAACGGAAGCAGTGTTGAGATGGCGACCACCAGCGCCTTTTTAGTTAACGTCATTTCTCGGCCCTTATTCTGGATAATAATTACCATATGATAATTGTTATCATTTATGATGTGCCGAGCATCATATACTCATGACTTTTTCTGTTCAAGATAAAAATAATTATTAGTTATATAATGATAATCATTATTGTTTGTGGTTTAAAAAAGCGTTAACATGACACTTTCGTGTGCCTAAAAACCTATTTAAAACAATCTTAAAGTAGACATAACAATGCTCTCTCGATTTTTTATCTACCACCCTATCTTTGTTTCTGTCATTGCAATTAATATTCTTATTTTTGGTTTTTTTGCCACTTTAGCCATGCCGGTCGAACGCTATCCAAACCTTGCACCACCCGGTGTCACTGTTGTCGCGAACTACCGTGGTGCAGCTGCTGACACTGTAGAAGAAAGTGTGACCCAAATTTTAGAACAACAAATAAAGGGTCTGGATAATTTGCTGTACTTTACATCCCATAGTGAATCGTCCGGAACGAGCAGCATTGATATTCATTTTAAAATTGGCACAGATATCGATAAAGCACAGCTCCAAGTACAAAACCGAATTAATGGTGCTTTAAACCGTTTACCTGAGGAAGTTCAAAGACAAGGCGTAAACATATGGAAAACCACTGGCGATATGCTGCTGATTGTGGGGCTATATGATGAAACTGGTAAAACCAGCAATATTGATTTGTCTGATTATATGGTGAATCACTTTGAACAACCTTTAAGTCAATTACAAGGGATTGGTGAAGTTGATGTTTTTGGTTCAAGTTATGCCATGCGCATTTGGTTAAACCCAAATCAGCTTAGAAATTACCAACTTGTGCCGAGTGATATTGAAAAGGCCCTCGAAGATTATAATACCCAAATTGCTGCTGGTTCGATTGGTGCAATGCCCTCTGCTTCTGATCAAAATATTTATGCAAAAGTAAAAGCAGGTTCGCGCTTAAAAACAATTGATGACTTTAAATCGGTGGTGGTTAAAGCAAATGTTGACGGTAGTCTTGTTTATTTAAAAGATGTCGCGAGAGTCGAGTTAGGCGCAGAAAATTACGAAAGTATTAATACACTTAATGGCTATCCGTCGGCAGGTTTAGGAATTTCTTTAAGCCCCGATGCCAATGCAATCGAGACTTCTGCTCTTATTAAAGAAAAAATGGCTCAGCTTAGCCAACATTTACCAGCGGGATATAAAGTTGTTTATCCACGAGACAATACGCCATTTATCGAAGAATCTATTAAGCAGGTCATGATCACTTTGCTTGAAGCAATCGTACTTGTCGTTATTGTGATGTATCTCTTTTTGCAAAATTGGCGTGCAACTCTTATTCCAACCATTACCGTTCCGATCGTCATTAGTGGCACATTTGTAGTGTTATATCTCTTTGGGTTGAGCATTAACACGCTTACGCTATTTGCACTGGTTTTAGCAATTGGATTATTGGTTGATGACACGATTGTAGTCGTGGAAAATGTTGAGCGGCTTATGCACGAACAACAGCTAAGTGTACGTGAAGCTTGTTTAATGTCGATGCAAGAGATTAGCGGCGCATTGGTAGGTATTACGCTGGTTTTAACCGCGGTATTTATCCCAATGGCTTTTTTTAGTGGTTCGACCGGTATGATTTACCGTCAGTTTTCTATTACATTAGCGGCAGCTATGTTGTTATCGCTATTTGTAGCCATGACCATTACGCCAGCAATGTGCGCAGTTCTATTAAAAAAACAGTATAAAAAACCAAAATGGGGACAAATGCTTGAGCTTGCTCTTGAAAAAGTCAGATCAGCTTTTAGTTTTTTATCGGTTCGCTTAACTCAATTTAAAGTATTTTCCAGTCTATTGGTTGTGGGTATAGCGGTTATTTTATTTATGATTTACCGCAGTTTGCCTACAAGCTTTATTCCAAATGAAGATCAAGGACTGCTGGCTGTGCCTTATAGTTTGCATAACAGTGCTTCAATGAGCCAGACGGAAGAAGTTGGAAGACTCGTCAATAATTATTTTTTTGAACATGAAAGCAAAAATATTAATACCGTACTGGTCGTAAATGGACAAAACTTTTCAGGGAGCGGTCCAAATTTGGGTATGGCCTTTGTTTCACTCAAACATTGGAATGAGCGTAAAGGAGAAACTAATACTGCAAGTGCTATTCGTGAACGTGCCCAAGCATATTTACAAAAGAACTTACCCGCTAAAGTCATGGTAGGAATGCCGCCAAGTGTATCTGGTTTAGGTCAGTCTGATGCTTTAGAACTTTGGCTTAGAGATGTAAATGGTCAAGGGCGCGATGAATTAATTAAACAATATAAAGCCTTAGAAAAAGAATCTCAGAAATATTCGGCCTTTGAAAATCTAAGCCCTCTTGTGAGTGAAGATAAAGCCGAAGTATTTATTCAACTCGACCAAAATAAAGCCAAAATGTTAGGAATTGACCAACAAGCAATTCGTTCAACCCTTTCGACGGCTTGGGGTGGAAACTATGTGGGCGATTTTGTTGAACGAGGTCGAATTAAGAGAATCATTATGCAAGGCGATGCAGAATTCCGTTCTAAACCCGAAGATTTAGCATATTGGCATGTGCGAAATAACTCAGGTGGTATGCTTTCTCTCGCCCATTTTGCGCAAAGTCAGTGGACAGGTGGCCCAGAAGCTCTTACCCGATTTATGGGACTAGCTGCCATTCAACTGGAAGCCAATGTAAGTCCAGGCTTTAGCTCAGGTCAGGCAATGCAACAGTTAAGTGATATGGTCAGTAAACAATCTGGTATAGATGTCGCATGGAGCGGTCTTTCTTTACAAGAGCAACAATCTAGCCGCCAAGCAATTTATTTATATCTTATTTCTATTTTGTTTATTTTCTTATGTTTGGCTGCCTTGTATGAAAGCTGGAAAGTTCCTTTTATTATTTTACTAGGGCTTCCCTTAGGCATTACAGGCACTATTATTTTTGCTTGGATTTTTAAGTTACCTAACGATGTTTACTTTCAAATTGCTCTATTAACAGGTATTGGCTTATCTTGTAAAAATGCGATTCTCATTGTTGAGTTTGCGACTCAAGCACTCAAACAAGGAAAAAGTAAAATCAATGCAGCAAGTGAGGCTTTGAAACTGCGTTTACGTCCGATTTTGATGACATCTCTTGCCTTTGGTGCGGGTGTAGTTCCTTTAATTTTTGCAACTGGTGCAGGCGCTGCGAGTAGATATGAAATTGGAATGAGCGTATTCGGTAGTGTTGTGTTTGGTACATTACTGGTACCGCTATTTACTGTGTTCTTCTTTGTTGTGGTTCATAGTTTACCGAGTTTTCAGTGGTCAATGATCAAACTATGGTTGAGCCGAACTTTGAGGTTTAACAGCCGTATAAAAAAGGATAATACCTCCTTTTAAAGATTAAAATAAAAAATGGCAGATATTATCTGCCATTTTTTATTCTTTAAATTTAAGCGACTAGCTTATCAATCCAAACTTCTAAGGTTGGTTGTTCAGCCAAATCTTCAAAACTCACCTGTGCGCCGTAAGCTTGCCATTTACCCACTAATGTCATGAGTCGTACCGAATCAAGCCCAAGCATGAGCAAATCATCATTTAACTGAATGTCTGATGCAGGAATCTGAAGCTGTTCGCTCACCGCCAAAACAATACCTTCTTGAGTGAGGGGTGATGCCGCTTGTTCAAGCGCCCAAGCTCGTGTGACCTGTTGAGTTGTCATCACTTGCCCACAACGTGTACTTGTGTATTTTAAAGCCATATCGTGTTCTTCACGGCTAAAATCAGCGAGCGCATCTCCACATAAAAATGGCTGGATATTTAGCATAAAGGCTTCCGCTGCACTCATAAGACAGCCAATATGAGCATAAACACCACAAATGATGAGCTGGTCACGGTTTGACTCACGCATGAGTTGTTCAAGTGGAGAAAACTTAAATGCGCTATAACGCCATTTTGTTAAGACAGTATCATTTTTTTGAGGAGAAATTTCAGGCAAAATTTGAGTGATTTTTGGATCATCTTTTAGGCCTATTCCCCAAAAGTCAGTTAATAACTGGCGATGTTCCGGTGTTTGGTTACCAGGCTGTGCAGTGTAGACCACAGGGATATTAAACTTACGCGCAGTTTCAATCAGTTCTTTGGTATTTTTAATAAGTTCTGGAATAGGCGCTTGAGTTTGATCATAAAAATCTAAAAAATATTGCTGCATATCATGTACTAATAAAACAGCGCGATTGGTATGCAACTGCCAAGATGTTTTATTCGCCGTAAATTCGTGGGCTTGTGGCATGCTGTAACTAGCAATTTTAGGAATACTCATCAAATTTTTCCTTTTTTATCTTTAAGCAAGAACATTGGTGTTAGTTTCAAGTTGTTGACGTAATCTTTTTTTGTCGATTTTTCCAAAGGCTGTATATGGAAATTGCTCGATAAATTCGACCCGATCGGGAATTTTGTAGGTAGCAAGTCCATAGTCTTTCAGATGTTGACGAACTGACATTGCAAGGCGAATTTGGCTTGGGTCATCACTTTGTGCTTGCCATGCAATAAATGCACAGCTTTTTTCCCCCATAATCTCATCAGGCATAGCAACTAGTGCTGCCAAACGGATTTGTGGGTGAGTTAATAAAGCTTGTTCAACCTCTTCAGTCGCAATTTTTTCACCAGCGCGATTGATTTGTTCTTTTGAACGGCCTTCTACCACAATGCAACCATCTTCGCGTATACGCACTAAATCGCCTGTTCGATAAAAACCATCTGGTGTAAAAGAACGTGCATTGTGCTCTGGTGCTTGATAATAGCCGCGAATGGTATAAGGCCCACGAGTCAGCAAATGCCCTACCTCTCCAGCGTCTACTGGCTGATCGTTATCATCCAGCACCAAGATTTCATCATCTTGTGAGATTTTTAAACCTTGGGTATGAACGATTTGCTCTTTCGGCATCCCAAAACGGGTGTAGTTCACCAGTCCTTCAGCCATACCAAAGACTTGTTGTAGATTGACTTGAAATTCATCAATTAGGCGTGAGGCAACGGCATCGGGTAAACGTGCTCCTCCGACTTGCAAACAACGTAAAGTCGATAATATTGAATCTTGTTCTTTCGCTGCTTTATCCATCCAAGGTCGAACCAAAGCAGGAACTAAACAGGCATCGGTTACGGCGTGTTTCTTGATTAATGAAAAAGCAGTTTCAGGGCTTGGATCAGTTCCTAAAACCACAGCTCCGCCCGAATAAAAAATGCCTAAAGAACCAGCCGAACTCATTGAAAAGTTATGTGCCGCGGGTAAAACCATGAGTAAGCGCGATGACTGATTGAGACGGCAGATTTTTGCGCTTTCGCGTACGCTATATAAGTAGTCGTCATGGGTACGTGGAATCAGTTTAGGAACACCAGTACTTCCACCTGAAAGTTGTAAGAAAGCAACCAGATCTGCCGTAGTTGGCGAGATCGCCTCATCTGAAATATGGGTTTCTTTTAATAGATCTTGAATGGCTATAAATTTGCCGGTATTTCCAAGGACAAATACATGTTGTAAGCAAGGAGCAGTTTGCTGAAGCTTTTCGGCAAGTTCTCGGTAGTCAAATTTTTGTGCTCCAAAATCAGCACAGAAATAAGCTTTTGCTTGAGTTTGTTTAAAAAAACTGCTGAGTTCTGCATAGCGATGTGCAGGTAAAGACATCACAGGTAAAGCACCAAGCCGAATCAGTGCAAAAAATAAAATATAGAACTGATAGTGATTCGGCATCTGTACAACCGCTTTATCACCCGCTCTTAGTCCATGTTGATATAAGTGGCTGGTACAGTAATCAACTAAATGATCAAACTGAGCGTAACTGACGGCTTTATCCCCATCATATACAGCAATATTTTCTGGGTATTTTTGAGCACTTTCACGCAAGAAATCACTCAAGTTTTGCCCAAGCCAATAACCTTTTTTACGGTAAATCTCAGCAAACTCTGCTGGATATGGCACGGCGCCATCCAGATAAACCTGTGTTGTCATGTGTTTGGTCCTTGTAGTGGCAAATGATTGGGTGAAATCTGGAATCCATCCAGTACAGTACGAAATTTAGCGGCAGTTTCAGCATGTTCAGCTTGCGGACTAGAAGCTTCCACAATCCCTGCACCAGCAAATAAACGGGCAATATTTTGATAAATTCGGGCACAGCGAACAGTCACCGACCATTCACCATTACCTTGTTCATCTGCCCAGCCCATAGTTCCTGCAAATAATTCACGGTTAAATGGTTCAAGTTGTTGAATTAATTCTTTAGCAATTGGACTAGGCTCTCCACAAATTGCTGGTGTTGGGTGTAAGCGTTCAATTAAGTCAAAAACATGAGTATCGGCTTTCTTAAGTTCGCCGCTGATATGGGATGCCAAGTGCCAGAGGCGTTTGGTACGAATGAGGGATGGTTGTTTTGGTACTTGTAATTGCTTGCAAAAAGGTGTGAGCTCATCGGCAATCATTTCGATGACGAGTGCATGTTCACGTTGATCTTTTTGTGAAGCCAGTAATACTCTGGCGTTATTTTGGTCTAGGGTTGGATCGTCATCACGAGCCAATGTACCAGCAACCGGTTTACTCCAGATTTTTGTATTTTGCTTTGCAATTAAGAGTTCGGGGCTTGCACCGACAAACCATCCTTCACTTTGAGGATCTCTTGCCACTGCATAGTTATAGCCTTCGGGATTATGCTTAGCTAAGTTATAAAATAAGTCTGAGACAGGAATATTTTGTTCAAATTCAAGTTGTAAAATACGAGCAAGTACGGCTTTATCGAGTTTTTTTGCTTGCATTTGCTGAACTAAATATTCAACTTGCTGTTGGTAATGTTCACCTAAAGGGAAATAATCCGCCTTTTCTAAAGATAAAAAACTAAAATCAATATCAGATTGTGCATAGAGTACTTTCTGATAGATTTTTGCATTTTGCATGAGCATTAAATTGACATCGGCTGCCGAGCAAAATGGTAGTCCCCCCATAATTTTGACGTCTTTATAACCGTCATTTATTGCATGCTGTAATTGAGTTCGCGCTTCATCTAACCAATCTTTTAAAAGGCTATTTTTAGCGACCTGAATATCTCGTAATTTTTGATGGCTATTGATGGTGTATTCTGGCGTGGTAAAAATAAAACCTGCGTCATTTCCACAATTTAAAATTTCTTGCGCTAGTGCAACGCGGCTTTCAGTAAAATTTTCTCGTTGGATAAAATACGGATGCTGTGCCGACATCTCGCAACTCCTTATCAGTTATTTTGTTGTAATGAATGGATGTTTAAACGCCTAAAGTGGCTCCTCCATCAACCACAATTTCTTGCATGGTAATTTGTGCGGCCTGATCAGAAAGTAAAAAACTCACCGTATTGGCAATATCTTCAGGTTGGGCTAATTTCCTTAAGGGAATGCCTGTACGGTATTGGCTTAAATCTCCATCGATTACCGCAGGCGGAGGCGAATTATCTGTCCAAAGCTGCTGCTGCATTTGAGTTAGCGTAGAGCCTGGTGAAACAATATTAAGCCTGACTTGATGAGGTGCAATTTCAAGCGCAAGATTACGGCAGTAATGGCTCAATGCAGCTTTTGTAGTTGCGTACATGCCAAGTTGTATACGTGGCATCCGTGAACTATTTGAGCTAATCGTGACAATACTTCCCTGCTTTTTTTCACAAAAATGCTTGGCCAGTTGTTGACTAATCGCAATAGGTGCCATGACATTTACTGCGAAAAGTGTTTGCCAGTCTTCTGTTTTTGCTTCAAGCATAGAACGCATAATCAAAACGCCCGCCGCATTCACTAAACCCGTCACGCTATATTTGTTTAAAATATTGTTAATGAGTTTTGCTGTTGTTTCTTGATCAGTAATATCTTGCTGAAAGCCTTGCCAACGTGAAATTTCACGTTCTTGTAGCTTTTGAGTAATTTCCCATTGTTCTGGGTTTTCCTGTCGGTCGATGCCGATGACTTGATACCCTTGCTGCAATAATTTTTTTGCAATAGCAGCTCCAATACCTCTTGCAGCACCTGTGACTACGATGGTAGAGCTCATGTTTTACTCCAGTTTGACTCGAATATTAAATTGCGCCACATAATTGCAAATAATTATCATTATTATCAAGTGCGATAAATATCAAACATAAGATTACAATCTAAATCAAGTTATTTATTAACCATAAATCTAACTTAAATTATTGTTTTTAATTAATATTATTAAAACGCATCTTTTTTTATTGATTATAATGATAATTGTTTTCATTTACTAATGAGAATCATTCTGATAATTTGACCGCGCTTTCTTGTCGAGATGGACTCAAAATGAAGCCATTTTCTCAACCCTTACATTCCCTATTTCAACAGCTCAATGTTGGGAGTGAAGTCTGGTGGAATACCGTAAAAAAACTAGGCAGCCCGTTAGTCACCCTACAAAAAAATAAAGCGCTATGTACCTTTATTTGGCGTAGTTCTGAACTCAAAGAAAGCCTTTTTGTTTATATCGATATCTATTCACAAAGCCCTTCTATCTATCAAAAGTGGAATCTTTTTAGCCGTGTAGCTGGGACAGATGTGTACTTTTTTGAAATAGAGTTGCCTCTAGCTTGGGCTGGTAGTTATGTGGTCGTGATATCTAGTGAGGAGGCCCCAGACACAGATTGTGCAGCAACACGACGCGCATGGTGGCAAACCCAGCTTAAACAGAATGCTCAAATTGATCCATTCAATCAACATCGGTTTTACACGGGACATCTGGCTCGATATATCAATCAAATTCAACTTGAAAACACGAAATCTTTAATAGCCGATTGCCCGATTACAAAGACATTTCAATGGTCAAGTCGCTTATGCCAGCAGGACTATTTAGTCGACGTTTTTATTAGTCATCAATCAACTCAAGAAGACTTGCCACTCATCATTTTGCTTGATGGCCAAATCTGGAGCCGAGAGCTTCCGATTATTCCCGATCTTCAGCATTTAACTGTTTCAGATAAGATTCGCCCAGCAGTTTATGTTTTTGTTCATAGTTTAAATAGTCAACAACGCCAACAAGATTATGGTTGTCATGATGCATTTAGTCAGGCGTTGGTTTATGAACTTATTGAAACGCTTCTAAAAGAATATTCCTTTATTTCTAAAACAGACATTACCTTATGTGGTCAAAGTTTAGGTGGATTATGCGCTTTACATAGCGCCTTGTTGTTCCCGAGCATTTTTACTTCTCTGATTTTACAGTCTGGATCTTATTGGTGGTCAGATTTTTCGAACAGTACGTTAGGTCAAAAATACAAAGGGAATATTTTAGAACTGCTTCAAAACCTATCTCATCCATTATCAAAAACAACTCGAATTTATATCAGTGCCGGCACGTATGAAACCGATATGGGAGACGATGCCCTACAGCTTTATCAACAATTGCAATCATTCAATCAAGTGAGCTTTCACAGTTTTTCAGGCGGACATGATGCCGTGAACTGGCGTACCGACTTGCTTAAGGCATTGCAAAAAATTCTTTCACTATAACCATTTGTTTCATCAAGGATAACAATATCATGAGCAACTTACAGGAAAACTATATTAATCCTTTCGATAATGAAAGTTTGTCTTTTCAGGTTTTAAAAAATCAACAAGGTGAGTTCAGTTTATGGCCTGCTCAACATCAGGTGCCGTCGGGGTGGGATGTTCAGCATGGACCAGATACGCGGGCTTCGTGTATTGCATATGTGGAAAAGCACTGGGTTGCGATTAACCCCTTTCAACAAGCGTAAAGGAGTATTGGCATGAATCAGGCATTAAACAATGAATTTACTCCGGACCTTTCACAACCCGCTCGTTTTGAATTGACCTCTACTCAGCTCGGCATTTTCCTTGCCGATCATTTAAGTTCAATTGAAGATTTATATACTATTGCGCATTGTTTGGAACTACCAAAAACTGTCGACATCCCCACATTTAAAAAAGCAATTCAAATCGGCTTAAATGAAGCCGACACGGTCATTGCTTCATATTCATCTGACCCGTCTCAACCCTTTATTGAGCTTAATAATCAAGTTCAGTTTCAAATCGAAGAATTTGATTTTTGTCATTTAACGCCCAAAAAAGCTCAACAACGCTTATGGGACTGGATGCCATCAGATCGTCAATGTGCTAAATCACTTAAAGCTGGTGAAACTCAACTGTTCCGTCAGGTGCTATTTACGACACATGACAAAGTGTATTGGTATCAACGTTATCACCACATCATGCTTGATGGCTTTAGCATGATTAACTTAACCAAACGTATTGTTGAGCTATATCAACAATTACAAGAAGGAAAAGATCTTTCGGTTTCCCCGTTCATTGGCGTCAATGATGTTATTTCAGAACGTCAGGCTTATGAAAATAGTCATCAATTTAAAATAGACCAAACTTTCTGGAAAGCTTATTGTGAAGATTTACCGAGTCCAATTAGTTTAAGTACTCATCATTTAGCGGCAAAAACTACAGCAACATTTGTTAAGCATCAGCTGCGTTTTTCGCAAGGAATTTTAGAGCAAATTCAGGCTTTAGCTGCGCAAACCAAGTTGGCTTTGAATGACATGATGATGTCATTGTCATTACATTATATTTACAAAATGACCGATAAAGCCGAGTTGGTTAACGGTATTCCATTTATGCGCCGTTTAGGTTCAAAAGCGATTCGCTCAACCTTACCTACGGTAAATGTTCTACCTGTGAAGTTTAAAGTTGCTGAAAAAGACAGTTGGGTGAGCTTGGCTCAACACGTACAAGAGCAATTACGAGAAATTCGTCCGCATCAAAAATACGATGCAGAACAAATTTTAAGAGATTTAAATAGTATCGATATTCATGAACGAATGTACGGCCCTATTTTAAATTATAAAGCTTTTGATCAAGACTTGGTTTTAGACGGTGAAAAGGTCAAAACACACCATATTTCTACAGGACCAATTGATGATTTTGAGTTTTCTTTTATTGTTCAAGATCATGAATTGATTATCGAACTACGTGCAGATTCGCAGCGTTATACACAAGATGAGCTATTTAACCACGGTCAACGCTTAACGTTATTGCTCGAACAAGCCTTGATTCGTCCAGAACAGCCATGTAGCAATTTTAATATTACAACACCACAAGAGCTTACCGCCCTGACCCAAAGTGGTATTGGTCCGCGTGTTAGTCATCCTGAACAATATAATAATGTTTTAGATATTTTTTATGAGCAAGTGAAAAAATATCCTGAACGTACCGCCATTGTGAGTGGTGAACGTCCAAACCTTCAGCATCTCAGTTTTGCTGAGCTTGCAGTAAAAGTGAATCAACTGACTCGTTTTTTACAAGAAAATGGGGCCAAAAAGCAAACTGTGATTGCGGGAGCTATTCCTCGTTCGATTGACTCAGTTGTGGTGATGTTATCTGTACTCAATTCTGGTGCGAGTTTCTTACCTCTCGATTTAGATTATCCAATCGATCGTATGCAAATGATGTGTGAAGATGCAAATCCATTATTTGTATTAACGACACAAGCTCTTGCACAGCAACTACCACAAAATATTCAGCAGTTACATCTTGATCAGGAAGGCATTCAAACACAAATTCGAAAGCAAGATGCGAGTGATATTCCTGCCGAAAATCGTAAATTTGATTTCCAAGATGTTGCATATGTAATTTTTACCTCAGGAAGTACGGGTCGCCCTAAAGGAGTAATGAACACACATGGTTCTTTACTCAACCTCATTTTGTCGCATAAACCAACCATTTACTGGCCTGTATTAGAAGCGGTAAATGAGCGTTTCCCTGACCGTCCGTTACGTGCAGCGCATACCCACTCTTTCTCGTTTGATTCATCTTGGTTGCAAGTTTTCTGGATGTTATGGGGCCAAGAGCTACATATTTTTGATGAAAACATGCGTCGTGATGCATTTGGCTTAGTGCAAGAAATTCAACAACGACAAATCGATACACTGGATTTACCGCCATCTTTTTGTGCGCAAATGATGACAAACGGCTTATTTCTTGAAAATCAGCATCATCCAAGTCTTATTTTGATTGGTGGTGAAGCTGCACCTCTAGCCTTATGGCAACAGCTCAATGCTCAGCCAGCGCTTTTTGCTCATAACTTATATGGCCCAACAGAATATACAGTTGATACTTTCCGGGCAGAGTTAAAACAGACCGCTCGCCCTGTCATTGGTAACCCTATTGGTAATACACAGGCCTATGTATTAGATCGTCATTTACAACGATGCCCGACTGGCGTCATTGGTGAGCTGTATATTTCTGGCTTTGGGATCGCCAATGGTTATTTAGGTCGCGCTGACTTAAGTGCTGCCCGCTTTGTAGCGAATCCATTTGAACATGGACAGCGCATGTACCGTACGGGTGATTTAGTCCGCTGGAATAGTGCGGGTAAACTTGAGTTTATGGGGCGCTGTGATGACCAGATTAAAATTCGTGGTTATCGAGTCGAGATTGGTGAAGTTGAAAATGCACTTTCGATTTTAACCAATGTTGAAAGCGCAGTCGTGATTGCAGAACCGATTAATAACAGTCATCGTTTACTTGGTTACTGTGTAGTCAAAGACATTGAACTTGATGAAAAAACCAGTGAACAATTAAGTCAGCAATATTTAAGTCAGTTACGTCAAAACTTACCTGAATATATGGTGCCTTCTGCCCTAACTGTTATGTCTGAGTTTCCACGAAATGTAAGTGGTAAAGTCGATAAAAAAGCATTGCCGAAACCTCAAATTCGTACCCATAGCCGAATGGCTGAAACGCCTGAACAACAGCTTTTATGCCAAATTACTGCATCTGTTCTTAAGCTTGACGCTATTGGGATTGATGACGACTTCTTTATGACAGGTGGCGATAGTATTTCGGCTATTATGCTTTGTACTCAATTGCGCCAACGTGGTTACGGCGTAAGACCAAGTGATGTATTCCAATTTAAAACAGTCGCCGCTATAGCACCGCAACTTACCCGTTTAGATGAGCAACAAGCGGCCGTTTCAAAACCGTTATTTTCAGCGGACCTAGAACAAAAAGTTCAAGAAAAATATGGAAAAAACAGCACGATTTTGCCTTTGCTTCCTTTGCAAAAAGGCATGTTGTTCTTATCTCAAGTAGAAAATCAATCAAATTATAATGCCTTTACTCGGCTTAGTTTAAATGGAGAAATTGATCCGGTACGCCTACAGCAAGCATTGATTACCGTATTAAAACGTCATCCTCAATTAGGTGGACATTTTGATAGCGAATTAGCTGAAGAACCTGTTTTTATCTATTCATTACACCCTACTCAAGCTTGGCCAGTTCAGTTTTGCTCAGTCACTCGCGATCTGCTTGAGCAAACTATTCAAGAGGCATTACAGCAACCGATTCACCTTGACCAACCCTATGGCTTAATTCGGGCAACCTTAATTCAACATGCTCCTGAACAATCCGAATTATTGATTATGGTGCATCATCTTTTAACAGATGGTTGGTCAACTCCACTGTTTTTACAAGACTTTATTAAAGCCTATCAGCAAACGAACCAACCACTGCCAGTGCTTGAACATAGTTATGAAACGGTGATTAAAGCTTTATCTGGGCGTGATCATGAAACGTCAAAAGCGATATGGCAACGTGATTTAGCTGATTTACAACCACTTATTTTATTTAATCAACCACAGCAAGCTGTACAGGAAACTTCCTATCGTTTAAGTGCCGAGTTGGGTGCAAAACTTCAACATAAATTACGCCAACAAGGCATCACGCTCAATGTCTTCATGCAAATGATTTGGGCAATGACTTTAAATATTTATGCTCATCGTGAAGATATTGTGTTTGGTACTCCTGTTTCGGGGCGTTCGGCACCTATCAATGGTTTAGAGCAGCAGATTGGATTGTTTTTAAATACGATTCCGGTGCGTGTAAAACTCAACATGCAACAAACACTTTGGGAACAATTGCCTCAGTTACAGCAATTGCATGTTGAACATTTAGAACATGATGGTTTAGGACTAAGTACAATTCAGCAATTGATAGCTCAGGGCAATCTTTTCGATAGTTTGTTAGTCGTAGAAAACTACCCAGATAACCAGTATTTACAGCAAAAACTTGGTGATGCTGCTATTTCCAAACTTACAAATCGCGGTTATAGCCATTACCCGCTTGCTTTGTTGGTTATTCCTGATCATCAAATTGAGTTATTGCTCGAACAGCGTGGTGTAATTGATCAGCCAGAACATTTCTTAGAGCGAATGGTTCAATTGATTGAAATTGCACTAAATGAACCAGAGACGTCTCTAAGTCATTATCGCTTACAGCTGGCTGAAGAACACGATTTAGTCCAGAAAACAAATCAAACTCAATACTATGTTCGCCAAAGCACGTTACAGCAATTACTCAGAGAACAAGCTCGAATTACGCCTGAACAAACGGCGTTATCTGATGAAAATCATCAGCTCAGTTTCAGTGAAGTGCGTTTGCAAGTTTGTGCATTAGCACAGCAATTGCAAAGAACGGGCGTACAGGCGGGAGATATTGTTGCGGTTGCCCTCCCAAGATCAGTCAAATTGAGTATTGCGATTTTAGCGGTGATTGAAGCAGGTGCAGCTTATTTACCTATTGATTTACAACATCCGTCTGAACGCATCAAATTTATGTTGCAAGATGCTAAATCTAAACTTGTGATTGGTGAACAAAAAGATTTAGCAGCTATTGTTCACCCATCAATAGCTACCTTTGCTTTTAATGAATTATTTGATGAAACCAAGGTTGATTTAAGTAGCTATAAAACGACAGTTATTACCCCACAGCACCCGGCATATTTAATCTATACATCGGGTACAACAGGCCAGCCAAAAGGTGTCATGGTTTCTCACCAAGCCATTGTGAACCGTATTTTATGGATGCAATCAGAGTATCCGCTGTCAGCCAACGATACGATTTTGCAAAAAACACCATGTACTTTTGATGTTTCGGTATGGGAGTTTTTCTGGTCATATTTAGTAGGTGCACGACTAGTGATGGCACCTATAGATGCACACCGTGACCCATTGGCATTATTAAGTCTCATTCAAAAATATCAGGTAACCACACTACATTTTGTACCGTCAATGTTGGCTGTTTTTGAAAATGCTGCCACCGAAATTTTGTCATCTGCTCAGCGTCAAAGTTTACCAATTCGCCGAGTGTTCTGTAGTGGTGAGGCATTACCAACGGCTTTAGCAAAATCATTTACCGAGCACTTTAGCTGTGAGCTACATAACTTATATGGCCCAACAGAAGCGGCCGTAGATGTGAGTTATATGGATGCAACACTAGGTTTACACCCTGAAGAAAGTAGCGTCGCAATTGGTTATCCAGTCTGGAATACCCAGCTTTATATTTTAGATCAATACTTACGCCCTGTTCCTATTGGAGTGGACGGTGAGCTTTATTTAGCTGGTCATCAACTTGCCATGGGTTATTTGCATCGAGCAGACTTAACCGCATCACGTTTTGTGGCAAATCCATTTACAGCAGGTCAACGCATGTATCGCACCGGTGATATTGCCCGTTGGCATGCAGACGGTAGTATCCAATATATAGGCCGTGCTGATGATCAGCTAAAAATACGAGGTCAACGTATAGAACTGGGTGAAATTGAACAGCAATTACGCTTAATCAGCGGTCTAGATGTGGTGATACACCCGATTCCTTCTGAACAAAATAAAGCTGATGTTCAATTGGTCGCTTACTTGCAAACAACTGCACCTGTGGACATCGACCAGTTAAAGAAACAATTGGCGAAACAGCTTCCTGCGTATATGGTGCCGACACACTATATGTTGGTCGAGCAATTCCCATTAAGTCATAATGGTAAGTTGGACCGTAAAGCACTACCGCAACCACAGCTTGATCTTTCAAATATAGAAAAACAGTACGCCACTAGTGCTTTTGAGCATGAACTGACACGTATATTCCAGCAAGTTTTAAACACCGATCAAAATATTGGTGTAAACGAAGATTTCTTTGCTATTGGTGGACATTCCATTTTGGTGATGAAGCTTGCAATTGAAATCCGAAAAGTATTCAAGCGGACCATTCCAATTGGCCAGTTGATGAGTCATGTCACGATTCAACGTTTAGCAGCTTTACTGCTTACACAAGAACGTTTAGCAGAAGTTGAACAAACTGGCATGCAGCCTATTTTACCAATCCGTTCTGGTTCTGGGCATCCATTGTTCTGTTTCTACCCGGGTTCTGGTTCGGCATGGCAATATACAGTGCTGAATCGTTATCTACACTCTGAATTACCCATTATTGGGTTGCAGTCTCCTCGACCAGATGGCCTATTGGCAAATAGCACTGATATGGACGAACTGGTTGAAAAACAACTTGAGATTATTCGCTGCCAACAACCAACAGGACCTTATACGTTACTAGGTTATTCACTTGGCGGTACAGTGGCTTATGCGGTTGCAGCGAAGTTAACTGAACAAGGTGAAAAAGTTGATTTTCTCGGCTTATTAGACACTTACCCTGCTGAAATTCATCAATGGTTAGATTTATCGGCAGAGGAAATGAATGCTGAAGCTGAACAAGAACAGCTTCAATTCTTCAATGATATTTTAGCTGATGCAGATATGGCTTTAAGTGAAGAAACCCGCCGTTTACAAGAAGATATTTTCGCGAACTACCGTGATGCCGTCCGTTTATTAAAACCGTATAAAATGCCGTACTTTGATGGTGAACTACACTTAGTTGTCGCTGAAAAAGACTTGCTGCCGTATATCCAACCAGAACAACAATGGTCACCTTTAGTTAAAAAACTCAATATTGTTCGACTGAGTGAAGCGGACCATACCGATATATTGTCTCCGCAGCAGCTTGAAACACTTGGCCCGATTTTAAACCGCATGATTTGTCAGGCGCGCGGTTTAGAGGAGAACACGCCATGAGCTTCAAATCTATATTGACCGACTTTAGTCTTTTAAAACGCAATGCTCATTTCCGACATGTATTTATTGCCCGCACATTGTCATTGTTAACCATTGGTATGTTAGTCGTGGCTATTCCAAAACAAGTCTATGACATTACGGGTAGTTCATTAAATGTTGCCGTTGCAATGGCTTTTGAAGGCATTGCCATGTTTATTGGTTTATTGCTTGGTGGTTTGCTGTCAGATCGCAAAGACCGAAAATGGCTAATTTTATTGGCACGTGGTGTATGTGGCTTAGGCTTTGCTGGCCTCGCCATCAACGCCATGTTTGAGCATCCTTCGCTTTATGCCATTTACTTTCTTTCAGCATGGGATGGTTTCTTTGGTGCACTCGGTGTAACCGCAATGATGGCGATCATGCCTGTGATTGTAGGGCGGGAAAATATTGTACAAGCCCGTGCAATCAGTATGGTATCCGTACGTCTTGCAACCGTTATTTCACCTGCAATCGGCGGTATATTAATTGCTGCTAGCGGTGTTGCAACCGTGTATTGGGTCTCAACCGTAGGTACTTTACTTACTGTATTTTTATTGATGGGACTACCTGCGCTTAAACCACAACACGCATCAAATGGCGAGAGCCCTCTTCGCCAATTAGTTCAAGGTTTTAAATTCGTCTTTAAAAATAAAGTAGTCGGTAGCACGATTTTAATTGGCACATTGCTTAGTTTTAGCAGTGCTATTCGAATTATTTTTCCACAAATGGCAGATGAAATTTTTCACGGCGGTGCATTCGAACTCGGGCTTATGTATACGGCAGTGCCTTTAGGCTCGACTTTAGGAGCTTTACTCAGTGGCTGGACAACACGTTTACTCAGACCCGGCTTGATCATGCTCTATACATGTTTAGGTGTTTTTAGCTGCTTGATTATGATTGGACTTTCACCGTGGTTGATCGTGACTTTGCCCATTTTATGTGTATTTGGATATTTGATGTCGATTGCCAACTTGCTTCAATACAGCATTGTGCAAGGGCATACACCTGATGAATATTTAGGGCGTATTAATTCAATCTGGCTTGCACAAGATGCATTAGGCGATTCGATTGCCACCACAACTTTAGGTCTTTTAACTCGGTTCTTACCAATATCCGGAAGTATCCTCTTCTTTGGCATATTAAGCTTTGCAGTCGGTTTTATGTTCTTATTCAACTCTCAAGATATGCGGGAAACAGGATTCCAAGATCCTAAGTTACAAGAAAATTAATCTCTAAATAAAAAAGAAGGCAATTCGTTGCCTTCTTTTGCTTTAAGCAAAATGACGTGCCTGAAAAACCCAAGTCATAATATGGTCTTGTTCTATGGTCCAGCCACCGTCATAGTATTCTAAGAGTTGATAGCGCTGCTGAATTTCCGGCAAAAAAGTTAGCGTTAATGTTTGATTTTCAAAATTAATATCGACTATAGATGCTTCTAAAAAATCAATATATTGCTTTGCAGTGGGATAAACCGCTTTATATAAGCTTTCTTTCATAGAGAAAATTAAACTCACATAACGGGCAAAATCAAAAAACTCAGCCGCTTTATTTTTCCATAAATCAAACTCAGATGGTGTTAAAACAAGATGTGCACTTTCTTGAGCAAATTCTGAGGTCACCCAGTGTTCAATATCAATTCCCAAATAATTCGCGTTGTTAGATAACGCAACAATTAACTTATTTTGTGAATGACTAATACTCCCCAAAACATGGGATGGCCAGATGGGTAAATGTTCGTGCATCGAGGTTATTGACTGATCTAAACCAAAATGATGACTTAAAACAGCCTGAGCCAATACTCTCCCACAAAGGTATTCTTGTTGACGTTTTGGATGTGCTTGAGCAATTTTTAGGGGATGCTCTAATTGCTGGTCTATATGCAAATGATGCGTTTTTGATAAATCTAGACCATAACAAAATAGCTCGGATGTAAAAAAAACAGGGTGCGAAATTTCATAAATTGATTTACTGAGTGGTTCAGGAATGTATAGATAATGACTCACTGGATTCGGCTTCAAAATAAATATTTTTAATGAGTTATCTTCTATCTTAACTTACATACTGCAAATCTATAAATAATTATATTTATCATTTGATAATAGTTATTATTTACCTATACTATTGGGTAAATTTTGACTTTAATTTACTTATAAACATCGATTATGAAACTTATAGGACTTTTTTTGACCCTGTTGGGAGCGGTCAGTATCTATTGTAGTCATAGCAACCAGAATCTGTTTTCTCAACATCTTCCTACTCTCTTTAAGTATTTGGGTCTAGTGCTATTAGGCATTGGATTTATTGCACTCTTTGCAAGCTTACCAAAAGTTGTTGCCGCTTTTTGTTGGTTCATGCTCATCATTTTTGCGTGGTCGTTTCTCCCTTTTATGGCGCTTTTTAAACGGAAACTGGTTTCATGAAAGCTAAAATTCAGTCTCCGATCCAGCCAGACTGGTGGAGTAAAACTTTTGCTGGTGGTGTTTTTGGTCTAAGTCTTTCTATCGCGATTGGTAATTTGATTGTTTTATTAGGCCAACCTTATATAGCCATGGATTTATTGGTGCAATTGGGGATGTGGAGCGTTCCGTGGTGTTGGATGCCTATTATGTTTGGCAGTTATTTTTTTACGACTGGGCGAAAAGCGCTTATCTATTTATTGACTGCCAATGCCCTAGCGTATAGCTGTATTTTTGTATTACGGGGTTAAACATGAAAGTACGTTCAGACATCATGAAATTAGCAAAAAGCATGCATACTTGGGTGGGTGTATGTGCTGGGATTTTGCTTTTTATCTGTTTCTTTGCTGGTGGGCTCAGCATGTTTCAGCACCACATTAGTAAGTGGGCTACGCCAACACAGCAAGTTTTACCGAAAGTCTCACCCGACCAATATAATGAACTCATTCAAAAAGTACAGACTGCCTATCCTGCTGCGCAAAAGGACTTCACACTAAATTTATCGTCCAATGAATTTCACTATGCGCCCATTACGTGGAGCGAACATGAACGTGGAGATGGCTTTAATACTGCTCAGACTACGTGGATGGCAAGCTTAGATGATAAAGGTCAGTTAATTGTTGCCCAAGAAAACTTATCTAAAGCAGGCTGGCTGATCGAACAATTGCATGAAACAGCAGGCATACCGGGCATGGCAGGCCATCACGGATTAGGCCTCTATGTGATGGGCGTGGTTTCAATTTTATATTTTCTTGCCCTGCTTTCAGGAGTGATCATACTTTTACCAACCTTGGTAAAGGATTATTTTGTTATTCGCCCTGGTAAAAATAAAAAGCGCTTTTGGTTAGATGCGCATAACGTGATTGGAATTACCAGCTTACCGTTCCATATCATTATTAGTATTAGCGTTATTGTCTTTGCTTTTCATGACTTTTTTTATGATGCTATTGGACAACTTGCACTCAAAGGACAGCCCGTTTTCCAGCGTTCTCCCCCTGCACTTATTCAACCAAAACAAACACAAATCGATGTTCAGCAAATATTAGCTCAAGCCAAAAAAGTAGCGCCTGAATATTCAGTCGACTATATCCAGTTCAGTGGTCTAGATAAACCCGAAAAAGCCAATGCACGTATTGCCCTCTATAGTTCAGATCAGATGTTGCGCGGTGCGAATCATGACTTTATGCGTATGAACCCATATGCAGTTGAGCATTTTAATCACAAAGGCATCAACACACAGACTGATGCCGGTAATAAGCTAATCAACGCTATGTTCAGCTTACATTTTGGAAGTTTTGGTGGTACGGGCGTACGTTGGATTTATTTTGTGTTAGGTGTCGGTGGCGCTTTCTTATTTTATACGGGCAACATTCTTTGGGTTGAAACTCGTGCACGTAAGCAAAAGCGTGCTGAAGATCCTGTTCCTGTTCAACGTAAAGATGTAGTGTTCCTTGCAAACTTAACGATAGGTGCATGTTTAGGGTGTGTTTTAGCAGTCGTGGGTACAATGTTGGCCAGTCGTTGGCTTTTCGCAGCGCTTAACATTGAAAGCATGAATCACCTCTTTATGTATGGTTATTATGCGATATTCCTACTGAGTTTGATTTATACCTTTGTGATTGGCTATGCAAAAGCTCTACCACAACTGCTGTTAACCTTGGTTTTAGGGTTATTTGCGATTCCGCTTACGTCCCTTTTAGCTTACTTCATTCCTCAAAGTGGCTTATGGGTACATAGCGGAGAAATATTAGTGGTTGATTTCTTAGCTATTATTTTTGCTTTCGCTTTCTGGCGTTTTTATCAACAAGCCCAAGATCGCCTAAAATCTGCTCCAACTGGCAGTTTATGGGCTAGCTAACAACCATGAATTAACCAGACTGAAATAATGTGTGGAATATGAAAAATTATAAAATCCACATTGTTTCGGTCAGTTGTTTAATTTCTTGAATATCATGACTCACATAAATCATCGGAATTTTTATTTCCTCTTTTACTTTCTGAAAAAAAGGAATAATTTCAGCTTTATGATTCGCATCTAGTGCTGATAAAGGCTCATCAAGCAGTAACAGTTTAGGTGAATATAACAATGCTCGTCCTAGGGCTACGCGCTGTTTTTCCCCTCCAGAGAGTTTGATGGGCATACGTTGTAATAATTGCCCTAACTTTAATAACTCAATAATATAATCTGCTTCAAAGTGACGTTCTTGTTGAGAAAGATGCTTAAGACCAAATAATAAGTTTTGCTTTACCGTTTTATGCGGAAAAAGCTGAGCATCTTGAAAAACCAATCCAACATGACGCTTTTGCGTACTCAAATTAATTTTTTGATCTGAATCAAACCACGTTTGATCCTGTATTTTAATGAGCCCGCTACGTGGAGTATTCAGCCCTGCAATGGCATGTAGAATTGATGTTTTACCTGACCCAGAGGCACCAAATAGCCCAATAACAGAAACATCCGACTGGAAACTAGGTTCAATATGAAATTGACCCATTTGTAGCTCAAAACGGCATTCAATCAACATAATCTCACCGTCCTAAACGCTTCTTTTGATAACGATGAAACCACTGTGCAAACCATAACGCTAAAAAAGCCACGCTTAGCGACAAAACAATAAGCCTCTGAATAGCGGTCTCGGTATCGGGTTGTTGCATTAGGCTATACATGGCTAGAGGCAAAGTTCGTGTTTCATTTGAAATATTACCCACAAAGGTAATGGTAGCCCCAAACTCACCTAAACTGCGGCAAAAACATAAAATAGCGCCAATTAAAATTCCACTGCTGGCCAGAGGCAAAGTGACATGAAAAAAAGCCCCTAAAGATGAGGCACCTAATGTCTTTGCTGCCATTTCTAAACGCTGATCGACCAGTTCAATTGCTAGACGAATAGATTGAACCAATAGCGGGAAACCCATCACTGCAGAAGCAAGAACGGCGCCTTTCCAGTTAAATGCAAAATCAATTCCAAGCGGTGCCAAATATTGCCCAATAACGCCGCGGCTCCCAAAAATTTGTAAAAGCAAATAACCAGGAACCACTGGCGGTAACACTAAAGGTAAAAATACCAATGTTTCAATGAATGACTTACCCCAAAACTCTTTACGCGCCAAAAACCATCCTACACAAATCGCAGGAATAATACTGACCACAAGGCAACTTGCTGCAACCTTACAAGAAAGTTGCAGAACGCTGAGCTCTTCTGGGGTTAAAGAAAACATCATGGTTTAACTGGAACCAACACGCTAAAACCATATTTTCTAAATACGGCTTTAGCTTGGTTGCTTTGTAAAAATTGATAGAACTTTGTTGAGTTCGGATTCTTTTTAATTATCCCTATAGGGTAAGTAATTGGCGGATGCATATTTTCTGGAAATACGCCAGCTACTTTTACGTCTTTACTAATCGCTGCATCAGTTGCATAGACAATCCCAACCTGACATTCACCACGCGCAACAAAATTTAGTGCTGCTCGAACATCTTCTGTTTCAACTAACTTTGGCTCAATACGGCTCCACCAACCTAAATTGGTAAAAGCTTGTTTAGCATATTTGCCTACAGGCACACTTTTAGTATCCCCTGTACAAATCTTTCCGGTAAACACTTTGCTTGGATCGGTGATTTTATCTAGTTTTACGTTTAGTGACTGCCCTTTTGGAGTAATTAGAACCAAACGATTGCCTAATAAATTTATACGGTCATTAGCAGCTACTCGTTTTTTGTTTTGTAGATAATCCATCCACTGTAAATCTGCTGAAATAAAAATATCTGCGGGTGCTCCAGCTTCAATTTGTTTCGCTAATGTCGATGAGCCTGCATATGAAGTTTTGACTTCTATATTATTTTGTTTTTCATAAATTTTTTCTAAATCATTAATTGCATTGGTTAAGCTGGCTGCTGCATAAACAGTAACTGATTCAGCCTTAGCGGAAACATTAAACATCAATCCTATGCTGAGCACCGAACAAGCTAAAGCTAATTTTTTTATCTTTCTAGCACTTACCATTATGTCTTACCATGTTGTCGTTTTTTGCAGCGATATATACCCAAGAATATAGCGCCATACAAAAATTATGAAAAGCATAATTCGTCAAATATAGATGATCGGAATGAAGGTAAATAGCGCAATTTGTATTTAAAACTTCATTTTGGTGCATTCGGTAGTGAGGCTAACCATTTAAGAGCACTATATAAAACTTATTTTCTTTTAAACTTTAGTGAATAATTTAATTGGTTTTATGGTCATCCCTATGCCAAAAATCACATAGAGATAACCATAAAGATCAGTCGTTTATGCCAGCTACTTTTTTAGATACGCAATAAAAAACGCCTATTCCAGACCATCTTTTACGATCGTGCAGAATAGATGCCATTGTCTGTGTAACTGAAAATTGCAGCAGTGCTTTTTCAGCGTGCAATTTATATTAAGCAAAAGCTATACCACATTAAAAAATTGAGTCGCTATGAAAGTTTTCATTTAGCATTTTAAATAGCTACTCATGATTTGATAATCATGTTCTAAAGCTTGTCGAGCATTAATTTCCATTTGCCGATAATGCTGTAAGACTTTCTGGCCCAAAGCTGTAACGGCTGCTCCACCACCATGTGTTCCGCCCGTTTGAGTTTCAACTAAAGCCGTTTGAAAGCACTGATTCATTGTATCGACCAATTGCCATGCACGGCGGTAGCTCATATTCATAGATTTTGCAGCTTGTGAGATCGACCCCGTTCTTTCAATTGCTTCAAGTAAGTCTGCCTTACCCGGACCAAATGCAATATTCTGCTCTAAAAGAATTCTAATTTGTAATTTTAAGTTTTTTTCTTTCATGGGCTTAGTTCACAAAATTTCATTTTATGCTCATTAATATTATAAGGAACTTTAATAGGTTAAAACACATACAAATTTAAATCGCTACTCTTTCATAAAAAGAGTTCATTTAAAAAATCAAATCTGCACAAAGTGGATAAAGATCTGGAAAAAACGGATAGAGGCCGTGGCTTAATCGCGGTTCAATCAGTTAAAAGCTGAATGAATGGAGGATTGAGCAAATGACCTCATCTAATTTAAAACAATGGAATGATTTTATAGATGGATGTATCGACTTCCGTCCTAACGATGGCGTGTTTCGTATTGCACGTAATATGTTTACCGAGCCTGAACTATTTGACTTGGAAATGGAACTTATTTTTGAAAAGGTTTGGATTTATGCATGTCACGAAAGTGAAATTCCAAACAATCATGATTTCCTAACAGTCCAAATTGGTCGTCAGCCGATTATTGTAAGCCGTGATGGTAAAGGCGAATTACACGCGATGGTCAATGCTTGTGAACATCGTGGCGCAACCTTAACACGGGTTGCTAAAGGCAATCAGTCTACATTTACTTGTCCATTCCACGCATGGTGCTATAAGTCAGATGGCCGTTTGGTTAAAGTCAAAGCCCCAAGCGAATATTGTGAAGATTTTGATAAATCAAGCCGTGGCTTAAAACAAGGCCGTATTGCCAGCTATCGTGGATTTGTATTTGTAAGCCTTGATACTCAAGCAACAGATTCTCTAGAAGACTTTTTGGGCGATGCCAAACTGTTCCTTGATTTAATGGTCAACCAGTCGCCAACAGGTGAACTCGAAGTACTACAAGGCAAGTCATCTTATACCTTTGCGGGTAACTGGAAGCTACAAAATGAAAATGGCTTAGATGGCTATCATGTGAGCACTGTTCACTATAACTATGTATCTACAGTCCAACACCGTCAACAAGTAAATGCATCAAAAGGTGAAGAACTCGATACGCTTGACTATAGCAAGTTAGGTGCGGGTGACTCAGAAACTGACGATGGCTGGTTCAGCTTCAAAAATGGTCATAGTGTTTTATTCAGTGATATGCCGAATCCGACAGTTCGTCCGGGCTACAGCACGGTTATGCCATATATGGTCGAAAAATATGGGGACAAATATGCTGAATGGGCAATGCATCGTTTAAGAAATTTGAACTTGTACCCTAGCCTATTCTTTATGGACCAGATTAGTTCACAGCTTCGTATTGTTCGTCCAGTGGCATGGAATAAAACCGAAGTCATTAGTCAGTGTATTGGTGTTAAAGGTGAATCTGCGGAAGCACGCCGTAACCGTATTCGCCAGTTCGAAGATTTCTTTAATGTATCGGGTCTTGGTACGCCGGATGATCTAGTTGAATTCCGTGAACAACAAAAAGGTTTTCAGGCACGCCTTGAACGTTGGAGCGATATTTCTCGCGGTTGTCAGTCTTGGGAATATGGCGCGACCAAAAACTCACAAGACTTAGGCATTCAACCTGTCATTACTGGCCGTGAGTTTACCCATGAAGGACTCTATGTAAACCAACATGGACATTGGCAACGCCTAATGCTCGACGGCTTAAACAAAAAAGCATTGAAAATGCAAGATATTACTTTTGAAAACAATGCCGTAATGGATGAGGTGTAACCATGTCACAAGAACTACATTTTGCTGTATCTCAGTTTTTGTACAAAAAGGCAGAGCTTTGCGATGCTTATGACTGGGATGCCTATCTAGACCTTTACGATGAAGATAGTGAATATCATATTCCACAGTGGATTGATGACCATAACTATGTTCAAGATCCAAATCAGGGTTTGTCATACATTTATTATGCAGACCGTACAGGGCTTGAAGATCGTGTATTCCGTATTCGTACCGGAAAAGCGGCATCTGCAACACCATTACCACGTACTTTGCACAGCATAAACAACATTCGAGTTAAAACACTGGATGATGGATTAATTGAAGCAAAAGTTGCATGGCAAACGCTTTATAACCGTCAAGGCTTAGAAGGCTGTTTTTACGGACACGCGACTTATCTTTTACGTCAAACCGCAGATGGTTTCCGTATTCGTCGTCAACACAGCATTTTGCTGAACGACAAAATTGATTCCGTTTTAGACTTCTATCACGTTTAAGGGGAATGAAAATGGGACATTCAGTTGCACTTAACTTTGCCGATGGCAAAACCTTTTTCATTTCGGTAAATAACGACGAATTGCTGCTTGATGCAGCAGTTCGCCAAGGAATTAACCTGCCGCTAGACTGCCGTGAAGGTGTTTGTGGTACCTGTCAGGGACAGTGTGAAACTGGTCTTTATGAACAAGAATATGTTGATGAAGATGCATTAAGTGAACGTGATTTGGCTGAGCGAAAAATGTTAGCTTGCCAGACGCGTGTAAAATCAGATGCAGCTTTTTATTTTGATCATGATTCTGCTATCTGTAACGCTGGTGATACTTTAAAAATTGAAACCAAAGTGACTGCGGTTGAGCTGGTTTCTGAAACGACAGCAATCTTACATCTTGATGCAAGCAGTCATGCTGCACAACTTCAGTTTTTGCCGGGTCAATATGCTCGTTTGCAAATTCCCGATACTGAAGACTGGCGCTCTTATTCTTTTGCCAATAGACCAAACGCAACCAATCAATTGCAATTCTTAATTCGTCTGTTGCCAGACGGTGTCATGAGTAATTACTTGCGTGATCGCTGTCAGGTTGGACAACCCCTATTCATTGAAGCACCGCTTGGTAGTTTCTATTTGCGCGAAGTAGAACGACCACTGGTTTTTGTTGCAGGTGGAACAGGATTATCAGCTTTCTTAGGAATGCTAGATAACTTGGTTGATCAACCAAACTCACCTGCAGTTCAGTTGTACTACGGTGTAAATAGTGAAACAGACTTATGTGAACAACAGCGTTTACACGCCTACGCAGAACAGTTACCAAACTTTAGTTATCACCTAATTGTGACTAAAGCAACTGATGCTTGGCAAGGCAAAGCAGGCTATATCCATGAGCACTTAAATAAAGATCAACTGGCTGAACAAGCTTTTGATATGTATTTATGTGGCCCACCGCCTATGATTGAAGCCGTAAAAAATTGGTTAGATGAGCAATCTTTGCAAAACTATCGTATCTACAGCGAGAAGTTTTTACAGAGCAATACATCACGTTAAAAGTATAAATAGCTTAAAAACCACTCAAACATGGGATGATTCAATATACTCTTATAAGGGTATATTGAATTTTTGCATAAAAATTAAAAGTTAATATATATCAATAATATAAAACAATAAATTCCGACAAAATAAAATTGACCAGCTCACTCGGATTTGCTATAAATTTTGATAGATCTTAAGGAATAAGATCATGATGAGATTAACTTATAGCACCTTTTATATCCCCCTATTCTATTTCTCAAATGTATTAAATTGATGGACAAAATCTGACTTAAAATTTGAGAAAATCATATTAATTAGCGGTTAAATTGGTCTGTATTTTGCTTATATCTCATTGTAATTTGCGAGTAACTTAATTTTTTAAGTGCCGTATTTACTTGCTGTGCAGCGAAGTTTTAAGGCTTTTGTAATACAAGTAAATACAGGAGTGAGCCAAAAGGGATATATATGAACCAAGCCAACTCCCCAGAACTCAGTGGGCGTCATTTTCAAAATGAGTCTATCTTTACCAATCATAATCTGGTGTTTGATCATCACGATTTAAGTGAAACTTGCCGAAATGTAGGGCAGATTTTTAAACCGCATGATCTTAAAATCTCTCAGCAGAAGCGAGATTTCAGTGCAACCATGCACCATGTTAAAACAGGTGCATTGTCTATTAGTCGTTTGGAATATGGTGCGGACGTCATTATTGAACCAGATCATCTGGATAACTTTTACTTAATTCAAATTCCAACTCAAGGCTATGCAGAAATCGAGTTTGGTTCACAAAGGTTTATTTCTTATTCTCAAGTTGCATCTCTTATTTCTCCTCAGCAATCGTTACGTATGCGCTGGCACGCGAACTCACCGCAGCTCATTTTAAAAGTTTCAAAAGATGATTTTACTTACCATTGCCGTCAACACATTGCCGATTCAGAGAACAACTTACTCGTTTTCGACCCAAAATTAGACTTTTCTACACAAAGTGGAGCCTATTTTTTACAGTTGGTTAGAACCTTGATGGATGCTTTGGCATGCGAGCAACACCCGCTTCATCATCCTTTAGCCTTTAAACAATTTGAGTCAAATTTGTTTAATGCCCTCATTTATGGGCAACCCAATAACGCATTACATAAAATAGATCAGCATAAAGAAAAAACAGTATCTCCTTATTTCGTGAAGCGCACAGAAGCCTACATAAAAGAACATTTACATGAGCCGCTTAATGTCGAGATTTTAGCTGAACATGCAGGCGTGAGCGTGAGAACACTATTTACTGGTTTTAAAAATTACTTGGGGACAACCCCAATGTCTTATCTAAAGGAATTACGCTTTGAACAAGCTCATTTAGAACTCATGCATAATGAAAATCTATCGGTCACAGACGTTGCATTTAAATGGGGATTTACTCATTTAGGCCGTTTTTCTCAAGAGTATAAACGCCGTTATGGCGAATTACCTTCTTCTACCCGCCGATCTGGTCACAGTGAAGGCTCAGGCTTAATTACTTCAATTTTTTCTTAAAACAAATAGAGAAAAGCCTTTTATATCGATGAATATAAAAGGCTTTTTTATGACTTAGAAATGATGGACATAACGAACTTGCAGTCGTGTTCCCTCTGGGCGGTTTTCAGCATCTTGCTCAAAATAAGCATTTGCAACTAAATGGTCATTTTTAGAAAAACTATACATCGCACCGGGGCCAATAGCCCACACTTGTTCACGTCGGCCTTTGACTTTTTCACCATCTACTTCAGTATCTGTCACTTGTTTTAGCCAATAGCCATTTAGTCCTAAGCGGAACTGTTCGGTAATGGCATAGTCTGTTGCAAAGTTTGCATGAATTGCTTGCCCAGCTTGCATATCATTTGCTCCAGCAAAAGCAGAGCTTGGGTCATGATTTTTAAAGTTATAGAGATAATGGATGCGTGTTGAAGCGGTCCATTTGGGATTAAACCAATATGTGGCAGCCCAATAAGGATCAAATGAAACAGCGTTATTACCTGGATTAATATCTTTTTGTTGATCGTATTCGCCAGTAGGTAAATTCACCTGAAACTCAAAACGATGTACAAACCTCGGTCCTTGTGCGCCCATGACTGGATCGAATTGAATAAACGGTCCAATCATAATGTCCCCAAAGCCACTTTGGGCCTTAATGGCAGCATTATTCAAGCCATCATCCATGTCCATTTTGCTGACAAAAGGAATTAAAAAATTCATACCTAGACTGGCTTTATCTTTTACTCGGACATTCGATAAATAACTAATCTGTTCAACCAATACTTGATAATTTAAATCTGTTTTAGGTAAACCGAGTTTTTGTCCATTGGCATCGACTAGTTTATTGCTATCGTAATTTTGAAAATAGGTTTGAGCATACCAGCCAGGCCCAGCGGGTAATCCGCCATCGAGAAAGCTGGTCATGCCTAAATTTACGGTCGGTAAATCATAGGCATGTGTAACCAATGGCAAACCCAACAATGTCCCTGCTAAAAATCCATGTTTAATTAAAGTGCTTTTCATCTTCTTATTTCCTATAAAAAATCACGACCGGATTGATCGTGATTGTGGTGAATTAACCTGCTAATTCTGGATGCTCAGCGGCAATCCGATACTTTCCTGCATGGAATACCAATGGTTCACCTTGGCGTTGTTGGTATTGTTCAATTTGGCCAATAAAAATCAGGTGATCTCCCCCTTCATACTGATTTACATTGCGGCAAACCAAGGTTGCGAGTGCATCGGTCAAAATTGGAACACCTGCCTTGCATTGCTGATGGGCAACGCCGGCAAACTTGTCTTCAGCACCTCGAGCGAAATGCCCCGAAAGCTGGTGATGCTCCTGCGCCAACATATGAATGGCAAAATATTCAGCTTCTACAAAATCAGATAAACTTGGTGCCGTTTTTGAAAGGCTCCACAAAATTAATGGTGGATCTAAAGATAGTGAAGAAAAAGAGTTGGCGGTCATACCTATTTTCCGGCCATCTTTACCACGTGTGGTAATCACAGTAACACCCGTTGCGAATTGTCCAAGTAAATTACGAATTTCTCTTGGGTTTTCAGCATTAATCACTTGTAAAGCTAAAGTTTCAATTGTGTCCATTTTTAACTCTCCCTTTGATATTTTGACCTTAAGCCACTTTTGCTGCGGTTTTTGAGGCCATGAATGTCTGAGCCTGATCTGCATCAAACCACCAAGGGGCAAAAGAGCGCGGGTCATCAAAGTTATTGGCCATAATGGAAGCAATGCTCTGGTTTTGGCTTGCGGCTGCTAATAGTTCAACGACGTGGGGCTGTGGTGGCATTAATAGGCTATTGGTCCAAGCCACGACTTTTTCTGCATAAGCCCAATAACGCTCAAAGGTTTGAACCATCCATTGTTCGCTAAAGCTTTGATTATCATTAGCTAAAATGGCATCGAAATAGATCTTGCTACACTTAGCCGCATTGTTTGAGCCTTGGCCAGTAATTGGATCATTCACCACCAAGGCATCTGCCATGCCAAAAATCTTCTTGCCAGACGGTAAGGTTAAAACGGGTTTACGTACGGTCGGGGGGAAACGTCCTGCTAAATAACCACCAGCATCGGTCAACTCAACATTTGTGCAGCGTTCATATTCCCAAGGCACAAATTTCTTGAGTAAGTCCAAACTGCATTGCATATGCTGTTCTGGTGTTTTCACATCTTGCCAGCAGTCCATTGGTCCATTTGGAATACCTTCAAACACCATGATGTCGCAAGGACCATTCACGGTAAGTGCCGGAAAAGAAAAGTATTCGCCAACTTCGGGAATAATATTAAAAGTCACTCGTGAATAAGGTGAAATTGGCTTCATGTTTTTGACATAGGTCAATGCCAAAGCGCGCTGTGGTTTATCAAACACACTACGTGCATCATCACGCTCAAACTGTTTAACGACTTCACCTTTACCAGCCGCGAGTAATACAAGCTCGTAGTCGTTTGCGAGTTGTTCTAACTCTTCTATTCCCACATCCTGAATTACTAATTGACCGCCACGGCGTTCAAATTCTTCCAACCAATATGGCATTTTGACGCGTTGATCGACCGATTGAGCGTAGCGCTCAAGACGAGCACTCCATTCAAATGCTTTACCACCATTTTCAGGATTAACTAAAGCTAGCCCAATGCCTTCTACGGCTGGACATTGTTCTTCCCAAAAATTTAGTCCCAAGTCACGTTCAGTTTGTAAAGCGGTATGAAACATACACTGGCTTGACATGACTTTGCCTTGGCGGATTTCATCGGCAGTTCGGTTGGTGATCATGGTTACGTCATAGCCTGTATCTAATAAACCCAAACCAAGCTGTAAACCAGACTGTCCTGCTCCAACAATTGCAATACGGCGCATAATATTCTCCATAATTTTCTAAATGTGCTTTTAAAACGCTGTGCTATTCGGCTAAACGCGGAATAGCGGGCTGTGATCCTTCAGGGCCCATTACTGAATAGCCACCGTCGACCGCATAATCTGCTCCGGTAACAAAGCTCGCAGCAGGTGACAATAAAAATAAAACAACATTAGCGACTTCTTCGGGATGACCTAATCGGCCTAGCAAGTGATAATCGGCTGCCACGCGATCGGCCTTTTCACGGTTATTACCGCTGACTTCTGCAATGACTCGAGACCATGTCCAACCCGGAGAAACTGAATTGACGCGAATACCATCGACAGCAAAATCCATTGCCATGCTTTGTGTGAGTTGACGTATCGCAGCCTTGGAAACCGGATATAACCAGCGTCCTGTTTGTGCCACTTTGGCCGAAATAGAAGTGAAGTTAACGATTGAACCTTGCTGTTTTTTTAAGTCATTGTAAAAAGCACGGCTCAACTCAACTGTAGAGACCAAATTAATATCGAGTGCTTGTAACCAATCCTGCCGTGAGGATTTAAAGCCATCGTCTAAGTAGGTACATGCTAGATTGACCAAATAACTCACTTCACCTAAATGTTGGTGAATATCCGCCACGGCTTGTTGAACAGCTGCATCGCTGGTTAAATCGGTTTGAATAAACATCACGTCATGATTAAAGCTTTCGGCAATCGCCTTACCTTTGGCATCAATATCTAAAATAGCGACATGAGCACCTGCACTGACTAAGGCTTGCACAACTGCTTTACCAATGAGTGTTGCGCCGCCGCTTACCACAGCGACTTTTCCTTTTAAATTTATATTCATTGCAAATACTCCTTACTTGACTGGCTTGCCTTCGCTACTTGACCAAGATGGCATCAACGTATTTGAAGGAAGATCTTCATCAAGAAGTTTTCGTGCTGTTTCGACACCTGCAACTGGTAAGCCTGTTGGGTCTAATAAACCAATTTGAACGAGCACCGACGCTTGGTCCCAGTAAATATGCTCATGGCACAGCTTTGAACCTCTAAACTGGATTACACCTAACATTGGAATTTCGACGTATTTACCAGTCGGTTTTACACCCGGTAATAACCAATCAATTTCAGCATCGTGTGTAAAGCTCATAATGAACTCGTCTACCACTTGCGTTGAGCCAACCGTACGAGAGATTGAAGTGATCTTCATATCTTTCGGGTTTTGATGAACAAAGTGATATTGATAAAAACGAGCAAGCTGGCTTTGGCCTACACCGCCAGTCAAAGTTGGAATATGGTTGACATAAGGTTCAGCAACCATTGTTGCCATGGTTGCTGGCACGTCACGTGTATCAAACTCATGACGAATATGCTCTTCCCATAGCGCGACTAGGTCATATTTCGGCCCAATCGTGTCGTGTAGTGCTGTTACTGTACGCTCGTGAGCAAAGCGTGCTGAAGGTTTGTGGTAATGGTTGCTTTTTGGTCGTGCAAAGGCATGATCAACACCTTCATAAACATAAGCTTGTACATTTGAATATTGGTTGGTTGCATCGACAATCGCTTGTCTCGCATCTGGCGGTGTGAATTGGTCCAGTTCTGCAATATGTAAAACCAAACGCCCCTTTACGCTGGCTAACTCATCTAAGGCTTTTTCAATGCCTACACCGTAATAACCTACGGCACATGCCACTTCAGAAAGTCGACAGCCTGCCAAGTAAGCTAGCTTTCCACCTAAACAATAGCCCACTACGCCGAGACCTGTAGAGGTGTCGCATTCTGGTCGTGTCTTTAAAAAAGCTAAGCTGTCTTGAATATCTTCAACACCGAGGTTTTCGTCATATTGCTGATAAAGTTCAAAAGCTTTTTGAAAATCTTCTGGTGTATAACCCAGTTCAATATTAGGAGCTACACGCCAAAATAAATCAGGTACTAAAACGGTATAGCCTTCTTCTGCAAGAAAATCGGCCTTTTCCCGCATTGCTGCATTCACCCCAAAGATTTCCTGACAAAGCACCACACCCGGTCCTTTTCCTGTTTCTGGTGTTGCTAGATATGCACTGAACTGCTTTCCAGATGCAGTTTTAATTTGAATAGTTTGACCAGCCATAGTGTCAACTCCTGACATTGTTATGGCTTTATCTTCTATCCGAATATTTTTTTAGACTGTCCAAAAGCTGCAAGCATTATCCAATCTCTGCGCAATTATCAAAACTCATCAAATTGGATAAAAATTAAAAGACAAGAAACAGCTATATTTCAAAGAATTAAATTAAACAATGAAATTAATACTTTTTATCTAATTTGGAAAAAATGGATGAAGATTAGGACTTATTGGATAGTGGCTATTGGCTAAAAATAGTTCAATCAAGAACACATGTTGTGTAACGAATGCATTGAATTACTCAGGGAACAAAAAATTTTAAAAAAGGAATACGTATGAAAACGATAGATGCAAACACGATTATCAACCGCGAAAAACTGTCTCCATTACAGTGGATGGTTTTTATCCTAGGCTTTTTTGTCTTCTTCTGTGATGGTCTAGACACAGGAATTATTGGTTTTGTCGCTCCTGCATTACTGGATGACTGGGGAATTACCAAACCTCAACTTGCTCCGGTTTTAAGTGCTGCTTTAGTCGGCATGTCAATTGGTGCAATCATTTCAGGGCCTTTGTCCGATAAGTTTGGACGTAAAGGCGTCATTGTTTTTACAAGCCTTTTATTTTCAATATTTACAATTTTGTGTGGCTTTGCTAATTCAACTCAAGACTTGATGATTTATCGCTTTATTACAGGTGTTGGTTTAGGCGCAGCCATGCCAAACATCAGTACCATTGTCTCTGAATATATGCCTGTAAAACGTAAAGCATTCCTAACTGGTCTGGCTGGCTGTGGTTTCATGCTGGGTATTTCTTGCGGCGGTGTGTTGTCAGCTTATTTGTTAGAAAGCTATGGCTGGGCAAAAGTGATTATTATTGGCGGAAGCATTCCCCTCATTTTAGTGGTTGCTTTATTACTTAAATTACCTGAATCAACTCAATATTTGATTACACGTCATCAACAAGGCAAAGCTCAGCGTATTTTAGAAGATATTCAAGGTCATTCTTTTCAAGAACCTGTAAAACTTGTTTTAACTCAAGCAGAAAATGCTTCAGATGAAAATCCGGTTAAAGTGGTTCTAGGAAAATACCTGTGGGGTTCAAGCATGCTTTGGCTCTGCTGCTTTACTAGTCTTTTGGTGTTCTATCTTTTAACAAGCTGGATGCCGACGATTTTAAAAACAGCAGGTTTTAGTACTCAGCAGTTTAGTTTAATTGCCGCGATTTTCCCTTTTGGTGGTGTGATTGGCGCAACCATTATGGGATGGTACATGGATAAATTGAATCCAACTACAGTCATTAAATATTCATATCTCATCGCTTTCGGACTATTCATTGTTGCAGGTCTGGTGAGCTCAAATATTTTCTTGTTAGGTCTTACTATTTTCTTAATTGGTGCCTTACTTGCTGGTGCACAGTCCTCATTACTGCCACTTGCAGCTATGTTCTATCCGGCAGTATGCCGCGCGGTTGGTGTTTCATGGATGCATGGTATTGGTCGTATCGGTGCAATTTTAGGTGCTTTCTTTGGCTCGCTCATTTTTACTTTTAACCTGAGCTTAAGTGGTATTTTCTTTATTCTCGCTTTACCAACTTTCATCTCATTTATTGCACTTAGTCTCAAAGTGATTTATGAGAAATCTAAAAATAAACAAGTGTTAAAGCTCGAAGAAAGTATCTAAAATTAAGCAATAAAATAAAAAACTGATTTAAGTAATTAAATCAGTTTTTTATTGCGAAAAGTTAAATATTAGAAAATTTTAGCTTTAGTTTCACTTGGATTTTCGCCAAATTCTTCGCGATATTCTTGAGAAAAACGACTTAAATGGTTAAAGCCCCAGTCATACGCAAGCTTTGAAATAGAAACCTTTCTATCTGCTCCTGTTGTACTTAATATCTTATAAATTTGTTGGAGGCGATATTTTTTCAAATATGACATTGGGCTGGTGCCGTAGTATTGTTGAAACTCGTCATACAATTTTGATTTTGAAACCCCAGCCAGACGCTGCAAGTCTTCTGCACAGATTTCTTCATGGGCATGTTCAATAATAAAATTACGGACCTTACGGATATATGCTGGCTCATCTTGATATGAGAGAGACTTTAAGGCTTCAGAGTAATTATTTTCTTGAGACAACAACAGTGCTTTAATGACAAAATTTTCGTAGTCTTCAGACAACATCTGCAAACCATAAAAATTGCTATATTGCGATTTTAACTGTACAAAATTTTGAATATTCTTCCACCATGCACCAATGAGTTGCTCAGAGTCCAGATGCATTTCAGGATTAAAAATAATAGGAGTTTCTATAGGTTTATTTAGTAGATCTGCAAGGACAATCTGCATACTCCGCTCAGGAATAACCACCTGAAATTTTCTGCAATCTTTATCGATAATCAAATCTTGTTGATCGTTATTTGAAACAATAAGGCCTCTATTTTCATCAGATTGATAGTGAGCGCCACGAATGTTGAGAGCTTGTCGACCTTGTATCGGCAAACTAATACTATAAGCCTTTAAATTTGAGATGTTAATGGCAACGTTTGCACCATAACTGATTGTACCGATTGCCATTTTTTTATTAGGCAAACGCATTCCGTCATAGTGAAAATCGAGAGTATCTTTGTAAATTGTATCTAGACGGTGTTCACCACAAATCGTGGACATCAAATTCTGCGCAAATTCAGCTTTGCGTGAATAATGATTGAGCTCCATCTGTTGGCTGAGTGATATCATATCCTTTTCACCTAGCTAAATAACTTATTGCTAAAAAGCAACTTGTATGCCAATTAATATCCGTAAATTGGCGAGTTTTCCTGAAAAATATATAATCAAGAAAGAGAGTAAAGATTACTTTCTCACACTCTATTAGATTTTAAAAATGGAAATAAGTTAAATACCTTTAAAGTATAATTTTATACCTTAACAAACTTATTTTATTAGATTTTTTATAAGCCAATATCGTAGAGCTAAATCATAATTTTGAACAGTAGACTATGGTAAATTTTAACGCATAAAAAACCGCCTATTTAAAATAAGCGGCTTTTATAAAATACTTAAATTATTGGGCGGTATAACCACCATCCATAACCACAGCTTGACCTGTTACTCCACCCGCTTTACTACTCGCAAGGAAAATTGCATAGTCAGCAATTTCTTCAACCGATAGCAAACGCTTTTGAGGAACCATTGCCAAAATCACATCCTCAAGTGCGCTGTCTAAACTCACATTACGCGTTTTAGCCAAATCTGCGATTTGCCCACGAACCAGTGGTGTATCTACGTACCCCGGACATAAAGCATTTACCGTAATGCCATCACGCGCACATTCTAATGCCGCAACTTTTGTTAGGCCAATTACGCCATGTTTAGCACTGTTATAACCTGCCTTTCCAGCAAAACCAATCAAGCCATTAATTGAGGCCATATTAATAATACGGCCATATTTCTGAGCTTTCATAATTGGAAAAACGTGTTTAATACCAATAAAAGCCCCAGTTAACATAACCTGAACTAACTTTTGAAAAACAGCCGTTGGAAACTCTTCAATAGATGAAACGTGTTGAAAACCGGCATTATTAATTAAGATATCAACCGTACCAAAGGTCTTTTGAGTGAGCTCAATTGCTTGTTTATAAGCATCTTCATCGGTCACATCACATGGTGCAGATAATGCATCAAAACCTTGTTCTTTAAGTGTGTTCGCCGTTTCTTGACACTTTTCAGCATTCATATCAGAAATAACAACTTTGGCACCTTCTTGAGCAAATTTCTTAGCAATCTCTAGACCGATACCACTTGCAGAACCTGTAATAAAAGCGACCTTACCGTCTAAAAGTTTTGTCATTTATTTACTCCTTAATACTTATAACGCGCTGATTTAAACAATACCCGTTACGGTAAAGACCGTAATCACCACAAATACCGCTAACGTTTTAATTACCGTGACTGCAAAAATATCTTTATAAGATTGTTTATGGGTTAACCCAGTAACAGCGAGTAAAGTAATAACAGCACCATTATGCGGAAGTGTATCCATACCACCCGATGCCATCGCAACCACACGGTGCATAACTTCTGGTGGAATACCGGCGGCTAAAATCGCGGCGTTATAATGTTCAGCCATTGCACTTAAAGCGATACTCATACCACCAGAAGCTGAACCGGTAATACCTGCTAAAACGGTTGTGGTCACAGCCCCATTCACTAAAGGATTTGTGAAGGTACTGCTCATTGCATGGCTAATCAGAGCAAAGCCTGGTAATGACGCAATAATTGCCCCGAAACCATACTCAGAAGCTGTATTCATCACCGCTAAAAGTGAGCCGCCAATACTGGCATTAATGCCCTCTTTGAAATTCGTCACTACACGCTGATAATCAAATAAAATTGCAGAAATAATCCCGACAATAAGTGCAAGGCCTACTGCCCAGATCGCACCAGTTTTAGCAACATCTACGGTGTAATCCGCTAGACCGACAGTGGCAAAATCAAAACCATTTGGATACCACTCTTTGATTGCTTTAGACAAATATTTGTTCATTACAGCAACAAGAATGAGGGGTACAAAAGCTAAGAACTGACGCGCCGTACTTCCATTATTTTGCAAGTTCATATCGCCTTCAATTTCTTGAGATGAGGTATTGTCTACTCCAAAGCCAGAGTAGCCTTCACCTGTTTTTGCAGCAGCGCGGCGACGCCATTCTAAGTAAGCCAAACCCATGCATAGAACAAAAATTGCACCAATAATTCCTAGAAATGGTGCGGCGTAAATATTGGTGCCAAAGAATGTGGTTGGAATTACGTTTTGGATTTGTGGCGTACCTGGCAATGCATCCATGGTAAAGGTAAATGCTCCAAGCGCGATGGTTCCCGGAATTAATCGTTTTGGAATATTCGCTTGTCTAAATAGCTGGTTTGCAAATGGATAAATGGCAAATACAGCAACAAAAAGACTCACACCGCTATAGGTTAAAATTGCACCTAAAAGTACAACGGTTAAAATTGCTTTTTTTGCCCCAATCCATCTCACAATAGTTCGAGCAATAGACTCAGCAATTCCTGACATTTCAACGACTTTACCGAAAATTGCCCCCAGCAAAAACACAAGAAAGTAATCTTTAATAAAGTTCACCATTTTGGGCATAAATACACCCGAATAAAACGGTAAAACATTGGCTGGATTAATGAGTAGAACAGCAAGTAAGGCACAAATGGGTGCCATGAGAATGACAGAAAAGCCCTTGTAAGCTGTATACATTAACAGCCCAAGTGAAAGTAGAATTACAAATAATTCCCACATATATTCTTTCTCCCTAAAGAATAGATATTAGGTTCAATAAAATTACCAAAAGATATTTAGGTTATCCCAAACCTAAAATGATGAAAATCACAATATCTATGTGTGGTAATAGGCAAATGAGCTTAAAAATAAAATATCACTAAAATATTTAAAAACAATGTAATTTATTTAAATTTTATAATATACATAAAATACAGATACTTATATTGCATGGTTGGTAAAATTCAAATATTTAAAAATTATTATTGTTTGATAAAACTTATTAATTATTGAGTAAATTTAATTAATATTTATATATTATTTAATAAAGACAATTAAATAATATATTTTTTAAATTAATTTGATAAATATTTTCTTAGCTGAGATTAATAATCTATTGGCAATTAAGAAAAACCCACTTAATGACAAGTGGGTTTAATTAAAATCTAATATTACTTATTTACCTTAGACAAAAGATCTTACTCTGTTATTTCATTCGAGTTAGTCTTAAATTAAAGTCAGATGGAAGTAAAATTCGATATTCTATCTCTGCTCCTGGTTTGACTTCTGTTTCTTGGGAAGTTGCGATATTAGGGCACATTCCCCCACCAGTTTCTAATCTAAAGATATAATATTTAGGCTCAAGATAAATGGTAGCTATTTCGTTTGAACGAATTGAGAGTGCTTTTTCGTTATTTACATAAATATCATGAGTACAGCCAGATCCTAGAAAACCTTTATCTCTTAAAAAAGTAACTTTTGCTTGTTCAGGAGTCTGTTTCTTTAAATAGTTCTGATTGTACACTCTCTCATTAGGTATTGGTTTTGCTGTATTTGAAACAACTGGGGCTGTTGAACACCCAATTAAACTCAAAACTAACCCTAAAAAAATGATTTTTCTCATGACATTATCCACTTTAATAACGAGTTAAATTTAAAAGTTAAGGATAATACAAATCCCCCGTGAGTAGTTTAAGTTTTTGAAAAAAGTATTTATTTTATCTTCGTTATTCAATAGAATGCCGATATAAATTTTTATAAGAAAATGAAAAACTATGTGGCTTAAATTTATATTATACCCTCTGGGCCTGTTTGTGCTGTGGCAAATCATTTTCATCATTGAACAGCTTTCTTTAGAATTTTTAAATGCGCCACAAATACTTGTAGCTATACTTGCACTGATCATAAATTGCGGTATGCAAATTTTGATTGGGTATAAAGTTCCTCAATTAGCACCAAAATATAAGTTTGTAGCGAGTATTATATACATCATCTTATTCACTTTTTTAGTAGCAATTTACTCAACAACTATTTTATTAGAAGGCTTAAAAGTTGCTCCTCAAGCAATTTGGCTAGGTTATTTATTTTTTCATGTCGTTGGAATGGCTCTATATTTTGCAAATAACACTGATGAATTCTGCTTGGATAACTTACTAAAGTAGCTCAGCACATTGTTCTCTACTTTTTTCATAATTTTTTGTCAAAAAACATCATATTAGAAAAATTTTCGTATAAATTACCCTTCTAGGTGAGCTGAGCAATCTAAAGGAATGAAATGACGCTTAAACAATTAAAAGCTTTTTTAGCTCTTGCACGTACCCTCAACTATGCCAATGCATCACTAGAGCTACATTTAAGCCAGTCTGCTTTAAGCCTCACCATCAAAAGCCTAGAAGAAGAATTAGGCGGAAAGTTGTTTAATCGTAATACACGCCGTGTCGAGCTTACCCAAGAAGGTAAATCCCTTATTCCCTATGCTAAAAAATTACTCGCCAATTGGGACGAAATGGAAAACGATGTCAAACAACGTTTTAAGCTTAATCGTGGAACTTTAAGTATCGCCTCAATGCCCTTCGTGACTCATGCAATTTTGCCTGAAGTGATTCATCAATTTTTAGAGCTTCACCCCAACCTGAACTTTTCAATTCACGATATTCCAAATGAAACCATTATAGAAAAAGTACAAGATGGTATCTTCGAGCTTGGCATCTGCTTTGAACCAGACCTTACCGAAGGCTTAGAGTTTAAACCTCTGTTTGAAGAAGACTTCTTGGCTCTATTACCTAAGACTCATCCTCTTGCTCAATCGTCCTCTATCACATGGCACGAGCTTTGTTCAAACCCATTTGTAACTTTGCAAAAACCTTCAATTGTTCGATATTTAGTTGAGCAAAATTGTTTGCGAAATAATATAACGCTCGATTTAAAAGTCGAATGTCATCAAATTTCATCACTTTCAAGTTTTGTGGCTTATGGAATTGGAGTAAGTGCTATTCCTAGACACTTTGCTAAACACATTGATAAAGAACATAATGTTTTGATTGAGTTAAAAGATGAAGCTATTCATAAGACTGTAGGAATTGTTTATAAAAAGAACTTTGAAATTTCAAATATTTCTGCCCAATTTATTGAGGCTTTAGTTCAATATAAATTTTAAAAAATTAAACACTGCATTTTTATGGTGAGCTAAGCCTACGCTTAAGCTAAATTTATTAATTATTATAATTTTCAATGCCATGAGATGAATTTTTAAATTATTTTGCTTTATATTAGTCTGATCTTTTGTCGGTAATTTGATACCATTCATTGATTATACTTATTAATCCTTTAAAAAAATTAACTTCTATAACACGAATTGTGATGCTAAAACTAAGATTACTAAGGGATATAGGATAACAATAGAATGAATAAAGTTTATGCCAATGCAGAGGCAGCACTGAAAGACGTTATTGCTGACAACCAAACACTTGCTGTAGGCGGTTTCGGTTTATGCGGAATTCCTGAAAAACTCATTGTTGCAGTTAAGCAAAGTGGTGTGACTGGTCTCACTTGTATTTCAAATAACGCAGGTGTAGATGATTTCGGTTTAGGTATTCTGCTTCAAACCAAACAAATCAAAAAAATGATTTCTTCTTATGTTGGTGAAAACAAAGAGTTCGAGCGCCAATATTTAAATGGTGAACTTGATGTAGAACTTACCCCACAAGGCACTTTAGCTGAAAAGTTACGTGCTGGTGGTGCTGGAATTCCTGCGTTTTACACACAAACTGGTGTCGGTACACTCATTGCTGAAGGTAAAGAAGAACGTATCTTTAATGGCAAAAACTACATTTTAGAAGAATCTTTAACTGCAGATGTTGCTCTTGTTAAAGCATATAAGGCAGATAAAGCGGGTAATTTAGTATTCCGTAAAACTGCTCAAAATTTTAATCCTGAATGTGCGATGGCTGGAAAAATTACTATCGCAGAGGTTGAACAGGTTGTTGAAATTGGTGAACTGGATCCGGATGAGATTCATCTACCAGGTATTTATGTCAACCGCATCATTCTCAATGCCACGCCAGAAAAGCGCATTGAACAAAAAACTATACGCACGGAGGCAGTATAAAATGGCTTGGTCACGCAATGAAATGGCACAACGTGCTGCACAAGAACTCGAAGACGGTTTTTATGTCAATTTGGGTATTGGCTTACCTACTTTAGTTGCCAACTATATTCCTGAAAATATTAATGTTTGGCTTCAATCTGAAAATGGCCTTTTAGGTATTGGTGAGTTTCCAACTGAAGAAACTGTTGATGCTGATTTAATTAATGCCGGTAAACAAACAGTTACTGCACGTCCCGGCGCTGCCTTTTTCTCAAGCTCAGAATCTTTTGCCATGATCCGTGGTGGCCATGTCAACATTGCGATTTTAGGTGCAATGGAAGTTTCTGAAAATGGTGACTTAGCTAACTGGATGATTCCGGGTAAGAAAGTCAAAGGTATGGGTGGTGCAATGGACTTGGTTGTTGGTGTCCAAAAAGTTGTGGTGCTTATGGAACACTGTGCAAAAGATGGTACGCCAAAAATCGTAAAAAACTGTAGTTTACCTTTGACAGGTAAAGGCGTGGTTCATCGAGTCATTACTGACTTAGGTGTAATGGATATTACCCCACAAGGCGTAGAACTCATTGAACTAGCTAAAGATGTCACGCTTGAACAGATTCAAGCTGCTACAGGTGTTGAGTTTCACAAAACATTAGTCGCGTAAATTTTAATTTTTAGTTAGCGAGATAAGACTTAAGTTAGAAGGTGAGCTTAAGTCTTAACCCTTTTAAGCACCGGATGTGCTGTCTATAAATAAGAACGAGAAGGATTTTTTCAGCTATGGAAAAACAGCAAGGAATTTTTGAAAGATTTGCTCTTCGGATTAGTGACTGGTCTGAAAAATGGTTTCCTGATTCATATATTTTTGCTCTACTTGGCGTCATTATTGTCTCTATTGCCGCATTGGGTATTGGTGCGCCGATACATGATGTAGCAACTTCATTTGGTAATGGTTTCTGGAGTCTTATTCCTTTTACCTTGCAAATGACCATGCTCATTATTGTGGGTTATGTCGTCTCTGTATCTAAGCCCGTAAAGTTTCTGATTCAAAAAATGGCACGTATTCCAAATTCTGGACGTGGTGCTATTGTTTTAGTTGCAACTGTCAGCTTATTAATTTCACTGGTCAATTGGGCAGTAAGCACGATTCTTACTGCACTTTTAGTGATTGCATTAGCAAAACGTAAAGAGCTGAACATGGATTACCGTGCAGCGGCAGCGGCGGCAATTATTGGTATGGGAGCAACATGGGCACTGGGAATTAGCTCTTCGGCAGCACAGCTTCAAGCGAATAAAACTAGTTTACCTGAGTCAATTTACAACCTAACTGGTGTTATTCCATTTACTGAAACGATTTTCCTTTGGCAATCTATTGCGATGACTATTATTTTGGTGATTGTTTCAATTGCAATTGCTTACTGGTCAGCTCCAAAAGGTAATAATGTTAAAACGATTGACAGTTTTGATGTGCAGTTTGAAGAAGACAAACCACACGAGGAAAAATCGACACGCCCAGGCGACTGGTTAGAAAACTCGCCTATTTTAACGATTATTGTGGTGGCATTAGGCTTAATCTGGATGTTTTTTGAATTTTCAAAAAGTAATCCAATCATCGCTATTTCAAGTTTAAACACATACAACTTTGTGTTTTTAATGCTTGGGTTAGCGTTGCATGGAACGCCAAGAAACTTTTTAAATGCTGTTTCAAAGGCAGTTCCTGCTGTATCAGGAATCTTAATTCAGTTTCCACTTTATGGAAGCATCGCTTTTATTATGACACAAGCTTTAAATAGTCAGGATTTATCGCTGTCGCATTATATAGCCGAGTTTTTCGTTTCAATTGCCTCAAAAGAAACCTTTGCAATTGTGATGGGAATTTACTCTGCCATCCTTGGGTTCTTTGTGCCATCTGGCGGTGGAAAATGGATTATTGAAGCCCCATATGTCATGCAAGCAGCAAATGATTTGAAAGTTCATTTAGGCTGGTCTGTACAAATTTATAATGCAGCCGAAGCTTTACCGAACTTAATCAATCCATTCTTTATGCTTCCAATGTTAGGTATTTTAAAACTAAAAGCAAAAGATGTGATTGGTTTTACAGTCACTCAGCTTGTTGTGCATTTTCCGTTAGTTTTATTTTTATTGTGGTTCTTTGGAAGAACGCTTAGCTACACCTCACCCACTTTTTAATTTATTGGCGCCTTTAGTTCGACTAAAGGCAAATTTAGCAAATACATCAATAAGAGATATTAAGATGAGTTCAATTGTTATAGTTTCAGGTAGCCGTACTGCAATGGGCGGTTTTCAAGGTAGCCTATCTGCTTTAACTGCACCAGATCTTGGCGCTGCTGTCATTCGTGAATCGATTCAACGTGCAGGTATTGCTCCTGAACAAGTAGATGAAGTTATTTTTGGTTGCGTATTAAGTGCAGGTATTGGCCAAGGTCCTGCTCGTCAAGCGATGCGTAAAGCTGGTGTACCTGATCATGTCGGTGCAGTGACTATTAATAAACTGTGTGGCTCTGCCATGAAAGCGGTGTTAATGGCATCAGACACTTTAAAAGCAGGCAGTGCCAATATTATTGTTGCAGGTGGCATGGAATCTATGACCAATGCTCCTTATATTCTGCCGAAAGCTCGCGGTGGTTACCGTATGGGGCACGGTGAAATTAAGGACCATATGTTCTTAGATGGTCTTGAAGATGCTGAAACAGGCCGTTTAATGGGTTCGTTTGCGCAAGACATGGCAAACACTAAAGGCTTTACACGTGAGCAAATGGATAACTTTGCAATTTCTTCACTTAAAAAAGCGCAAACTGCGATTACCGAAGGTTATTTCAAAGAAGAAATTGTTCCTGTTGAAGTAAAAACACGTAAAGGTGTTGAAGTTATCGACCAAGATGAACAACCATTAAAAGCCAATCTTGAGAAGATCCCAACATTACGCCCAGCTTTTAGTAAAGATGGAACAATTACTGCTGCAAACTCAAGCTCAATTTCTGATGGTGCTGCTGCGTTAGTACTCACCACTGAAGAATATGCTCAAAGCCATGGTTTAAATGCTTTGGCGAAAATTGTTGCAACTTCGACTCACTCACAGCATCCAAGTGAATTTACCATTGCTCCGATTAGTGCAATTCAAAAAGTGCTAGAGCGCGCTGGTTGGTCAGTTGACGAGGTAGATGCTTGGGAAATTAATGAAGCTTTTGCAATGGTGGCAATGGCACCAATTCATGAACTCGGTATTGATGAAACAAAAGTTAACGTACATGGTGGTGCTTGTGCTTTAGGCCATCCTATCGGCGCAACAGGCTCAAGAATTATTCTTTCTCTTATCTATGCTTTAAAGCGCCTAGGTAAAAAGAAAGGTATTGCCGCATTATGTATTGGTGGTGGTGAAGCTACAGCTGTCGCAATTGAAATCTAAAAATAAAACCACGCAGAAGGTGTAAGCGTTTTTCTTACACCTTCTTTTTTAGACTTTAAAAAGTTCATAACAGGTTTGTCGGAACCATTTATGGCTACTTTTATGATGGCAAGACATATGCCAGTGCTGTTTAACATCATAAGTTGGGAAGTCTAGAGGCGCCGGTAAAATCTGTAAATTTTCTCTCACCAATAAGACTTGGCTTAAATAATACGGCACCGTTGCGATTGCATCTGTTTCTTGAACAACTAATCCTACGCCCAAATAACTTGGTAGTCGAATTAAAATATTTCGATCCAATCCTTTGTTCTGTAATTCATTTTTAATATGGTAGTGCCCGATTCCTGCATCAATATCAATATGATATTCGCGCATATAATCATCTAAAGTAAAATTATTTGGATCTAAACGAGGATGGCTTTTAGAGCTAATCACCACATAATGCTGTTTAAAAAACTTTTGTTGGTAAAAGCCTTCTTCTAATTGGGGTAAAAAGCCAATTGCGAGGTCAATTTCACCATTTGCCATCTGATAGCTAGTTTCTGGCGTAATCGGACGGATATTCAAACGAATTAAAGGCGCTTTCTCTTTCAAATAGTTGGTTAATTGCGGTAATAAAACCAGATGAGAGACATCTGTCATGGCAATTGTAAAAAGCTGATCTGAAGTTAGCGGATCAAAGTTCACACTAAAGTTATTAATGCTTTCAACTTTATCAATCACTTCACTAATGAGCGGAAAGATTTCTTTAGCCAATTCGGTTGGAATCATTTCATTTCCAACACGAATAAAAAGTGGATCATTAAAATGCTGACGGATTTTGTTGAGTCCATTACTAACACTCGGTTGTGTAAGGCCAATAGCATCGGCAGCCATTGAAACGCTTTTAAACCGATAAATATGATAAAAAATATTTAGTAATCTACTATCTAGATCAAACAAAATTGTCTCCGTCTGGATCAAATAATCCATTCAAAAGGAATGAAATCAGATACAGCATATATAAAAATGCCCACTAAATTTCTGAATTATTGATATATGGTCTAAATTAACAAAGAATCTAGACCATGAGCAATGCTTTATAAAGCCTTTCATCACAAAGACAAAGGTATGAACTCTTTAATTGATTACTTTGTATGTAAATATGTTGAATACATCACATATCATTATAAATTTTAATCATGCTGAGTTTGGAAGCCCTTCCAGATTTGCTGAACTGATTTGTTATCACTCAAGTTATTTTTAAAAATATAAATATCTTGTGGCAGACAATACTCATGATGATCCAACATGACCAATTTTCCGGTAGCGAGATCTTCCTCTACATTAATTTTTGGAATCCATGCGACACCTAGACCTTGTAGCACAAGTTCTTTCAAATTGGTGGCATTGTCAGTCTCATATAAAGTTTTATAAATCAATTTTCCTTCGATTAGTTGATCTACCAATTTTCGTAAATATGCATGCTTACTATAAGCAAGTAATGAAAAATTACTCTGAATTGTATGCTTAGGCGTATGGTCGGCCTCGGTAGCTGATACTGGAACAATCTCTGTTTCGGCAATCTTGATGCCACTTAAAATATCATCACCAACCCGATTAATATTAGATCGATCTGCATAACAAATCATAAAATCGCAGGCACCTTCCTTTAAAAGAGATAAGCCTTCACCACTATTCGTCGCGACAATTTCAATTTTTAAATCACGCATAAACGTTGGGAATTTTTTTAAAAAAGTAGTCAAAAAACCTGATGCTAATGAGTGGACAACACAGAAACGAATCGTTGATTCGGTTTCATTTTTGATATTTTTAATCAGCTTGGCTGTTTCTTCTACCTGCTTCTCAATATTTTTAGACATGACCAACATAATTCGCCCAATGTCGGTAAATTCAATATTATTTTTATTATTTCGAATAATAACTTCAGCTCCAATCATCTCTTCTATTTGCTGAATTCTACGTGTAAACGCGGATTGACTAATAAATCGTTTTTCGGCTGCTTTTGAAATAGAACGCTCACGCTCTAATGTTAAAAGGTCTTCTACCCAACGTACTTCTAAGTTCATTTTATGCATTCCCTTTTTATATTTATGTCCTTAATTTGTCTGGTTGGGAAGCTGAAGAAATAGCTGAATAGATGAATAAAAACTATAAAACATGGGAGTACCTGCAAAAATGCGATGGAGGATTGGCAAAGCCAAACAATAAAAATAGGTATTGAATAATTCTGACATAGAAACGAGCGTAAGAGAATAAAAGACTTTGATTTAACTCAACAACTCATAAAAAGATAAAATTATTACTCTAAAAATTATTTTAAATCAAAAACTAAGGTTAATATAATTCAAGTAAATAACAAATTTCGCCTTAATAAAAAACAGAAATAATCCCAAGATTTACTCAAGTTTTATTTTTAATAAAAAAAGTCCGCACCTTGGGGAAGAATACGGACTGTAAAACAAAAAAATTAATATCTTGCCTATTTCAGGGTTTAAGCTCTCTGACTAATAAATTCATTTAGATCAGAAGATATGTTTGCAGTATAGCTCAACCAAAAAAACCTGACTATTCTACTAAAGTATTTAATCTAAGACTGAATTTCTAATATTCACCAATGAGATAATATAACTTTCTTGAAATTTCAACCATCATATTAGAAGTATATTGAGTAATTTCAAAAACTTGCTTTTTCTGGGGATTGAACACCATATTGTCTTTTTCATCGCTAAAAAAGATATAGGTGGTGTATTTATCTATATGGTGAATATGCTCTTTTAAGTTTAATTTTTCCCCAGAATTGGGATCATAGGCGATAAACTTCATTCTCATGAATTTTGTCTCTATACATACAGTCTTTTACCTAAAATTTTAAGAAAGTTTAAGTAAAACAATATTTTGATGGATGATATAAAAGGTTAGCCTAACAACTGCGGCTACTTATAAGATATGGGTACAATACTATTGGCCTTATTTACAGAGGTTTCAGCAGAAGCGATAGATTGCTCTGCTTCTTTAAGCAGACGAGAAGTTTTAGACTCACTTTTCTCTTCAGCATGGAAAAGTACATAGTATGTAAAACTTCCCAAGATAATTAATGCGGCTGTGATTTTTAACATAAACTTAAAACTAAAATTTTTTCGTATTATAGTGTTTTTTATGTGAAATGCATCACATTTTTATATAAATTTGTTAGATAGGCTTCACTTTTAAAGTCAATAATATAAATAATTAAGTTGATATTTCACTTAAATTAATCAGTCTTATATTTTTTAAAGGGTTATTTCAAAAAATTAGACAATTCTTCACTTTATAAAAAAATTATAAAATTAAATTTATCTTAATATTAAGTATTTAATTTAAATAGAAAAATTTCATATGAATTGATAGCTAAAAACGGAATCTCCTAATGCATTCATTATAAAATTAAAAATTTGATATGCAAAAAATGCATAATTAACTTGATAAATGCATTAGTAGTGAAGCATTTCGAAATCTAATATGAATTATCTTCTTTACTAATTCGAAGTTTAATGATGAACGCTGAAATTACCACCCGTATTGAGAAGGATCTTATTGGTTATAGAGAGATCAATAATAACGACTACTACGGAGTTCAAACATTACGTGCTCTAGAAAACTTTAATTTAACTCAAAGCAAGGTCGGAAATTTCCCTCACCTTATTAAAGCTTTAGCCATGGTAAAGCTTGCTTGTGCTGAGGCGAACTATAATCTTAAAAGCTTAGATCAAACTAAATTTGAAGCGATTGAATACAGCTGTAATCAACTTATTCGTGGGAATTTTCACGACCAGTTCCCGATTGATATGATGCAAGGCGGTGCTGGTACTTCAACCAATATGAATGCAAATGAAGTATTGGCAAATGTGGCTTTAGAATATATGGGACATTCTAAGGGTCAATATCAATATCTACATCCTAATAACGACATTAATATGTCGCAGTCAACAAATGACGTGTACCCTACTGCGATTCGCTTAGGTTTGTTATTAAGTTTAGATGAACTAAATCTTCCTTTTAATAACTTAATTTTAAGTTTCCGCAATAAATCTCAAGAATTTGCTCATATTTTAAAAATGGGTCGTACACAGTTACAAGACGCTGTGCCAATGACATTAGGTCAAGAGTTTGGCGCTTTTGCGGTAACTTTACAAAAAGACCTTGAGCAAATTAATACGCTTATTCCAAATGTTTTAGCCTATATGAACCTTGGCGGTACAGCGATAGGTACGGGAATTACTACTGAATATAGTTACCGTGAACTTGCGATTCAGGCACTTGCAAAAATTTCTGGTAAGAAAATTAAGTCTGCTCCTGATCTAATCGAAGCAACTTCAGATATGGGCGACTTTGTTCTTTTATCTGGTTTATTAAAACGTACCGCAACTAAACTTTCAAAAATTGCCAATGACTTGCGTTTACTTTCAAGTGGTCCGCGTACTGGTATTAATGAAATTAATTTAGAAGCACGTCAACCGGGTAGTTCGATCATGCCAGGTAAAGTGAACCCAGTTATTCCTGAAGCGATGAACCTTGCTTGCTTCCAGATCATTGCAAATGATTTGGCTGTAACTTTAGCTGCCGAAGCTGGACAATTACAGTTAAACGCAATGGAACCACTTATTGCATTCAAACTGTTTGAATCTATGGACTTGCTGGGTAAAGCAATGACTATGTTCCAAAGTAAATGTATTGATACGATTACGGCGAACCCTGAACACTGTAAAGCTTTAGTTGAAAACTCAATTGGTATAGTGACTGCACTTAACCCATACCTAGGTTATGAAACGACAACTCGTATTGCTAAAACCGCAAATGAAACTGGACAAAGCGTATTGGCTCTAGTTCAGAGTGAGGGCTTATTATCAGCACAAGTGCTTGATGATATCTTGTCGATTAATAATATGGTTAAACCCAAAATGTCGGCTTAATTCCTGAAATAAAAAAGGAGTTTTTATAAACTCCTTTTTTATTTGATCTATAAGTTTAAAAACTAAAAGTTGTAGAGAGCTGAGCTGTACGAGGATTACCTAAGAAGAGATAGTCATCACCCATAAATGCGCCTACATCGCGCCAATATTTCTTATTAAATAAGTTATCAATGTTGAATCTAAAAGTTGTGTCATGCCCAGCAAAATTTGTTTTATAAGCAGCACCAACATTAAAGACACTGTACCCGCCTACTTTTGCCGTTCCCTCTTTGTTTGCATATTTACTGCTACTGTATTGCATACCACTCAGTAATCTTAATCCTTCAATTGAAGGTACTTTATAAGATAACTGTGTAGTTGCGCGTACTTTCGGTACATTCTGAGTTTGATGACCTTTATAGCTGTCACTATCAATATCAACAAGACGAGATTTGGTATAGGTAATGCCAGAGCTTACGTCGAGTGTATCTGTTAAAGCGCCCGTTAAACCCAACTCAATACCTTGATTGTGTTGTTCACCTTGTTCAACAAAATCAAATGTTCCATCAGCATTGACTTTGCTGTATTGATTATCTTGCTTTAAATCAAAAATAGCTGCTGTTAATAAGAAGTTGCGTATTTGCTGCTTAATCCCAATTTCATATTGTTCAGAATTTTTAGGAGCAAGAACTTCTAGGGCATTATTAGCAAACCACGGAGCCTCTCCACCATCAGATAATCCTTTGGCATATGAAGCATAAAGATTAGTCGTAGCAGTTGGGCTATACATGAGCGCTAATTGCGGTAAAAACTTATTTAAATCTGTGTCTCGGCTTTGCTGACCATCTGGCTTATAGGCTTGCTCATCAAGATGAATAAGTTTTCCACCCAATAACGTTGACCATAGATCATTAAATTGAACTCGGTCAGATATGGTAAAAGCAGTCTGATCGCTTTCTAAAGCTTTGTAACGCTCGCCTAAACTTTCCGATGACGGACTGTAGTCGATCGTATCTTGATAGATATTACCTGTTCCTACCAATATATTAAGTGGTGTATGGCGCTTTAAGGTTTTATAAGTACGTTGTAATTCAAAAGCAACTTGATGCTGAATATTGCCAGTATTAAATTGACCATCTAACCCAGCAGTAAACTGGTTAGTAATACGTGTGTCATCTGGGCTGCGGAAGTCATAAATGTCATAGTTACCGTGTTTATCAAAAGTATTACCTAAGCCAGTAACTTCACAAATATCGCTATAACATCCCCACGGGAAAGCACTATTATCATCAATCACAACACGGCTTTGAGATGCACTTAAGCTACCATTCCATTGATCATTAAATGCGTATTGATATTTTAAACTCGCATTTACACTGTTATTTACAACAGGTTTACTCCAAGACTGATAACCCAACAAACGATCTTGATCTACATTTGTTGGTACTTCTTGCCCATCAAGCAGTTGATAACCTGGTACCGAACGTTGGCTTTGATGCTGAGCTTCAATGTCAAACAGTAGTTTAGAGCGATCATTAATTTTCCAGTCTAAAGCTACTGAACCAAAATCACGCTTACCATTTGCATGATCAACATTTGGATGGATGCTTTCATGTGCCAAATTGATTCGATAACCGAAACTATCATTAACAAAACCACCTACATCCGTTGCCAGTGTATAGCCACCTTCCGAATTTGCATCTACAGTAATGTTTTTAACATTGGCAGGTCTTTTGGTTACATAGTTAACAACGCCGCCCGGAGTCGACATTCCACTTTGAATTGCAGAAATGCCTTTTAAGATTTCAACTTGTTCTTTATTTTCTAAAGCAATATTTTGCTCACCACGTATGGTGTGACCGTTAATGAGATAACTTGAACCTAAATCGAGTGCAAAACCTCGTGCTACAAAGTTTGGATAATAGCCAATAGCAGCGTAACCATCTCCCAATGACGAATCATTTTCAACCACATCGGTTAGGGTTTTTGCATGTTGATCTGCTATGCGTTCAGAAGTAATTGTTGTAATAGATGCCGGAACCTTCTTTACATCACCAGTTTGAAAACCAGATAAATTAACTTTCTTTGATGTGTATAGCGCATCATTATTTTGGGTGGCGTTAACAGTAATGGTTGGGAGCTGGGAAACCTCCGCTTCATTTGCATAAACGACAGATGTTATGAGTGCAATAGATGAAGCCAATGCTGTTTTAGAGCATGTCATGAAGTGAAGATTTAACGAACGTCTTTCCATTGAATAACTACCTGCCATACCGTGCATAATTTGAAGCGCTAGAAGTAACTACTGAGCCTATTTTTAGCCACGCAAGAATACCCCTACATATATTGAGAAACAACTTATTCTGTATTTTTTCGATTAAGTGAATGTGATACAACTTTTATGGGCTTATCATTATATAAATTTCATGTATTTTCTTAGAAATTGGCGCTATAACTTTTTAAGCATTACCAAATATTCAAAATAAACTTAAGCTAGAAATGGTACTCAACAGGAGAAATAGAACAGAAAAATAATATTGTTAAATTAGCTTACTGATTTTAAATACTATTAATTATCAAGTTAAGACAAAGGAAGTGTTCGATCATCGGTAAAAATATCATTAAATCGAACAAAAGGACGTAATCTCACTAGAATCGAATTTTAAAATTAGAAAAAATGAAGGTTTAGGAATTTAAGGACATGCTCAGGATTGAGTGATATTTAAAGTTTCATTCTTTTTTCTATCCAGCATATCTAAAAATTCCTCGTTTTTGTCTGCAAAATGATGGAAGAAATATGACATACACTCAGGAAGAAAAACGTAGCAGAATACGTGGGATTGTAGGCGCAGCCTCTGGTAATTTAGTTGAATGGTTCGACTTTTATATCTATGCAGTATTTGCTGCCTACTTTACTCAAGCTCTAACTGCACCAGATATGGATAGTACGACTAAATCTATCTATGTGTGGGGGGTATTCGCTGCAAGCTTTTTTATGCGTCCTATTGGTAGTTGGGTATTTGGGCGTATTGCAGACCGGCATGGTCGAAAAAAATCGATGGTCATCTCAATTTGTCTTATGGCTTTGAGTTCTTTTTTATTTGCAGCCCTACCCACTTATGACCAAGTTGGCTTATTTGCCCCATTTCTTTTACTGGTAGTGCGTTTACTTCAAGGTTTATCGGTTGGGGGTGAATATGGCGCCGTAGCAACATATATGAGTGAATTGGGTTTAAAAGGCCAACGTGGTTTTTACTCGTCTTTCCAATATGTCACCCTCTCTGGTGGTCAATTACTTGCCAGCTTACTCGGCGTTATTTTATTAACGTTTTTAAGTGAGCAACAATTACATGATGGTGGTTGGCGTATTCCATTTATTATTGGTGGTTTTGCCGCAATTTTATCTTTACTGGCACGTAGCCGCTTAGAAGAAACACTTTCACATCAAGACAGCGAACGAAAAGAATCTGGTAGCTTAAGAGAACTCTTTAAAAAGCATTGGAAAACCTTTTTATTGGTGGTGGGTTATACCTCGGCTGGTTCATTAACATTTTATGTAGAAACTGTTTATTCAAAAACCTATTTAACTAATTTAGGAATGGACGGAAAAACCGTTGGTTATATCATGACCTTCGCACTATTTGTCTATATGTGTGCTCAACCTGTATTTGGCTCAATTTCGGATCGTATTGGGCGACGTTCTTCAATGCTGGCATTTAGCTTATTATCTGCAATTTTTATCTATCCAGTCATGGCCATTGGGATGCCTAATTATATAGATTCGCCGATTATTATTGCCTTGCTACTCATTTTTATGATGATGATTCTGAGTTTCTATACCTCTATTAGTGGTTTGGTAAAAGCAGAAATGTTCCCACCTCATGTACGAGCTTTAGGTGTAGGGTTTTCTTATGCTGTAGGGAATGCGCTGTTTGGTGGTTCTGCACCTTCGGTTGCCTTGCAGTTCAAAGCCGCTGGAATTGAAAACACCTTCTTTATTTATGTGATTGTCATGCTCATTATCTGTTTCTTGTGTAGCCTTGCGCTTCCGAAAAAACCTGATTATTTAGAACATGATCATTAGAAAATAAAAGATAGATATTCTTCTAGAGATTTTTTTAGAAGAATATCTTTTTAAAATAATAAGAAATTCATTTTTATTCTGTATCTTATAGCTGCATAGTACATCTAACTTATTTAATTCAGTAAAAGTAACTAGTTTTTAATGTTCTTGATTCATATGAATCAATTTTTTTGATGGGATAAAAATGGAAAACGAAAAATTCCCTTTACCTGAAAGTATTATTCAAGTCACCTTCTGGCAAGCTTTTTTATTTTGGCTCAAGCTTGGCTTTATTAGTTTTGGTGGGCCAGCTGGACAAATCGCTGTGATGCATCAGGAACTGGTTGAACAAAAGCGCTGGATATCCGAAAAAAGGTTTTTGCATGCCCTGAACTACTGCATGTTGTTACCTGGTCCTGAAGCTCAGCAATTAGCAACCTACATTGGTTGGCTTATGCATAGAACTGCGGGAGGATTAGTTGCAGGGATTTTATTTGTATTGCCCTCTTTATTTATTTTAATTGGGCTATCTTGGGTCTATATAAAATTCGGAGATGTTCCTGTTATTGCAGGTATTTTTTACGGGATAAAGCCTGCCGTTACCGCAATTGTCTTTCATGCAACATACCGTATAGGTAGCCGTTCACTTAAAAATAAATTTTTATGGTTCGTCGCAATTGCTGCGTTTTTTGCCATTTTTGTCTTAAAGCTTCCTTTCCCCCTTATTGTGCTATCAGCTGGTATTGCCGGCTATTTAGCGAGTAAAAAGTATCCAGAACTTTTTTCTTCAGTCGCTGGACATAAAGCCAGCCAAAAAGATTATGGCCGAGCATTTATTGATGATGATACCCCAACGCCAGAGCATGCTAAATTCCATTGGTTGCGGTTAGCTAAACTTATTTTTGTGGCAATCGTTTTATGGTTATTGCCAATTTTAGCTTTAGGCGCATATTTTGGGTGGTATCACTCTTATACCCAAATGGCTTGTTTTTTTACCAAAGCTGCACTGCTCACATTTGGAGGTGCATACGCTGTTTTACCTTACGTTTATCAAGGTGCTGTAAATCATTTTGGATGGCTTTCACCAACTCAAATGATTGATGGACTCGCTTTAGGTGAAACTACACCTGGCCCACTCATTATGGTGGTTGCCTTTGTTGGTTTTTTAGGGGGTGTTAATCATTCATTACTTGGACCCGAGCATCTATTTTTTGCTGGAGCACTTGGTGCTGTCATTGTAACTTGGTTTACTTTCCTTTTCTCATTTGTCTTTATTTTTGCGGGTGCACCCATTATTGAATCTACCCATAATGAAATTAAGTTTACCGCACCACTCACTGCCATTACCGCTGCTGTGGTTGGTGTCATTTTAAATCTAGCATTATTTTTTAGCTATCACGTGTTATGGCCAGAGGGCTTTTCAGGATACTTTGATGTTGTCGCAGCCATCATTACTGTGGCTGCATTCATTGCTTTATTTCGCTTTAATATTAACGTGCTGTATGTGATTTTTGCATCAGCGCTGATTGGGCTAGCCGTCACTTTCTTTTAGTTATTTATTGATTTAGTTTTTTTGATTATCCATAGACACAGCCGAACAATGATATTACTGCTCGGCTGTTTATATTTTTAACCCGCTAATTGTGCGATTTGTGCTGCTGCATTATCTAAGGCAACTTGACGTGCTGCTGGGCCGAAAGCGATACCTTCCGCGCGCACAAAAGTAATATCAGTCACACCAATAAAATTGAAAAACGCTTTAATATAAGTTTCTTGATAATCTAAAACTTCGGCTGGTGAACCTGCCGAGTACACTCCACCACGCGAAGAAGCAATAATAATACGTTTCCCCTTTACTAAACCTTCTGGACCGTTTTCCGTATAACGGAATGTTTTCCCAGCAATAGATAGTCGGTCAAGCCATGCTTTTAACTGTGACGGAAAGCTAAAGTTATACATAGGTGCGCCAATCACAACGATATCTGACGATAAAAACTCATCTAAATATTGGCTGTTTCGTGCAACACGTTGTTGCGCTGTTTCATTATTAGGTTCCACCCCTTGCCATGCCAAAAACTCGGCATCAGACAAATGAGGAATTGGCTCTAAAGCAAAATCATGATGAATAATTTCTGCATCTGGATAAGCTGTGTTGAGCTGACGAATAACAGATGAGGTGAGTTGGCGGCTAACAGATTGTTCACCCAAAATACTTGTGTCAATTTGAAGTAGTTTCATCGTTTATACCTACAGTATAAAATTGTTACTTGAACTAATTATGTTACTACTATTATTCTTATGCACAAGAAGGCACATTTAGGGAACCAAGTAATATGGCCGTAACCATACCTCATGATTTACAGAGCTCAGATTGCCAAAGAGTCAGTCAAGTGTTGGCTAGAGTTGGTGAAAAATGGAGCATTCTTATTGTAATGACACTTGCATCACGCCCTCATCGATTTTCTGAAATAAAGAGAAATATCAATGGAATATCACAGCGTATGCTCACCTTATGTTTACGCGGTTTAGAAAGAGATGGATTGGTTAAACGTACAGTCTATCCTGTAGTTCCACCGCATGTTGAATATGAATTAACACCTCTGGGCCATTCACTTACAGAGCCTGTAATTGCTTTAGGCCAATGGGCACAGCAGCATATCGCGGATATTGATGCGGCAAGAGCTGCATTTGATGCAGCTCAAGATAAACCAATTACATGAAATGCTTAACGTAATTGTGAAGGACTTATGCCATAAAACTGTTTAAAGCGATGGCTTAAATGGCTCGCTGAACTAAAACCACACACCAGCGCGATATCTTGTAAAGAAAGCTGAGATGACTGAATTAAACCTTTTGCCTTAGTTAAGCGCCTTTGCATGACATACTGGTGAGGCGCCATATTCATAGACTGTTTAAACATATGGGCAAAATGATATTCGCTTAAATTCACAACATTTGCTAAGTCAGACAAAGTCAGTGCTTGGTCTAGATGCCCTTCAATCCAGTCTTGAATATATTTGAGTTTATGAGGTGCCAGCCCACCTTTAATGGCGGGTTGCTGCCACTTCACGTTGCTATATCTTCGAATTAAATGATTCAACAATAAACTGGCAGTGGTACTCATTTGTAAATGGTTTGCTGAATCTTTCCAATCACAATCTAATAGGAAAAACTGATATAACGCTCGAATCCGCTCATCGTCATTAAAGACAACTTCATTAAGTTCAATTTGATTGGGTTCTTTGTCCCATATTTTTTCAGCAACATCACGCAAATGTTGGTCGGTATAATACAAGTGAACGAATTTAAGCCCACCTCGTATATCCCAAGTCGACTCCTGATGTTCAGGCAATAAGCAAAAACGACCCGGCCCACCGCCATTTTTCCAGCCCGCAGGTGTTTTTTGATAGCTTTCATAGCCATCTTGAATATACAGACTTAAAGTGTGGTGATCGCTACAGACACTTACACGATCTTGCTGATTAGACCAAAATGCAAGTTGCATATTTTCATCAAGCACCACCGTTTCGTGAAGCTTGGCTTTAGATTGCTGTAGCTGTTCTAAAGTTTGATAGGCCATGCAAAATTAAAACGAATCTCATTGAGCTTAAGTTAACCATATTCAGCAAAATTGAGCTAGTTTAGTTCTATAAAAAACGCAAGATCTTGCATGTAGAACACAAGAATATATACGTGAAAAATTATGTATTCCTAGATACTTAAGCTTGGTAATCGAGGATGAACTTATGAATATTTTACTCTATGTTGCGGTGGTGTTGATTTGGGGAACAACATGGATTGGAATTGCCGTTCAGAGCCATTATGCAACACCTGTCGTCGCAATTTTATGGCGTTTTGCCATTTCAGCCTTATTACTTTGGGTTGTTTTACTATTTTCAGGAAAATTACAGCGAATTGCTTTAAAAGATCATTTGTTTTGTATGCTACAAGGCCTTTGTGTTTTCGGCCTAAACTTTATTTGTTTTTATACCGCCGTTAAATATGTAAATAGCGGTTTAGAGTCCGTTATTTTTTCGATGGCTGTTTTCTTTAATGCCATTAATGCGCTTATCTTTTTTAAGCAAAAACCTTCACCAAATTTTGGTCCAGCTGCACTTTTAGGTTTAGGTGGTATCGTTTTACTCTTTTGGCATGATCTCATAAATAGTCAATTTAATGCACAGTTATTAATGGGTATTGGGTTATGTGCAGTAGGCACTTACGGTTTTTCTTTAGGAAATATGATTAGTGTTAGACATCAAAAACGTGGTCTAAATATTTTTTCAACAAACTGTTATGCCATGACTTATGGATCGTCAGTGATGTTAAGTTTAGCTTTATTTACTGGCCAAGATTTAATGCCTCCAATGAATTTCCCATTTTTAAGTTCGGTACTTTACTTGGCTGTATTTGGCACAGTTATTGGGTTCTCTGCTTATTTTTCTCTGGTTGGGAGAATTGGTGTTTCAAAAGCAGCATATAGCACGTTGCTCTTCCCTTTAGTGGCTCTAACTGTTTCTACCTTCTTTGAAGGATATGAGTGGACCTTAAATGCATTATTTGGAATTTTATTGATCTTACTAGGCAATTACTTAATGTTCAGTAAGTTTGAAATTGGAAAAAAGTTATTTAATAGTCAAAAAAATTGTGAGAAGCAGGCATAAAAGCCTGCTTTTTATAAATCATAATTAATTTTAGCAGCTCATTTTTAGCATCAACTCGAAATCTTTTAAAGCCGCGGCGGCTGTAGCTAATGGTGCAGATGCTCCTCAACTTACAACAAGCTCACCCATTTCTTGAGTTAACACTCGAATGCATTTATTAGAACCTTGCAGATGAGCAAAAGGATGATTTGCTGGAACTAATCTTAATTCAACACCTGTTTGAATTTGCAGATTTTTATTATGAATAAAACCCACCAAACGAGGAATTAGATTTTCTTTTTTCCAATCACGAATATGATCGGCAGTCACATGGCTAATTCCTTGTCTTGGAATATCTTGAATTTTTACATCAGCTCCCAAAACAGTATTTGCCAATATCGTAATCTTGGCAGCGGTATCCCATCCATCTACATCGAAAGAGCTATTAGGTTCTGCAATCCCTTTTGCTTGAGCTTTTCCAAGAGATTCTGCAAACGCACATTCATGTTGCAACATATCATTTAAAATAAAATTTGTGGTTCCGGTAAAGACACCTTCTATTTCTAAAATTTGACAGCCAGCCAAGTTATATTCAAATAAATCAACAGTTGGTAAAGCCGCAGCAGTGGCACCACTAAAAAATAGTTTTTTATTGTGCTGATGTGCCAAGTTAATTAATTTTTTACCATCTACGACTAGAGCACCTTTCGATACTGCAATCGCATTCATATTATGTTTTAAAGCATAATTTAAATAAAATAGTCCTTTTCCACCGGTAACATAATCACTTGGGCCAGTCTCAATAATGACATCCGCCTGAACCTGTTCTAAAAACTTTTGCCCAGTTAAGCCTACTTGATATTGTGTTTTATCTAGCCACTTTGTAGCTTGTAAACCTACTTGATCAATTAAGCCTGATGATGAGTTGCAGACACCCACTAAACGGGCATCAATTTGATATTTTTGTTGATAGTATGTCGATCGATTTAAAAGAAGCTCTGCAATTTGTTGCCCAATCCGTCCAAAACCACAAATTGCCACGTTAATTTGCTTCATATCGCTTTCTCAAAAATTTATATGGTTTAAACCAAATTTCCAAAGATAATTTTAACATCTCATCTTTGGAAAATTGCTATTTATAGAGAAGGTTAAAATACTATATTGTTTAGATATTTGTTAGATTAACAATCTTAATGACCATATAAATTGCGACAGCAAAAACCATTAAAGCAAAGACTTTTTGCACGATTGCAGACGGAATAAAACGAATAGCTCTGCGTCCTAATAACATACCAAATGCACATGCGAGTGCAAACGCACTGGTAATGGCTACTGGATAGTGAAAACCCTCTGCAATATGCATCACAATACTCATTCCACTAATGAGAAAAATAATCATAAGTGAAGTTGCAACAATGCTATGCATATCTAAATTTGTGACTTTTCTAAGCGCTGGCACAATTACAAAACCACCACCCACCCCTAACATTCCAGTTAAAAGCCCAGCAATAATTCCGATACTTGCAAGAACGCTTCCCGTTTTAAAATTCCAGATAAAACGTCCTGTACTTGGGTTGACCTGACACGGCGGATTATGAAAGTCTGATACTCGGTTACTAATAAGTCGATAGCCCACTGTAAACATGACTAAGCTAAACATTAACATGAGCCATACAGGTGGAATCGCATTGGCTATTAAAATGCCGATATGTGCCATAGGGGCACCAATTAAGGCAATCCAGATTGCAGCACGATAACGAACTATCTTTTTAAATAAACCTTCAATGGTGCCAATCAGTGTAGATAGAGCAACTGCCAATAACCCAATCGGCGCAGCTTGAGCCACACTCCAACCTTGACTGGTCATGAGCGCAGGTACGGCAAGAATACCGCCACCTGCACCAGTGAGACCCAGTAAAAAGCCAATCACAATGCCTTCAACGACAAGTAATAACATATCAAAAGCCTAAAATTGCATATACATCGTTTGCAGTAGACTGCTGGTTAATGGGGGAGTAAGTTCTCGTCTTCTTGCGAAGCTTCAACCGCTTCTCAGGACAAAGCGTTGCTTTGTTTACCCTCTTAACTCGAACGTAGTTCTCGTCTTGCGCTCGGGTAAAGATTATTAATCTTTACTTATCCTCGCTCAGGTTTGACCATCCATTCGCGGCCTTTGAGCATGCCTTGCCAATAAATCGGCGGTAAAATCTGTTCTTTAAGCAGCCAAGCCAAACGTGATGGTTTTTGCCCATCAATCACCCATTTTGGAAAACTTGGAAGAAGCTTACCGCCGTAACCAAACTCAGCCAGAACGATTTTTCCACGCTCGACAGTAAGTGGGCATGAACCATAGCCGTTGTATTCACAGAAGCTTTGTTCACCCTTGAGCTGGGCTATAACATTCACAGCAACGATGGGTGCTTGTGCTCGTGCCGCAGCAGCAGTTTTGGCATTAGGCGCATTCATCACATCGCCTAAAGCAAAAATATTGGCATGTTCTGTGTGTTGTAAGGTTTGAGGATTCACACTCACCCAGCCTGCTTCATCAGTAAGAGTACTGGCACGAATAAAGTCTGGGGCTTGTTGCGGTGGAACAACATGCAGCATGTCAAAATCTGTTTCGACCAATGCTGCATTTTCATCGTTCACTACCTTAAACCATGCTTTTTTTGCAGGCCCATCTACTTTGACAAGTTGATGGTTAAAGTGCAGTTCAGATCCATATTTTTCGACATATTGCATTAGTGCAGGTACATATTCCTTAACGCCAAATAAAACACCGCCGCTGTTATAAAAATGAAGAGAGATATCTTTAAGTTTGCCTTGCTTTAACCAGTGGTCGGCTGAAAGGTACATTGCTTTTTGAGGAGCACCGGCGCATTTAATTGGCATAGGCGGCTGGGTAAAGATTGCCTTTCCACCGTTTAGCTGTTGCACCAGTTCCCATGTGTACGGTGCTAAATCGTAACGATAGTTAGATGTCACCCCATTTTTACCTAAGGTTTCAACTAAACCTTCAATTCCATGCCAATTCAGTTTTAAGCCTGGACAGACGACCAGTGCCTTATATTGAATGGGTTGGCATCCTTCTAAAATAACCTGACTATGCTTAGGGTCGAATCCAGCAACGGCAGCTTTCATCCATTTCACTTTTGAAGGAATCACACTTGCCATAGAGCGTGCGGTTACTTGTGGTTTAAAAATACCAGCCCCTACCATGGTCCAGCCGGGTTGATAATAATGAGTATCGGCCGGATCAATAATGACAATATCTAAATGAGGTTCACGAGACAGTAAGCTCGATGCAACAGAAATTCCTGCAGCCCCAGCACCAACAATCACAACGCTATAACAAGGAATTGTGGCTGGTTCATGATCACGTTTTAAAATGCGTGGAACTAGGCCTTTTAAGTTAAAACCAAGCTTATTACCCATTTCTACTAATAGCGCCGCATCTTTTGGGTCAACTTCGGCCAAAGCCCATAAACTAATTGCACGCATACCAGAACGGCAATACGCTAAAACAGGTTTTTTGGCATTCTGATAAAGTTGCTTAAACTCGGCAACTTGCTGATCAGTAATTTTTCCACTGGTAACAGGCTGATAAATTACTTTTAGGCCATATTGCTGAGCTGCTTCTTCAATTTCAATTATATTGGGTTGGTCTGCACCTTCTCCATCTGGTCGGTTACATATCAGAGTTTTTACTCCCTGATCTGCAATTTTTGCGACCTCATCGACAGTGATTTGACCAGCAACATAAAAATCTTGATTAACTTGTTTGAGTTCCATATTGCCACCTTATTATGATTGTGAAGTTGAACCACAGGCCTGATTAGCAGGTAGTGCTTTATCGATTTGTTTTGGATATGGCAGATTTAAGTTATTCATTAATTTAATAAAATCTTCGCGCGAGCGATTCTGTCCTAGGCGTGAGTTATTTAAGCGTTCATAACCAATCGTTGAAGATAGACGACCTTTATAATCGTGTCCCGGATACACAATAGTGTCGTCAGGTAGGCTGAAAAGTTGTTTATGTATACTGTCATAAAGTGTGCCTGCATTACCTTGCTGGAAATCGGTTCGACCGCAACCATCAATTAATAATGCATCGCCCGTGAAAACCATGTTTTCAACTAAATAACTCGTACACGCATTGGTATGACCTGGTGTATAACGCGCTTCAATACTGAGGTTGCCGAATTTAAGCATGCATCCATTTGTAATTAAAATATCTCCACAACTTACATCTGAGTTTCGGTGTAAAACCGATTTGCAATGGAAACGTTCACGAAGTAAATTTGCAGCAGTAATATGGTCTGCATGAACATGTGTATCTAATGTATAGATGAGTGTAAATTGATGCTGCTCTAATTCTTTTACATAAATCTCTATATCTGAAGCGACTGGATCAATTAAAACAGCCTCTCGTGTTTCTTCACACCCAAGCATATATGTATAAGTCGAACTTTCCTGCTCAAAAAACTGCTTAAAGAACATGATTTATACCTTAATAATTTATTTCTTTCCTATATTTTGCAAATAAGGTGCCAATTATTTAAAATTTAATAATAAATATAAAAATCAAATTTTTAAGTTAATTAATAAAATTAAAATAAGAAAATGAACTGAGCTTGATGTTCCCTTGAAACTCAAGTATGTTTCAATGAAACGATTGTGAAACACATGAAATGGCAAAGTTAAATTTTGAGTCAGAACAAGATTTTTACATATTATTTGAGCAACTTAAGGCTTTATTTCCAAATGCGAGTCTGTTTTTAGCAGACACAACGACTCACGCAATTCACTATAAATTTAATACAGACGATATTTCTGTTGAGAGTATGGCAGCGCTTACTCAAGATCATCACAATCAATATCTTGAGATCAATACTCCTAAAATAAGAAAGCGATTTATCTATCAAGAACATGATATTTATATTGCCGAGCATCATATTATTGGCAAGTTACATATTTTACAGCCAGTTGGCACAGAAAATGATATTGCTGGTCAATCAACGCTAACAGAACAATTGCAAGACTTGGCTAAAGTTTTCAATAGTTGCTCACCAGAAATGGCTCGTATGTTTTCAATCATTCAAAGAGTAGCAATTACAGAGTTTCCAGTGCTGGTCCGCGGTGAATCTGGTAGTGGTAAAGAACTGGTGGCAAAAGCAATTCATGATTATAGCCAGCGTAAAAATAAGATTTTTGTGGCTATTAACTGTGCTGCCCTCAATGCCAATATTCTAGAAAGTGAACTCTTTGGTCATGTGAAAGGCGCTTTTACAGGAGCAATTCGTGACCATAAAGGCGTGTTTGAACGTGCCGCTGGTGGGACTCTTTTTCTGGATGAAATTGCAGAGATTCCTTTAGAGCTTCAAGCTAAATTATTACGGGTGTTAGAAACAGGTGAATTTACCCCTGTAGGTGGTGAGAAACCTATTCAAGCCAATGTCCGGATTATTACTGCAACACATAAAGCTTTACGCGAAGAAGCTAAGGCTGGGCGTTTCCGTCACGATTTGCTCTACCGTTTACGCGTAATTCCAATTTTTATACCACCACTCAGAGAGCGTAAAGTCGATATTCCTCTTATTGTCGATCAGATTTTAAAAGAGAGCTCAACTCAACTCGATACAATGCCACGTCATGTCAATCAAAAAGCCATGCAAGTTTTATTGAATTATGACTGGCCAGGAAATGTTCGCGAGCTTAAAAACACTCTGCTTTATGCATTAACCATGGCTAATGGTAAAGACGAAATTGAAGTTGAAGACTTACCAAATGAACTATTAGATGCAGACGAATACGTTAAACTACCTGAAAATAATGCAGAACTTACCCCTGAAAATGTTCAGGCAGCTCTAGAAAAATATAACCATAATCTGAATATGGTCGCGAATATTTTTGGTATTAGCCGCACTACTCTTTGGCGATACAGACAAAAGCATAAGCTTTAGCTAGGTATTTATCTCGTCTAAGGCGTATCATACTGCACTTGATTAGGTTCATTAGTTCAAAGGCTTTATATGATTGTCCGTGATAAAAGCAATGTATTTAAATTATTATTTGCTTGGAAAGGAACAATTTTGCCGAAGGTTCTGCCTGCGCTGAGCATTGTTATTCTGATCTCAGCGTTTGTTGTTTTTCTTTCTTATTATCATTGGATTCAAATCCCTACCGTACCTGCAATTGGTTTTACGATTTTCGGTGTGATCCTGTCAATTTGTACGGGTTTTAGAAATAGCGCGTGTTATGACCGATGGTGGGAAGGCCGCAAACTTTGGGGTGCGCTAATTGCCAATGCCAGACATATCGTTAGAGATAGCCATGTTCTATCGAATGAGCAACGTGAACATTTAATTCATCAGGTCTTAATTTTTAGTAATTTATTGCGTGATCGACTGCGTCAACAAACAGTTGAACCCACTAAATTTCTTGAACATGCCTATTTAACTAACTCTTCACTTAATTATTTAAACGAGCATATTAATGCACCACAATTTGTACTTGAAAACATTCAAAAAGATTTAGTTAAAATACTCAAAGATGGTGAAATTAGTGACATTATCTATAGCACCTTAAATCGACATATTGTTGAGCTAGGCAATATCCAAGCAGGTTGTGACCGAATTGCTGGGACACCTTTACCCTATTCATATTCAGTACTTTTGCACCGTGCCGTTTACTGCTTCTGTTTCATATTACCATTTAGCCTTGAAGCAGCTTTGGGCATCTGGACACCGCTTATTGTCGGCTTAATCGCTTATATGTTTTTAGGTTTAGACGCCTTAAGTGCTCAAATTGAAGAACCTTTTGGTTTGCAAGAAAATGATTTACCGCTTGATTCAATTGTACGCTTGATTGAGCGAGAGTCTCTAAGCTCTTTAGGACAGCCATTACCGCCTATTATTGAAGCCCAAGACAACAATTTACTTTAATAAAAAAAGAGCGATGATTCGCTCTTTTTTTATAGGTTTAAGTATCTATTTAGGGCTGTACGATAATCTTAACTGCTGACTCATTGTTATGAATTAAGGTTTCAAAACCTTGTGAAATCAAATCATCAAGTTGAATACGCTGGGTAATAAAAGGTTCAAGATTTATTTTACCTTCTTCAACCAGTTTAATCGTTTCTTGATGGTCATTCACATAGGCAATCGTACCGCGTACATCAAGCTCTTTCATCACCACACTATGCACATTAATTGATGCTGGGTGGCTCCAAATCGAAACAATAACGATAACGCCTGTTGGTTTGACTGCTGCAACCAAAGTATCTAAAACTTTGTTAACGCTACTACATTCAAACGCGACATCGACGCCATCGCCATTAGTAATTTTCATGACCTCAGAAACAACATCAATTTCTGAAGGGTCTAAAATATAATCTGCGACTCCCGACTCTTTGGCTTTTTCTTTACGTTTTGCACTTAGCTCGGTAATGATGACCTTAAGACCTTTCGCTTTTAAAATTGCTGAAAGCAACAAACCTATTGGGCCCGCACCACCTACCAGTGCAATATCACCAGCCTTTGCACCACTACGCACATAGGCATGATGACCTACTGATAACGGTTCAATTAAGGCCGCCTGATCTAGTGGAATTTTATTGGAAATTGGATGCACCCAACGGCGTTTAACCGCAATTTTTTCGGATAAACCACCACCACGCCCACCTAAACCAATAAAGTTCATATTTTTGGAAAGATGATAATTATCGCCCGGTCCAGTCGGCACATCATCGGCCACAATATAAGGCTCTACTACGACATGTTGACCAATTTCAATGTCATCAACACCTTCACCAACAGCATAGACCACACCTGAAAACTCATGTCCCATGGTAATCGGTGCTGATTCGCCTGAAATAGGATGTGGATGTCCACACGGTGGAATAAAAATCGGCCCTTCCATAAACTCATGTAAATCTGTACCACAAATTCCACACCAAGCTACCTCAATGCCTACGGTGCCGGCAGTGACTTCTGGTTCAGGGATATCTTCAATACGAATATCACCTCTGTCATAAAAACGCGCTGCTTTCATTATTATCTCCCTCAAATCAGGATGTTGTTTTAGCGATAGACAATGCCACCGTCCGTTAAAATGGATTGACCCGTAATATAGTCCGAATCTTTACTTGCCAGAAAAGCAACTAAAGCGGCTACATCATCTGGTGTTTGGGCTCTACCTAAAGCAATACCTTCCACATATTTTTTATAAGTTTCACCTATAGCGGCACCGGTAATTTCAGCAAAACGTTTATCGATTTCAACCCACATGTCCGTTCCGACAATTCCGGGGCAATATCCATTTACCGTAATACCGTGACTGGCATATTCTTTTGCAGCAGCTTGGGTAAGTGCTCGTACTGCAAATTTGGTTGCCGAATAAATACCGAGTAAAGCAAACCCGTCGTGGCCCGCAATTGAGCAGGCATTAATGATTTTACCTTTATGTTGGCGTTGCTTAAATTTTGCAGCTGCAGTCTGTATGCCCCACAGTACGCCACCAATATTGATATCAACAATTTTTTGAAATTCATCAGGTGTGATATCTGCAATCGCTTGAACTTGTGCAATTCCAGCATTATTAATCATGACATCAAATCCACCAAGGGCCTGCTCAGCATGATTTATAGCAGCGTACACTTGCTCGCGGTCACTGACATCAGCAATAAATGTGCTCGCATTTACACCTAAAGCCTGAATTTCCTGCTGCACATCATTCAATCGATCTTGTTTCATATCGACTAATGCAATATGTACCCCTTCTTGCGCCAAGCGCAGGGCAATCCCACGGCCAATGCCTTGAGCTGCCCCTGTGACTAAAGCAACTTTATTTTTTAATCCCTTAACCATGTTCAACTCCTGTAAATGCAGAATTTCTACATATGAATCGCTCGTTGCATTGAAGCCAGAATGGACTCATGCATGGCTTCTGATAATGTTGGATGCGGGAAAATCACTTGAGCTAAACTTTCATCAGTTGCTTCTAGATATTTAGCAATTGCAAAGCCTTGAATGTGCTCGGTCACTTCATGGCCTACCATATGTGCACCAAGTAGTTCGCCCGTCTCTGCATGTATCACCGTTTTAACGAAACCTAACGCATCTCCAATTGCCAAAGCTTTGCCATTCGCAGTTAAAGAAAACTTGCCGGTTCGTATAGGTAAATTCTTAGCTTTTGCTGCATTTTCAGTTAAACCAATACTCGCCACTTGTGGATGAGTAAAAATACAACCTGGGATCTGGCTACGATCGAGCGAATGGACGTTTGCTACACCAGCAATTTTCTCGACACATATCATGGCTTCATGGCTTGCTTTGTGGGCAAGACACGGTGCTCCAGCAACATCCCCAATGGCATATAGCCCTGCTACATTAGTTTTACAATAGTCATCAATTGCCACAAAACCTTGTGGATTGAGTTCCACACCTAAACGTTCTAGCCCTAGCCCCGTAGTATTGGGCTGTACACCAATTGCTGAAAGTACACGGTCAAAAACAAGCGTTTGAACATCATTTGCCGTTTCAACTACACAGTGAACTTGACCATTTTCAATTTGAATGCTTTGAACAACAGCATCGGTTAAGACTTTCATACCTTTTTGTTCAAATTGTTTTCTGACAAATTGGGCAACTTCCGCATCTTCAGTTGGTAAAATCTGCTTGGCTAAATCAATAAGCGTGACCTGACAACCCAAGTCTTGATAAAGGCTAGCAAACTCACTACCAATTGCACCTGAACCTACAACCAGTAAACTTTTCGGCAACTGATCTGGAACAAGAGCCTCTTTATAGCTCCACACGTACGTTCCATCGACAGGAAGCTGGGGAACATGTCGAGCTTTAGCTCCAGTTGCCAAAATGATATGTGGTGCACTCAAAGCCTGACTTTTACCTTGAGCATCGGTCACTTCAATTTTTTCTTTCGCCGTAAGCTGAGCACGACCATTAAACACAGTCACCTGATTCTTTTTAAGCAAGTAATCAATGCCTTGTACTAACTGAGCTGATACTTGGCGGCTATGCTGCACAAGCTTTTGAATATCAAAATCGAGTTGAGAAACTTGAAAACCAAACTGTCCAGCCTGTTTAAACTGAGTTGCAAGCTCTGCCCCTGCAAGCAAAGCTTTAGTTGGAATACAGCCCCAGTTTAGGCAAATTCCGCCTAAATGTTGTTCTTCTACAATTGCGGTTTTTAACCCGAGCTGGGCTGCACGAATTGCAGCCACATACCCACCCGGTCCCGCGCCAATCACAATTAAATCAAATTGAGCTTCTGACATGCGGGTTCTCCTACACCAAAATTAAAGCAGGGTTTTCAACAAACTGCTTAAAGCTGGCCAAGAATTTCGCCCCAACTGCACCATCAATGACTCGGTGATCGCATGACAATGTCGCTGTGACAATCTCACGAACCACTACATTGCCATTTTCAACAACAGCGCGAGATTCAGAAGCACCTAATGCCATAATTGCACCTTGCGGTGGGTTAATAATGGCATCGAACTGTTTAATGCCTAACATTCCTAAATTTGAAATGCTAAAGCTGCCGCCTTGAAACTCATCAGGTTGTAACTTGCCAGTCTTGGCACGCGTTGCCAAATCACGCATGTCATCGGAAATCTGTGCCAACGATTTTTGATTCGCCGCTTTCACAATGGGTGTAATTAAACCGTTTGGAATTGCCACAGCTACTGAAATATCTGCTTGAGAGAACTGTAAAATTGATTGAGTCGCCTCATCAAATTGAACATTCACCTCAGGTACTTTAATGAGTGCTGCTGCAGCTGCCTTAATTAACATGTCATTAATAGAGAGCTTCACCTGTGGCACAGTTTCATTAATTTGCTTACGTAGTTTTTGCATAGCTTCTACGTTTAGATCGACTACTAGGCGGAAATGCGGTGCATTACGTTTAGCAGCCTGTAACCGTGAAGCAATCGCTTTACGCATACCATTCATCGCCACAGTTGTAACTGTCGACTGTGGCTGAGCAACAGCACATTGAGCAGATTTTTCATTTACCGACGTTGGGTTGTTACGATAATAAACTGCTTCAACATCTTCTTTACAAACCCGGCCACGAGTACCTGAAACACGGCAGTCATTTAAATTAATGCCCCATTGTTTTGCTAAACGACGTGCTACAGGCGTCGCTGAAACTCGGCTATCGTCGGCAGTAGATTTAACTACTTTAGCTTGAGTTTGCTGTTTAACGTCAGGCCACTGACCTCCAGCAGCCTGCACAGCTTTCTGGATGTCTTGAACACTAATACGTCCTTCACGGCCAGAACCTGTGACTTTCGCTAAATTCACATTATGCTTTTCAGCAAGTTTTAACGCATGCGGTGTTGTAAACAACTCATCAGATGTTTGATAACCTTGTAATGACTCGGGTACAGCGTAGTCACCTTTAGCAGCCTTTACTGGAACTGGAGCACTTGCAGCTACAGACTGTGGTTGTTCTGCTTTTTCAGCAACAGGTGCAGATGTTTCCGCTTTACTCTGTTCCGAAGATGCTTCAGGGGCTTTAGCTGCTGAACCACCTAGTGATGCAATAAACGTTTCAATTTCTGCATCAGAAACTTCACTTTCAGCACATACCGCAATAAGCCCACCGACCGGTAAAGTCTCACCATCTTTTGCTAAAATTTTACGGAGCGTTCCTGCAAAAGGCGCTTCTAATACATTGACGATTTTTGTGGTTTCAATTTCACAAATTTCATCACCTTTATTAAAGCTATCACCTTCTTTAATCAACCATTGGGCAATCGTGCCTTCTTCCATGGATAAACCCCATTTCGGGATCTCCAGCGTTTTAATTTCGCTCATCCTAAGCCTCCAATGTTTTTCGCACAGCTTGCTCAATACGCTCTACACTTGGAATCCATTCTTTTTCTAAAACCGGAGAGAATGGAACAGGCGTATGTGGTGGCGTTACGAGTTCAACAGGTGCTTTTAAATAGTGGAAACCTTTTTGTGCGATCAGTGCAGCAACATCATGCCCAAAGCCACAGCGTGCCGCTGATTCATCCACAATAACCACACGTCCAGTCGATGCAACAGACTCTAAAATTCCTTCTTCATCCAGAGGTGAAATTGTACGTGGGTCTACCACTTCAACTGAAATGCCATCTTTTGCCAATTTATCCGCTACTTCATTGGCACGGTGAACCATTAACCCTAAAGCAATAATGGTCACATCTGTCCCTTCACGGGTGTAATTTGCTACACCAAAAGGAATAGTATAGGCATCATCTGGAACTTCACCTTTAATGTCATAAAGCATTTTATGCTCACAGAACACCACAGGGTCGTCATCACGAATAGCCTGAATTAATAGCCCTTTCACATCATATGGGCTAGATGGAACTACAACTTTTAAGCCTGGAACCGCAGCAAATACGTTATATGGAGACTGAGAATGCTGAGCTGCCGCAGAAAAACCTGCACCAATCATGCCACGTACAACCATTGGCGCTTTTGCTTTTCCGCCGAACATATAACGGAACTTAGCGGCTTGGTTATAGAGCATGTCATGACACACGCCATAGAAATCCATAAACATTAAGTCAGCAACAGGACGTAAACCTGTAGCCGCAGCACCCGCGGCCATACCAATAATCGCTGATTCGGTAATTGGAGTATCAATCACACGTTCTGAACCAAATTCCGTCCATAAACCTTTGGTTACACCAAGTACCCCACCGAAGCCTTCAAGCTCGTTCTCTTCGGTATTTTTGCCACCATGGCCGCCACGCACATCTTCGCCAACCACAAAAACAGTTGGGTCACGGCGCATTTCTGATTCAATGGCTTCTTTAATCGCATTACGAAAACTTTTATTTGGCATCTTTACTATTCCTTTAGTAAGAGACATAGACGTCAGTAAGGAGTTGTTCTGGTTGTGGGTATGCCGCAGCACGAGCTTTAGCAACGGCATCATCAACATTTGCTTTAGATGCTGCATCAATCTCGTCTAGTTTGGCTTCATCAATTTTGCCTTTGACCTTTTCTCGGAAAATTTTCAAAGGATCTTTATTTTCTTTGATGAATTCGACTTCTTCTTTAGAGCGAATCAAGCCCGGGTCACCTTCAAAGTGGCCATAAAAGCGGTTCGTAATGGTTTCAATCACACTTGGGCCTTCACCACGGCGTGCACGTTCAATAGCAGTTTGGGCCGCTTCATAAACTGCAAAGAAATCGGTACCATCAACTTTAACTGCTGGTAAACCAAAACCAGCTGCACGACCAGCAATATCCTTACTTCCTACCGCGTAATCATGGCCCGTTCCTTCACCAAAACCGTTATTTTCGAAAACAAAAATTACTGGAAGTTTAAGAACTACAGCCATGTTCATTGCTTCAAAGGTCAGGCCTTGGTTTGAACCGCCATCACCTGTAAAAGACAGTCCAACGCCACCAGTTTTTAAGGTTTTTGCTGTCAACGCTGCACCAATTGCTAATGGAGGCCCGCCGCCCACAATTCCGTTGGCACCGAGCATACCTTTATCTAAATCGGCAATATGCATAGAACCGCCTTTTCCACGGCACAGTCCGTCATCTTTACCGAAAATTTCCAGCATCATGGCGTGAATGTCACAACCTTTTGCAATACAGTGCCCATGTCCACGATGGGTTGAAGTGATATAGTCTTTGTCGGTTAGGTTTTCACAAATACCAACGGCAACAGCTTCTTCTCCACTGTATAGGTGAATAAAACCTGGAATATCACCATTGGTATTTTCTTCGTGAAGTCGATCCTCAAATTCACGAATATCACGCATGCGTTTATATGCTGCGAGTAATTGCTCTTCCGTTAATTGCATATCCTTTTCCTTTATTATCTTGATTTTAAAAGTTCAACCAAGTTTCAAGCGAAAATCTAATTCGCTATAAATACTTAAATCTAAAATCAAGAATTAATCTATTAGACTAAAAATTTTTTATTTAAAATAAACTTAATTAATTTTTTAATTTCAAAAACTTAACCCATAAAAATAATTTAAAAAAATTTTTATAATTTTCATTGACTTAAAAAACAAACCTTTAACCAACCTTTCTTATTTTATAATACTCGCCACACCCTGTGTATTTAATTAATTGCGACTTATTAATATGATTTAAATAAGTTGTTAAATTAAAAAACAGGAGTTTAAATAATTTTCAAACAAAATGGAATTATTAATATGGATTTTAAAAGACAAGCAGAAACTGGTATTAAATTAAGAGGAGCAGATAAAGTCGCTCGCATTCCTATTAAAATTTTACCTACAGAAGAGTTACCCACTAAACCGGATTGGATTAGAGCAAAAATAACCGATTTTGAAGAAATCAAACGGATAAAAAATTTGCTGCGCCAACAAAAGTTGCATAGCGTTTGCGAAGAAGCAGCCTGTCCAAACTTACCCGAATGTTTTGGTGGAGGTACAGCTACATTTATGATTATGGGAGACATCTGTACTAGACGCTGCCCTTTTTGTGATGTCGCTCATGGTCGCCCAAAAGCTTTAGACGAAGATGAACCTAAACACTTGGCAGAAACAGTCGCAAACCTAAACTTAAAGTATGTCGTGATTACCTCTGTTGACCGCGACGATCTACATGACGGTGGAGCTGCACATTTTGTAAAATGTATTGAAGAGATCAGAAAGCGTTGTCCAGAGACATTAATTGAGATTTTAGTACCAGATTTTCGTGGACGTTTAGAAACAGCGCTTTCAACTTTGAGTTTATCTCCACCAGATGTGTTTAATCATAATATTGAGACAGTGCCTCGTTTATATAAAGCGATGCGCCCTGGGTCAGACTATCAACATTCACTAGAGCTGCTAAAACGCTTTAAAGCATATTGTCCCGATATCAAAACCAAATCTGGTCTAATGGTTGGGTTAGGAGAAATTGAGGCAGAAGTACTTGCTCTACTTAATGACTTAAAAGATTATCAAGTAGATCTTGTCACGATTGGTCAATATCTTCAGCCTTCAAAATCACATGCACCTATTCATCGGTTTGTAAATTTACAAGAATTTGAACGATATACTCGACATGGTAAACGATTAGGTTTTAAAAATATCTGGAGTGCACCGATGGTCCGTTCTAGCTATTTTGCCGATCGACAATATTTTGGAGAAGCAGCACCAAAACCTTTCAGCCGACAAGATGTCTTATCGTAAGGAATAGGCAATTAACAAAACTTATCCAATAGGCTAATGGTCAAGACCTATAAAATTATTTAAGGTAAGGAGATAACTAGGAAATAGTCACAATAAAAAAGTTATAACAGTTGAGCGGCTACGGATACGCCATTTCAATGATAAAGGAATTTCGATATGGATATGTCAGAACAATTATCATCGCCTTTTATAGACACTACTCCGTCCTTATTTCGGCCGGAATCTTCATCCCATTCTCAAAAATTAGGAAAAAAACCATCTCTTGACCTTGATGCAGCCCCTATTTTTGATCTTAATGAAGAATGGGAACATTCATTATTTGGTCGTTCGATTCATGAGTGTCATCGCAATTTAATGCATATTGCCGAAGATGCCGATATGGCAATTGGTGTGACTGATCCTCATGGTACTCTACTTTGGACATGGAGTAGCCATCCAATGCGCTCATCAGCCGAGCAAGTACACTTTGTTGAAGGTGGTCAGTGGTCTACTCAGGCTGTAGGACATAATGCAATTGGATTAGCATTGAATACTCACTCACCGAACTGCGTTTACTCACATGAAAATCAGATGAATAGTGTCAGGGATTGGGTGTGTTATGCCGCACCGATTACCGACACACATACTGGTCAATTTTATGGGATTATGAATTTATCGACTAAATCTCATAAGCATAATTCTCTTGGTCTTTTAGCCGTTGAAAGATGTGCAGATATTGTGAAGCAAGCAATTCAGCTACATCAAAAAAATATTTTGTATATTAAGGCCTTTGGAACGCCCAAAGTTCAATATAACCAACACAGCCTTACATTGACTCAACGCCAGATTGAAATTCTATGTATTCTAACCCTCTGTCCCGAAGGGATTAATCTTGAAGAACTTCACTATGCGTTATACGGTGACCGGCCTGTAAGTACCACCACGTTAAAAGCAGAACTTTCTCAACTTAGAAATTTAATTCCAGATGTCATTGAGTCACGGCCTTATCGACTTAACTGTGAAATACAATGTGATTTTTTAATGGCAGAACAAGCATTAAATCTTGGTTTCACATCGACCACCCTTACACTCTATAGAGGAAGTTTTTTATCTAAATCAGAAAGTCCATTTTTATGTGCATGGAGAGATTGCTTTGATGCTCGCTTGAGTCATGTGATTTATCAAATTGAAGATATTGACCAACTATTACGAGTAGTCAGCCGTGTTCCGGACCGTGTAGATGCCGTTGAACGTTTGCTTGAATTATTACCCGAAGAAACACCTTATCGAACTAAGCTTTTAAAATTGCTTGAATAAAATAAAAGGGAGAATATCCATACGATATTCTCCCTTTTTTAAGTGAGATCAAGCAGAAGCCTGAAGCTGTACCTTATAGCAATCGTCTAGGGCTAATTCATAATACCGCAGCCCTTCTTCGGCAGCATGAAATGCTTTTTGCTGCCAGTCAGGACGGTCATTACATAAGCGCTTAATCAACTCCATAGCTTCATATGGATGAAGATCATCATAATGGGCATGAGCGCGCAGCCAAGCTAAAGAACGTTTATCAATCGTGACTTCAGGATGATTAGTATAGGTATGAATACCTTTATACACCTGAATTGACCAATCTCCAGTTGCCCATTCAATCGCCAAATTTGTTGCAGCAAGACATTCTGCCAAATTTCCACGATAACTCATATTCCATAGAAAATGGTTTACCGCATTCATTGCAGCCGGTGGGCGTACATGATCAAGCTCATCGACAGTTAAGCCAAAACCTCCAGCCCAATCGCGATACCATTTTAAGTGTCGCTCTTCTACCTTGATATTTTGGATTAACCAATCTCTTGCTTCTGTAACTCCAGGCTCAGAAAAACCTGTTGCTTTGCCTAATGCTCCAGCCATATACGACGGGAAATGGGCAACTAATGGATAGAAATTAAGTAAAGCATAACGGAAACTATCTAGGCTCAATCCCCCATTGGCCATTTCCGTAAAAAACGGATGTTTACTCACCCGTTCTTTCGCTGGTAACAGGTCGTCCCAGAACCGTTGTGACCATTCATTATGCGGTGTAATTTCTAAATTCATTCCATATTGATTTAGAGCAGTCATTGCTAATTTTCCTATTTATATGACAGCAATCATCTGTATTTCACGCTATAAGTCTATCCGAAAATGATAAAGATACAATCGTTAATCGACCATTTGTAACTTTTTTCGATGGATTGTGGATCTTTAGATAATTGTTCCGCTAATCATTGAAATGTCGTGATTTTTATCACATTTAACATAGATAAAAATCATTACTTTTTTAAAAAAACTGTATTATTATTTTCTATAAACCACACATTATATAATCAATATTTTTAGATGGAACTTTACTTAAAATAAGTCTCATTTTATGACAACTTCCAATATAGAGAGCATTAATTATGAAGTTGCAGGGTTCCAATATATTGGGACAGGAACAAATAGATTTATTAACCACGCGAGGTTTAAATTTCGTATGGTTTCCAAAGCAGCTTGAAACGATTTATCGTTTTCAATACCAAAATGGTGCTGCCTATGAGTTCCGCTATAGAGCGCCTATTATTTTAATATTATATATATTTTTAAGCTTTGGTATATATCAAGTATTACCAACTGAGCAAGTTTTACCCTGGTTTAATTATTATTCTTGGGTCGGGGTAATTATTTTTATTGCTTGGATTTTATCGTTTATTAAAAAATTAAATCAGTATTTTGATTATTATGTAGGAATTGGCTCAGCTTTAGCGGTAGCAATTACTTTTATTTTAATTAACGTTATAGAAAATGGACAAGAAAATGTTCTTTTTCATGCAGCGATGATGTATGCAATCGTCATTATTTATGGTGCTGTTGGTATGCGTTTCTATACCGCCATATTTGCTGGATGGATAGGAGGACTAGCTGGAATTTTAGTAAGTAACTACTTAAATGGTGTAATCGACTGGACTTTTCTGAACCGCACTTATACCTTCAGTAGTTTTCTAGGAATGACTCTTGCTTATGCAACTGACCGTCAACACCGTGAAAACTATTTACAAAACTGCATGATCGAGCTGAACCGTATTGAGCTTATGCAACAAGCACAGCAACTTTCTTTACTTTCGCAGCAAGATGCACTTACAGGTTTAGCCAATCGCCGCTATTTAGATGAGACTCTTGATAATGAATGGCGACGTGCATTACGACATGAAACACCCCTTACCATCATGATGGTCGATATTGATTATTTTAAATCTTACAATGACACACTAGGACATATAAAAGGTGATGAATGTTTAAAAGAAATTGCAGTTGCAATTTCTTCTATTGCTGCTCGTAGTGGTGACTTAGTTGCTCGTTATGGTGGCGAAGAGTTCTTACTCTTATTCCCAATGACAAATGCCCAGCAAGCTTTAATACAGGTCGAGCGTTTGATGAATGCAATTAGTAAGATTGCGATTAAGCATCCTTGTAGTGATGTTTCACCCTATGTCACTATTAGCGCTGGAGTCGCAACCACAATTCCACGACTAAACGACTCAATTTCTGCTTTTGTTGCACGAGCTGACCATGCATTATATAAAGCAAAAACAAATGGACGTAATCAATATAAGATCGCTGTAAATGAAGAACAAATTGTAGATTTAACTTAAAGAGTCAAAATAATATTGAGAATATTTTTTGATTAATAAATATATAATTTACTGTTTTGCACTCCTTGATTCGATTCAAAATGATAAGTAATCAATATTAGCTTTTCCATCCGTGGCAAAAGCTAAAGATAATTTATAAAAAATTATCGAATTTAATTACTCTACTTTAGAAATACTTTAATTTATTAGAAATCCACTCCTCAACTTTCTCCATATTTTATTAAAAAAGTAAAATAGAAGATTTTGTTGTATTCTTTGGGGTGTATTGGGAATAGTCTTATTTGAAAATGGTAATATTGAAACAATATTCTCATGTATTGTTTCATCGTTTGGATAGGCTTCTTTTCTAATAATTTCTATAATTTTTTGTATTTCATCTACAGATAAGTTCAAAAACTTCTTAATTTCTTGTGCTGTTTTTGATTCTATAGACAATAAAGCACAAACTCTAGTTACATTAACAATCTGCTCCGCATGAATGTTTTTAAAGTTTGGATAACAAACAAGTTTATATAAAATTTTTGTTTCCTCAAATTCTTTAGAAGCTATATTTTTATTACTTGCTATACGCTCTTGATGAGTCTTTTGAAAATATTCGTTATTTTCCACTTCTTTCAATATATTCAAAAGTTCCTGATACCGTATTGGTCTCTTCAGCCCATATTGGTAACCTTTTAAAAGCTCAGGATTATTACTTAATACGATTTTAATTTTTTTAGGAATAAGGATATTGGTATAGCCACTATCTAAATCAATAATATATATATCTGGGTTATCATCACTATATATCCAGTTTTCACATAGCTGAGAAGATAAAGATAAGTCATGAATAACTTTTATCATTGCCTGTAAGTTTTTTGGCAATAGCTTATCCTTTGACATACAGCCAATTCTATATGTGTATTGATTCATTGATATTTCCCCAATTTCAATGATGACTTCAAAATAATTTGTTTAAAGTAATAAAATTTAAATATGTAATTAAGCTTATATAGAAGCAGTTTAGTAAAATTAGCTTCTAGAAATAAATATAGATATTTAGTCCTCTCAGTAAATCAATGAAACTTTAATTCCCAATATTAAAAGTTAAATATATTCAAAAAAATTCGCACGGCATTATATTTGTATAGGAATTATAAGACAAGAAATAATTTAAAATTTAATAAATTCTAATCTAATAAAAATTAAAAACCCCATATTTAGGTTAAATATGGGGTTTTATTTAATATAGTCAAAAATTATAACTATGGTTCAATTGGCGCAAATGGTGGAATGACATCTGCATTTTGGGCACGATGGCGCAAGAAGTGATCCATGAGAACAATAGCCAACATTGCTTCTGCAATTGGAGTCGCTCGTACACCTACACATGGGTCATGACGACCTTTAGTCAATACGTCAGTATCTTCACGATTTAAATTAATCGTTTTCCCTGACGTTGTAATACTTGCAGTAGGCTTTAATGCAATAGCAACTCGAATGGTTTGACCACTTGAGATACCACCCAAAATACCACCTGCATGGTTCGCCAAGAAGCCATTACTCGTCAACTCATCACGTGTTTCATGACCAAATTGACCGGCAACTGCGAAACCGTCACCAATTTCTACCCCTTTAACCGCATTAATACTCATCATGGCATGAGCAATATCAGCATCAAGACGATCAAAAACAGGTTCACCCCAGCCTACAGGAACTTTTTCAGCTAAAATTTCTAGCTTGGCACCACAGCTGGTACCTTGTTCACGTAAAGATGTCACCAATGCTTCAAAACGGGGAACAGCATCGACATCACCACAGAAAAATGGATTATTCGGAACTTCATTCCAATCCAGTTTTTCAGCCACTTCATTACCAATTTGGGTGACATGGCCGCGAATCGAAACGCCGAACTTTTCTGCTAAATATTTTTTAGCAATAGCACCCGCTGCAACACGCATAGCAGTTTCACGAGCACTTGAACGGCCACCGCCACGATAGTCACGGAAACCGTACTTTTGTGTATAGGTGTAGTCCGCATGACCCGGTCTAAAGGTTTGCGCGATATTGCCGTAATCTTTAGATTTCTGGTCAGTATTTCGAATGAGTAAACCGATTGGTGTACCGGTGGTTTTGCCCTCAAACACACCAGAAATAATTTCAACTTGATCAGGTTCTTTGCGCTGAGTTGCAAATTTCGATGTACCTGGCTTACGGCGGTCGAGATCTTTTTGCAAGTCTTCTTCAGTTAGCTCAAGGCCTGGTGGCACACCATCAACAATTGCCATGAGGCCAACGCCATGAGACTCACCACATGTCGTTACACGAAAGAGTTGTCCAATACTGTTCCCTGCCATATGTACAACTCCTTATGCTTGTTGCTGTTCAAATAGTTTTCTATAACGACGACATTGTTCTGCGGTTAAAGCAAAAATGCCAGAACCACCTTTTTGGAAAGTAAGCCAGTTGAAATCAATAGTATTGAAATTCTGACGCATAGCCCATTCAGAGTTACCTACTTCAATAACAATAAGACCATCTTCAGTTAAATAATCTGCTGCTTGAGCAAGCATTTTACGCACGAGGTCTAAACCATCTTGGCCTGCTGCCAAAGCAAGTTCAGGTTCATGTAAAAACTCTTCTGGTAAGTCAGCCATATCTTCGGCATCAACATACGGAGGATTACTTACAATCAAATCATACTGATTTTCAGCTGGAATCTTGGCAAATAAATCAGATTCAAGTAACGCAACTTGATATTGTTTATTGTGGTGTTCAACATTAATCGAAGCTACTTCTAAGGCTTCTTTAGAAATGTCTGTTGCATCCACTTCAGCATCTGGGTAAGCTAAAGCTAAAGCTACAGCAATACAGCCCGAACCTGTACACATATCTAAAATACGTTGTGGTGTCTTAGGCTTTGCATTTTCTGGTAGGTTATTGAGAGCTTCGCGCATTTGACCATTTTCATCTAAGCAATAAGGTGCAAAACGTTGCTCAATTAACTCTGCAATTGGTGAACGCGGAATAAGTACACGCTCATCTACATAAAATGGCTTATTAAAGAAGTAAGCTAAATTTAATAAATAAGAAGTTGGAATACGATCATTAATACGACGTTCTAACAAACTTAAAAATTCTGCTTTTTCACTTGGTAATAACTTGGCATCTAGAATTTCTGCGTCTGCTGACCATTCAAGAGATAAGGTTTGTAAAACTAGTGCAGAACTTTCTGCAAAATAATCTTCAGTACCTTGTCCTAAATGTGCATCATGTTGACGTAATGCTGATACCCCAAAACGAATAAAATCTCGAATTGTTGATAAATTTTCAGCAGCTTCCTGTAAATGTTCAGGGCTAATCGTCGGTCGCTCCACTTAGGCGTCTCCAAAGGCAAATTTTGCAAAGTGACTATTCTACTGAGTGAGACCAAGCAACGCAACGCTTTGCCTTGTGAACCAGTGTTTTACACACCTATCTCTAACAATCACAGCTTAAAATTAGAATACTTTGTTTTAATTAAGAAATAATGAAGTTTTAAGTAGCCATAAATTTAATTTCTAAAATAAAAAAGCGGTCTTCAAATATTGACCGCTTTTCGTCTTGAGTTGGCTTAAAGCTTAAGCTTCTCTGCTACATAATCAGAGTCTTTATCTCCACGTCCAGAGAGATTAACCACAATCATGGTTTCTTTCGGTAGTTGAGGCGCTTCACGAATTGCCCAAGCTACCGCATGTGAGCTTTCAAGCGCAGGAACAATGCCCTCAACACGTGATAAGGTCATAAAAGCCTCTAAACATTCTTGGTCAGTTGCAGTGCTATATTCAACACGTCCTAAATCTTTTAAGAAGCTATGTTGTGGTCCAACACCCGGATAGTCCAATCCTGAAGCAATAGAATGCACCGGTAAAGGTTCACCAGCCTCATTTTCAAGCACATAACACGCCATACCATGAATTTGACTTGGCTTACCTAAAGTTAGTGTTGCTGAATGCATATTGGTTTCTAAACCATGTCCAGCTGGTTCAACCCCGACTAATTTCACATCCGAATCATTTAAAAATGCGGTAAAAGCGCCAATCGCATTTGAACCGCCTCCTACACATGCCACGACATAATCCGGATTTTTTCCAAAACGATGATGTGTCTGCTCTTTAATTTCATGACCAATAATCGATTGAAAATCTCGAACCATTTTTGGAAATGGATGTGGTCCAACTACAGAACCAATGGCATATATAAAATTTTTAGGATCTTTTAAATATTCTTCAAATGCACTATCTACAGCATCTTTTAAAGTTGCTGTACCACGTGTAACTGCTACCAAATGAGCACCCAAAATTTTCATTTTGACCACATTAGGATGCTCTTTTTCGATATCTACTTGCCCCATGTGGATTTCACATGGAATACCCACTAAAGCACAAGCTGTTGCTAAAGCGACCCCATGCTGACCCGCACCTGTTTCAGCAATAACCTTCTTTTTGCCCATATATTTAGCAAGTAAGGCCTCACCTAAGCAGTGATTAATTTTGTGGGCACCTGTGTGATTTAAATCTTCACGCTTTAAATAAATTTGCGCACCGCCTAACTGTTCTGACAGACGTTTAGCATGAAATAAAGGGCTTGGACGGCCTACATAATTTGAAAAAAGATCTGATAGTTCATTTTGAAATTCCGCTGTATGGCGGATTTCTTCATAAGCAACATTAATTTCATCCATTGCTTCTTTTAAATGCGGCGGAATGAATTGACCGCCATATTCACCAAAAAATCCCTGTTCATTCGGTAAAGCAATACCATTAATTTGATGTTGCATATCATCCTCTTTTTTAAATTATTAAAGTTATCAAGTTTATCGAGAAAGGTAGCGCGTTAAATCCTCAATGCCTTTTAGCGTCATTGGATACATATGATTTTCAAAAATCTCTTTAATCCAACCAATGGTTTGAGTGTAATGCCAATACCCTTCAGTTTCAGGGTTTAACCACGCTGTTTTATCAAAATGTTGACGTAGGCGACGTAACCAAACCTCACCTGTTTCATCATTCATATATTCAACCGAACCACCCACCGATTTCAGCTCATACGGTGCCATACTGGCATCACCTACCACAATTACACGGTAGTCGCGTCCATAAGTATGAAACAAATCCCACGTATTCATGCGGGTCGCAGTTCTTCGATAATTATCTTTCCAGACATAGTCATAAAGACAGTTATGGAAATAAAAGTATTCGAGTGTTTTAAATTCAGTTTTAGCTGCGCTAAAAAGTTTCTCACATTGAGCAATGTGCGCATCCATCGAACCGCCCACATCAAACAACATAAGTACTTTGATTCGATTACGACGCTCTGGCACCATCTGAACATCCAAAATACCTTGTTTGGCTGTTTCTCGAATAGTTCCGTCAACGTCTAACTCTTCAGCTGCCCCTTGGCGAGCAAATTTGCGTAACCGGCGTAAAGCAATTTGCATCTGACGAGTACCAAGAACTTGGTCATCATCTAGATTTTGGTATTTACGTTGTTCCCAGACTTTAACCGCCGAACGTTTACGGCCTGGCCCACCAATTCGTACGCCTTCTGGATGGTCACCAAAAGCTCCAAAAGGTGAAGTTCCACCTGTGCCAACCATACGGTTACCACCTTGGTGTTTCTTATGCTGTTCGCGTAATCGCTCTTCCAGCATTTTCATCAATTCTTCTAAAGAACCTGCTTTTTGGAGTTCAGCTCTTTGCTCTGGTGTTAAGTGCTTTTCGAGAAGTTCTAAATCGAACCAGTCTTTTGGTAATTTATGAACTTGCTTAAGTAACTCATCGATATCAAAAGTTTCAATACCATCAAAGTAATCTTTCATGGCACGATCAAACTTGTCAAAAAAGCGTTCATCTTTAACTAAAATAGTTTTAGCAAGCTGATAAAACTCTTCTTGATCGGCAAAAACTAAGCCTTCACTCACTGCACGGTTTAAATCAATGAGTTCACGAGTAGTAACTGGAACACCATATTTACGTAAGGTGTAAAATAACCGCACAAACATGGGTTATTCCCTCCCTTAACGTCGAGACATGAAAGCCAAACGTTCGAGGAGTTGCACATCCTGCTCGTTTTTGATGAGAGCACCATATAAAGGTGGAATCGCTTTAGATGTATCTCGATTGCGTAATACATCTTCTGGCATATCATCTGCCATGAGTAAACTTAACCAATCAATTAACTCAGAAGTCGATGGCGGTTTCTTCAAATTAGGAATTTCACGGAGTTTAAAGAACACCTGTAAAGCTTCGTTCACCAATGTTGCAGAGATATTGGGGAAATGAACCGCAATGATTTCTCGCATGGTCGCTTCATCTGGAAATTCAATGTAGTGGAAGAAACAACGACGCAAGAAAGCATCGGGTAATTCTTTTTCATTATTCGAAGTAATAATGACTATTGGACGTTGTGTTGCGGTAATTGTTTCATTCGTTTCGTAAACATAAAAAGACATTTTATCGAGTTCATGCAGCAAGTCATTTGGAAACTCGATATCAGCTTTATCAATTTCATCAATTAATAATACGCAGCGCTCTTCACTCGTGAAAGCTTCCCACAATTTACCGGGCTTAATATAGTTCTTAATATCGTAAACTCGGTCATCACCTAACTGGCTGTCTCGTAAACGAGAAACTGCATCATATTCATACAACCCTTGCTGCGCTTTGGTTGTAGATTTGATATGCCAAGTAATCAGTTTTAAACCTAAGCTTTCTGCTACTTGTTCAGCAAGTAAAGTTTTCCCCGTGCCAGGTTCACCCTTAATCAGTAAAGGCTTTTGCAAAGCACGAGCTGCTTTTACAGCAAGCTTAAGACTATCAGTCGCGATATATTGATCTGTACCAGTAAAATGTTGGGTATCAGCAGACATGTAAAGACCTTATTTTTCTATTTCAATGGTTAGATGGAACGCATGTTTTTGTTAGTTGAATATTTTGACCAACAATATCCAATCACCAAACCTAGACCAACTACAAACAGAATTAAAGATAAATTTGACCAAATTAACGGACTATCTTTAGTTAAAACACCAAAAAGGAGTCCAAAAATAGCAGGTGCCACAGATGCATTCGGCCCCTCAGACACTGTTGGTGTGACTAAAATAGCAAATACCACAAGCCAGCTAATTGCACCAAGAGTTGTAGGAAGACGGCGCATTAATCGCCACCAACACCACAAAGCAATAATAGCGCCTATTCCGTAAGCTGTTAAAGCAATAACACCTTCAGGAACAACGTCCAAAAAAGAAAATAATTGATTCATTATTCCAGTTTGATCTTCACGCACCACGTAAGCCCTCTGGTTCAACTGCATTTGGGTTAATTAACCCTTCTGGCGGCATCTGAATAAAGAAACCTTTTGTTTGTAATGAGTCTAAAACATGTAAAACGTTAACACGCGCCAATTTACGTGTTGGAGCTAATTCTAAATGCATGACAAACGTTGCACGACCAAACGCTTGTAAAACAGCTTCAGGAACATTTTCAAACGGATCAGCTTGCTCCGCATCGTCAGGATAGTTTGGACGAGCAATATACATGTACATTTCATCTTTTTTGCTCGATCTATAAATATCACAGTGCATTTCAAATCAACTCTTGAACTAAGGACAGCATACATGAAAAAAAACGACACACACACGCAGGTTTGTTTACGCATCAGTCGTTTTTTTAATTCTTGAGAAATATTAACCTACAACATTGATTAAGGTCGATAATTACTTTGTTGTAAACAATAATAGAATTTCACCAAATTCATATAATCACTTGATTTAAAATGATAAATTAAAAATCTATTTTACTAAAATAAAATCAGTTTTAGGACCGGCAAAAAAGCATTCATTATTGAATACTTGTTGATAGCCTTCTTATAAGATTTATACTTAAGCTATTAAAAATAATAAATTTCTTTTTTACTTATGTAAGAATATACACTTGAGTAAAACTTTTAACTACTTCACTACACATCACCAGACATTATTTAACTCGTTTAATAGCGAGATATGTTTCAATAGTAAGTATCTTGTTCATAGATATGGAGGACAAAATTATGCCTCGTGGTGATAAAACTGCTTATACAGCCAAGCAAAAACGTCAGGCCAAACATATTGTTGAGAGTGAAGTAGATAGAGGTCATTCTGAAGAAGAAGCCGAACGAATTGCATGGTCTACCGTCAATAAACAAGATGGTGGCGGTAAGAAAAAGTCTCATTAATATATAAAAATAAATACTTCTTTAGCTCAAACTAAAGAAGTATTTTTATTTAAGCACTTGTTCATTTGCTCTAGAAGACTCGAGAGCTTTTTATATAGTCATCGCTTACTTGATTTAAAGCATTCAAAATAGCGCTATCCTCATGGCTTAATAAAGCCTGATTAAGTCTTTCCATATAGGTAATAAGCTGAGTTTTAGAGGCATGGGAAAATTCAGTCGTTACTGCTTCATCTTCATATAAGAGTACATAACTACGGGCAAAACCGTAGATTAGGTAAATGGCTGCTTTTTCTTTTGTATTTTGAGATTCTTTAAGAGACTGTTCACAAGCATTTTTTAAATCTTTAAATGCATCTGTACCAGTAGATTGATTTTTGAAGTTTAAAAGTATTGTTTGGAAGTTCATATCCATATTCCACTCAAAAAATAAAGCTACAGAAGAAGATGGAAGCTGTCAAATAAAAACCTGATTAATATAAGTTTAATTGTAAATAATTTTATATATGCTTCTTTTAGGTCACGAAAAATCATGCAATAAAAAACCACTCTTATTTTAAGAATGGTTTAGTTAAAACCTATCAATGATTAGAAGCTTATTTCAATTGTGATTGTAGTACCTGAATGTTCAATATCAGTTGAGACATTAAAACCTCTACTTTTAAGCTCCTCTTCAACCAATGTAAGATGATCAGGACTTATGGCATCAACAGGAAACCAAAAATTTGCTTTTCGCTTCCCCTCCTTAGATTCTGACTCAGTACCAGTTAAAATTTTTTCCAATATGACATCTTGATTTATTTTAAAATTTTTAGCATTTTGCCGAGCTTGTTCAGCATTAAAGTTATTAAGCATATTTATCTCTCTAATTATTAATTTATCTAATTTTATAACATAAAAAAGCGATATAAGTTTTAGTGTTATGTAGTTAAATTCATTTAAAGATATAAGTTTATTGATTCAATAAATTTTCTACCCACTCGATAAATTTTCTAGCATTTCTATTCTTAAAATCTTCCTTATTTGGTATGTAGTAACATAGCTTTGATTGAACTGTTTTAGTTTCAAACTCTTGTAAAAGATTCGCTTTAACAAACCTATGGGCCAGTGTATGAGAGCAAAATACTAATCCATTGGCAGATAAGGCTTCATGTATCCCGAAAATCTCCTGATCAAATTTCTTAATTGTTACCCTCTTTTGATCCCATTCATTTTCCTCAAACCAAGCCTCTAGAGTTGTACTTGGTAATGCCTTATTTTTCCATTCTGTTGTAAATAAAGTTATTGGCTCACTCGGGCATCTAAGTGGATCAAGTTTTGATGAACCAAACATATTAAAAGAATCATATTTAACAATATCTTGAGACTGGACGAAAGATATGTCGCCATATCGGATAGGTAAGGTATATAAATGATTTTCTAAAACTTCACCTGTAGAAAATTCCACTGAGATATCGGGATGCAATTGATAAAATTCATTTATTGAAGGAATTAATAACATTGCAGCGAGTGAAGACGTACTCGCCACTCTCACTACGTTTCCATTTACCGTTATTTCATCTAAGGCATCTTCAATTTTACGAAATCCTTCAGAAATTGCCCCAGCGAGTCTTTCTCCTGTTGTTGTAAGCGTGATTTTTCTTACTTGTCGGTGAAATAAATCAACATTTAATCTGCTTTCTAGATTCGTAATATGATGCGAAATTGCAGTTGGTGTGAGCGAAAGTTCTTCAGCGGCTAACTTAAAACTACCCAATCGAGCTGCTGATTCAAATGCTTTAAGGGCCTGCAAAGAAACTTGCATACTTTCTCCCAATAATATTTATAGGTGAACTAAACTCATCTATAAATGTAATTTTCTCGTTTGTCTACTTATCTTTTAAAACTCAAAATAAATTAAATCTTAATCTTTTATGGAACTAACGATGAGTAAAATATTACATATAGATGCTAGTGTAAGAGCTGCGATTAACGCTAATCCTAATCATAATTCGATTTCTAAAAATATTGCTACTCGATTGATCAATTCATGGAAAAAACAGCTGCCTATAGATGAATATATCTATCGTGATGTGGGAATGAATCCTCCACCATTTATTACTCAAGAATGGATCGCTGCCGTATTCACCCCTGAAACTAACAGAACACAAGCTCAACACGATGTTTTATCTATATCAGATCAATTAATAGCAGAAGTTTCAAATTCAGACATCCTTGTAATTTCTTCACCTATGTACAATTACGGTATGCCTGCTCAGCTTAAAGCATGGTTTGATCAAATTATTCGGATTAATAAAACTTTTGATTTTGACCTTGCTCGAGGAGACTTTCCTTTACAACCTCTTTTGTCTGGTAAAACATTAATTATTATCACTTCGAGCGGAGAGTTTGGTTTTGAGGAGGATGGTATCAGAAACAACATGAGTCATCTTTTACCTCATATTCGTACACTCAGTAAATATTTAGGTGTAGAGAAAATCTATGAAATTACCTGTGAATATCAAGAGTTTGGTGATCATCGGCATATATCGTCACTAGAAAATGCTTATCACAAAGCTGAAAAAGTTGTGTCCGAAATTGCTCATTCATTTATGTAGAATTTAGAGGATATTAATACTTAAAATTTTAAAATTAAGTTAGATTAATATTAGACCAATAAAAATAAATAAGCCTACCCTATTGGGTAGGCTTTTCATTTCTGCACCGAAACAAACTTATAGTTATATATTATATATATTGAAATTGTTTTTCTTAAAAACAAGAATATACAGACCTGTATGTTTAAGCAATTGAATTTTTCTCACTGTATAAGTTAATTTATTTCATTATTGGAATTTTAAATTGTTTTCCCTTTATTATATTGTTTTATGAATTTATAAGGCAAAATAATTATTTAGATAATCTACAGAAAACTCATTTTTATAATTTTAATATTTAATTAAGTTATTTTTAAATAAGATCTCATTAATTAAAATCTTAATGTATTGGCCATTTATTGAATAAAAAGGCCCATCACATGATGAGCCTTTTAAATTTAAATAGGATTGGATATTAAATCGATAGACTTTGTTTTTCTTCTTGAAACAATTGGATTAATGGTTGGGTTAACAACTCATAACGCCAACCTAATAAATAATCAGGTAGATCTTGTTCATCACCTTGCGAAAGAACATGTTGATGAATAGCATTTAACCATTTTTTTCTCAGCAATACTTCTTTGGGAATAGAAGTTTCATTTATTGCATGAGCAAGCACCATATCCATTTTATGTAAAGTCTCTTTAGACGTTACTTTAAAAGGTTTTGCAATTTTCGATGGCCACTGACTTTCGATAGGTAGATCTTTAAGTAATTCTAAAATAGTTTTACCATATTCACGAACCACATTTGGACGAATATCCTTCACTTGCGAAAGTTGAAAGCTATTACGCGGGTTCTTTTCAACCATATCAATCATAGTTGAGTTTCTAAGAATAAAACTACGTGGCTGGTTTGTTGCTTTTACAATGTATTCGCGCCATTCACTTAAATTTTGTAACTGCATTAGCTGACGACGTGAGTGACGATAATTGCCGACATCGGTATAGAGTAATTCTGTCGGAGTTTCACTAATAATTTCTTTAGTTAAGCTACTACAATCCTCAAGAGCATAGTCATAAAGCCCTTTTTGCTTAAGCTGTTCTTGAATATGACTAGCTAACTTCATTAGATATAAAACATCATTTGCGGCATAACAAAGTTGCTGCGGCGATAAAGGCCGAGCTAACCAATCAGATCTTGTTTGATCTTTTTCAATGTCAATGTCGAGACAAAGCTTCAAAGCACCTTGGTAACTTACTTGCAAGCCATGGCCTAAGAAAGAAAGCCCTACCTGAGTGTCAAACACTTTAAGCAAATCTTCTTGATCTGCATAATGGTAGATTAAATCGATGTCCTCTCCACATGCATGAAAAATATTTTGCTGAGCAAGAAAGATCTTTTTCCAAAATTGACTTAGATCTAATGAAACACCATCCAACAGATAGACATTGCCATTTACATTGACTTGGCATACTCCAAGTTTCGGCCAGAGTGTGTCAACCTTAATAAATTCTGTATCAAGTCCATATATTGAACATTGATCCATTTTTTGAAGAACATCAACCAATTCGGTTTGCTGTTGGATAAACTGAAACATGCTTTCTCAAGTAAATGCAAAGAGTGCTTTAAACTCTGGTATATATAACATAGAAGCAGAAAAATGCCACTTAAACCTTTATGAATACTCTATTTTTGAACAATTTTTCGAAAATAGATAATTTTTTGAGCTTTTATTTATATTTTTAAATTTATCTCCAAATACCCCTTCTATAAAATTTATAAGATCTTTTTCATGCTTATATTCATATTCTATTTAAACTTTCTACTATTATAAAAACAAAATAATATTTATGTTTAATAGTTGAATTCAATTCAGAAGTTTTTCAATTAAATTGATATTGTATTAATGAAATAAGCATCGCAATGCTTATTTCATTCTCATGCGGTTATGCACTGCCTGACTTAAGGTATGGCTATCGACATACTCGAGTTCACCACCCTGAGGTACACCCTGAGCAATACGTGTCATTTGTATTGGTAAGTGCTTAGTCGCCTCTACCAAATAATGAGCCGTTGCCTGTCCTTCTACAGTTGCATTCGTTGCCAAAATCACTTCTTCAATCGTACCTTGGCTTAAACGCTGAATCAGATAAGGAATACCAATTTCTTCAGGTCCAATACCATCTAATGGAGAAAGATGTCCACCTAAAACATGGTATTTGCCACGAAAGCTGCCGCTTTGCTCAATCGCCATCACATCTGCTGGTGATTCAACTACACACAATAATTGATCATCTCTGTCTGTTGAGGCGCAAATATCACAAATTTCATGTTCAGTCAGAGAATGACAAACACTACATTCATGTATATAACTTGAAGCTTCATGTAGAGCATGAGCTAATGCAAATGCACCTTCTCGATTTTTCATCAAAAGATGTAAAGCCATACGTTGAGCCGATTTCGGACCAACGCTAGGCAATATACGTAAAGCTTGAACGAGTTGTTCAAATCTATCACTAAACACTGAATTTCCTTAGAACATGCCCGCTAAGCCAGGTGGCAAGCCCATACCAGAATTTGCTTTTTGCATTTTTTCTTCAGAAATCACTTCTGCTTGACGTACAGCATCATTAACCGCAGCAGCGATTAAATCTTCAATCATGTCTGGCTCATCTTGAAGTAATTCTGGATTAATTTCGATACGTTTTACGATATAACGGCCAGTCATTGTTACTTTAACTAAACCACCGCCAGCTTCTGCTTGAACTTCAGTTTGAGCAAGCTCTTCTTTAGCCTTTTTTATATTTGTTTCCATATCTTTTTGCATGCGCTGCGCTTGCTGCATGAGCATATTGATATTCATAACCTTACTCCGTATCTCTATCAAATCTTTAAAGTATTATTCAGTTCTGCCAATACTTTATAAAAACTTAATCTCGTTGAGCTAGCCTTATTGATCAAAATCTATATAGGCTAGTACATTGAACTCAAATTAATCCGTAATTCTGACACAATAAAGTAATGTTTTCTATCGGTATCTCTAGCTGTATTTGACGCAGCCACATACTTGGCAAAAGCAAAACTAGCTGCCATTTCTTTAGGATTTAAGTGCCTTAGAGGGTTATTGAGACGCCTGCAAACCTTCTTTGATTGTTTGATATTCGCTTAAAGGAACTTTTTTGAAAGAGTTATTCGCTTTTTCAATAGACTCGTCTGCTTCTTGTACTGATTTCTCAGCATTGCTGATTAACAATGTCGTTTCATTTGATGCGGGGCTTTGCGTAGGTTTAGTTAATAATTTGTATCCAATGACACCAACTACCCCCACCACAACAACAATAGCAATAGGCTTAAGCATTTTAAAACTCACATTTATTTTAGTTTGATTTAAAGTCTTTATAACCTTTGCTTGGCATTACGATTTAAATAAAATGTAGTTTTTTTATTGCAATTGTAAAAATTAAGTAACTTTAGAGAAAAACCACCTCAACTCATGAGATGGCTTTTAAGCAACTAAAATAGTTTCGATAAAAATTTTAAAATAATTAGATGAGATCTAACCCACGTGAAATATCACCAATGATGTCATTAATATCTTCTAGACCTACAGATACGCGAATTAAACCTTCTTGAATACCTGCAGCTTCTTTTGCTTCTACAGAAAGTTTGCCATGTGTCGTAGTTGCCGGATGTGTAATTGTTGACTTCACATCACCTAAGTTCCCGGTAATCGAAATAAACTTGGTATTATCAATAACCTTCCAAGCACCTTCACGCTCGCCTTTAACAACGAAGGATACAATCCCACCGAAACCCTTTTGCTGTTGTGCAGCAAGTTCATGACCGACATGATTTGGTAAACCGGCATAGTAAACCTTCTCTACTTTTTCATGGTTAGATAACCATTCTGCAAGAATTTGAGCACTTTCACAGTGTGCTTTCATACGCAAGCGTAAAGTTTCCAAACCTTTTAAGAAAACCCATGCATTAAATGGACTCATTGATGGTCCAAGCGTACGAACAACACCAAAAACTTCTTCTAATAACTGATGATTACCCACAACAGCACCACCTAAAGCGCGCCCTTGCCCATCTAAATATTTGGTTGCCGAGTAAATTACAAGGTCTGCCCCGAACTTTAATGGTTGCTGCAAAACAGGTGTACAGAAACTGTTATCAACTGCAAGTAAGGCACCATTTGCATGGGCAATATCTGCAAGCGCCTGAATATCTGCGATCTCTGCTAGAGGGTTAGACGGCGACTCAACAAAAAAAAGTTTAGTTTCGGGACGCACAGCGTTTTTCCATGCGTCCAAATCACATAAATCAACAAATGTAATATCTACACCAAACTTGGCAATATATTTTTCAAATAAGGCAACAACTGAGCCAAAAACTGCTCTTGAGCAAATAACATGATCACCAGCTTTTAAATATGCCATAGCAACTGACAAAATCGCGCCCATTCCCGAGCTTGTTGCAACAGCTCGCTCAGCGCCGTCCAAAGCTGCTAGGCGTTTTTCGAACATCGATACAGTCGGATTAGTAAAACGAGAATAGATATTTCCTTGAACCTGACCAGAAAATTTTGCTGCAGCTTCAGCTGCGTTTTCATATACAAATGATGAAGTCAAAAAAATCGGTTCGCCATGCTCACCCTCAAAACTACGAGTATGTCCGGTACGAATGGCTAAAGTATCAAGTTGGTATTCTAAATCATCAGACTGGTTCATTAAATGTGCGCCTTTACTGGTCATGTACTAAAAAACTATCATCATTTTGAGTGTCTAAGGTATTTAAGGTCAAGGTAAACCTTAAAATTATCGCTTAGACTTTATTCAACTTTAGTAAATAGTTGGTAAAGCAAGATGAAACGCTTAAAGTCCCTTGTTTCTGAACAAAGTCAAATCAAGCACCTTTCTACCCGACTATTTCATCCAAAATCATTGGTACTATCACAAAGCACTCCCTTTGAAGTGATTGGGGGGTTCAATCAAACCCGTATTCGCTATTACGCTGCGACCAATAAACAATTTAAAGAGCCTTTAGTATTTGTAGCTCCTTTAGCCATCAATATGGCGATTTATGATTTATACCCTTATCGTTCTCTTATCAAATACTTCCAAAATGCAGGCTTTGATGTCTATTTAGTTGATTGGGGGCGTTTAAAGTTTAAAGATAGACACCTTAACTTTTTATCATTTATTAAAGATTTTATTCCTAAAGCAATAGAACTTGTTCGAGCACATTCAGGGAGTGAACAAATCTCGCTACATGGATGGAGTATGGCTGGTATATTCGTTACTTTATACACCGCTCTCAATCAACCGAATCATGTTAAAAATCTTATTGTACTTGGTAGTCCAATAGACAGTTATGCCTCTGGTTATATTGGGAAGCTCTATCGAACCATGAATCATTTTATTGGTCGCAATAAAAAAATTCAGGACCGTGTTTATGCTGGATTACCAAAACGTTTGATTCATAGCCCAGGAATTTTAAACTCCTTGGGTTTTAAAATTCTTGATCCTAAAGGTTGGTTTGATGGCCATGTTCAACTATTAAAAAATCTTGACGACCTGCAATTTGTACAAGAGCATGCTACCCTCAGTAACTTTTTAAATAATATGATTGATTATCCTGGTGGAATTAATCAGGACATGTTGTTTAATGTGTGGTTACAAAATCCATTGAAACACGGCTTTATTCAGCTAAAAGATCAGAAAATTGAATTAAAAAATATAGATTGCTCTCTCTTGGTTGGCGCTGGCCGTAGTGATCAGTTGGTAACTGCTGACTCTGCATCTCCATTAAGTGAGTTGACAAGCAGTCAAGATGTTACGTTTACGCTTATCCCTGGCGGTCATTTAGGCTTAATGTCGAGTCAGGCAAGTGCTCTAGAATTCTGGCCACAACTAGCGAAATGGCTGACCGAACGCTCAACAAAAATTTAAGGATAAGATCAAAATTCAATCTATGGAATTTATTAGCAGATCTATTTAAGAATTCTTTTTGCTCATTACTAGCGATTATAAGACGTTCAACAACCATTAGATTATGGAAAAACATATAATTTTTTAGTTAAGTTTATGTTTTTATTTGATATTTTAAGTTATTGATATCTAATAATTTTATTTATTATTTGAACAAATTATAAACCAAAATGACACTTGAGTAATTAATAGTCATTGAAATCTTGGCAATAAACCTTATATTGAGTACAGGTTCATACCTTTAACTGAGGAAAAGCTCATGAATAAATTTATGGTTGCAGTCTTTACGGGCATGGTGAGCATTGCTAGTTTAAGCGTACAAGCTGCAACACCTGAGCAAGAATGTCAAAAATTGCAAGACGATTACAATTTGATTTATGCATCAAAAGGCTTTTGTTTTAAAGATCCTGATGCAAAAGAGAAATATGGTAATGAAAACTGTCATACGACAAAACCAAAGTTTTCTGACAAAGAGCAGCAACGTCTTGACGCTATTAAAGAACGTCAGAAAGAATTGAAATGTAAATAATTTTAAAGGAATAATACATGGCATATGATGATCAAAATATCTTCGCAAAAATTTTACGTGGAGAACTTCCTGCGATAAAAGTCTATGAAGATGATCAAGTTCTAGCTTTTATGGATATTATGCCTCAAGCCGATGGTCATACATTAGTTATTCCAAAAACACCTGCTGTAACACTCTTAGATTTACCTCCTGAAGCAGCGGCATATACTATACAAATTGTCCAAAAGATTGCTAAGGCAATGGAAAAAGCGCTCAATTTAGAAGGTATTGTCTTAATGCAACTTTCTGGAGCAGCGGCGGGACAAACTGTCCCCCATGTTCATTTTCACCTTATTCCAACAAATGTGCATCAACTTGGACGCCATGCTGTAGAGTTAGGTGATCAAGAAAAAATTAAAGAATTAGCGGAAAAAATTAAAGCAGCTCTTTGATTTTTCAATTATTAAAGCGGAGTTTAGACTCCGCTTTTTTTCGTTTTAAGAATTATAAAAAAAGAAAAAACTAATTTATTTCTAAATTTTAAGCGTCATAAAACTGTCATTTATTCTTCACTTCCCTGTCACAAAATTTGCCGATACTGCTTAGCAAGTTGGTGAGCTTTTGTAACTTTTTGTACACAAGTCAACTACAAAATAAATAGTTAGCTAGGCATACGCCCTTTTTAAATACCTTTTGGAGAAATCTCAATGAAGAAATTGCTACTCGCTGCCGCAGTTGCAACTTTGAGCATAAACGCGGTGCAAGCAGCGCCAACTTTGTATGGCAAACTAAATGTTTCTATTAACCAAGTTGATAATAAAAATTTCGATGGAAAAAGTGACGTTACCGAAATTAACTCAAACTCTTCTCGTATTGGGGTCAAAGGCGAAGAGAAATTAACTGACAAATTATCTGCTGTTTATTTAGCCGAGTGGGCAATTTCTACTGATGGTTCAGGTTCTGATACTGACCTTAGCGCACGTAACCGTTTTATTGGTTTAAAAACTGAAGGTGTTGGTACATTAAAAGTTGGTAAGTATGACTCTTACTTCAAAACTGCTGCTGGCGGTAATCAAGACATCTTTAATGACGATACACGTTTAGATATTACTAATATCATGTATGGTGAAAACCGTTTAGACAATGTGATCGGTTTTGAATTAGACCCTAAATTATTAGCTGGTTTAACATTCAACATCATGGCTCAAACTGGTGAAAGCACTTCTGATAGCAAACCAGGTGAAACTGGTAAAGATAGCAAAAATGATAGTTTCGACTCTGTATCAACTGCGCTTGGCTACGAAAACAAAGATATTGGTTTAGCAGTAGCTGCTGCTGGTGACTTCGGTATTAAAGGTAAATATGCGGCTTATGGTCTGAAAGATGTTTATACAGATGCTTACCGTGTAACTGGTTCTTATGACATCGCAAAATCAGGTTTTGTTGTAGGTGCTTTATGGCAACATGCTGAACCTACTGATGATTTGACTGCATATGGTCAATCATATAAATCAGATGGTTCAATCGATAAAGCTGGTAAAGCTTACCGTGGTTTAGAGGAAGAAGCATATGCAGTAACAGCTGCTTATAAAATTCCTAACACTAAACTTAAAGTGAAAGCAGAATATGCTTCAGCTGAAACACAAGTAAGTGGTCAAGCAGATCGTAAAATCGACTTGTACGGTTTAGGTCTTGATTACCAAATCAATAAACAAGCTCGCTTCTACGGCATTGTTGCTCAACAAAAACGCGACTGGTTGAATGATGACGACAAGCAAACTGTGGTAGGTACTGGTATCGAATATAACTTCTAATCAGTTATGTTTGATTCCTATCTAAAATAAAAGGGCTCATGCCCTTTTATTTTATTGTTCAGATTAAAAAAGCCGATAATTTTATACCGGCTTTTTTACTTTGTAGCTTACTTTAAGAAACCACTTACAAGATTCATAACGTTTTGAATGTCTTGGTTTGCTTCCTGATGATCGGTACTATCACCCTGAGGTGTTAACGAGTCAATGACTTGAGGTAAGACTGACGCAATTGCACCGTAAACTTGCTCTTTTGGAGCTTGAGCTTGCGCAGCAACCTGCTCAATGTCAGCAGGATTAAATAAACTCTGCAATTGTTGAGTAGGAACTTCGCTATTACTTTGATTTGGATCAACCCAGCTTTGAACTTGATTACCTAAACCTGCACCTTTTAACTTTTCTAATGCAGCCTGTAAACCACCTTGTTGCTGCACCCAACCCAAGATTAAAGGCACAACTGCAATTAATAAACTTTGGACACCACCGCCTGCTTGAGGTGTGTTGTTATTGCCAGTGACTTGTCCTAATACAGAACCTAGTACGCCTCCCAGGCCACCTTGAGTACCAGATGAAGTATTACCGCCCATTTGTCCGAGTACTGAACCTAAAATTCCACCTAAACCACCTTGACCTGCTGCTTGCTGATTCCCACCTAAAGCTTGCTTAGCCAAAACTTCTACAATGTTGCTTAAATTTGTCATGTGTAACTCTTATGTATGGTTTATACATGAGCATACGCGGATTCTTGTGAAGACAGCAAAAGCCAAATTGTTAAATTTTGAAAGAGATTTAGTGCTCTTTTACCAACGGAATTTATTCCAGTTTTCTGGATTTGCCCAAAATTTTGAATTAAACCAATCTGGCACATGTTTATAGGTCAAGATGTTAAATTGCCATAAAGCAAAATCACTATCATGTGAAGTTTTATCAATGAGTTGCGTAAAACCTAAAGAACGTAATAACTGTTCATCACTGCGCTTGCTCACGACAACAATACGTTTTGCTAATAAATCTCTTAGCTTCACTAATAATTGTGATTTTTGCATATCGCTGATGTTCTGCATTTCCTCAGTATCGAACAATACAAAACCCAAATCATAACGCTGAGTAAAAGGCAGACTTAAAAGCTCAGTTACGGTAAAATAGTGCCATTGAATTGCGTTATTCTGGTCAATTTTCTGGCCAATACAAAGTGCAGTATGAATGGGCTGTTCGTTTGATAAATCGTCTAGCATAGAAGTGATGACATTTTGTTCAGCCATAACTGCAACCCTTAATTGAAAGATGTGAGTTTAAACTTTATGGAACTACAAGGCATTTGCCATAAAATGCATGCAGACCTAAAAGATGCTAGTGTAACTGATCAACAGACAACCAAGGCAAATGTTGAATACAAATTTGTATTAGACCGTTCAGAAATTGATCTTCCTTTTAATTTAGGACAAGAACTAGAAATCGAATGGACAGGTAATATTTATTGCACCTCTTGTGGCACTAAAACACCAAAATCTTATTCTCAAGGCCACTGCTTTAAATGTTTTAAAACTAAAGCAGAATGTGACCTATGTATTATGAAACCTGAAACATGTCACTATCATTTAGGCACATGTCGTGAAGATGATTTTGCCCATAATGTTTGTTTCCAGCCTCATATTGTATATTTGGCAAACTCTAGTGCTTTAAAAGTGGGAATTACCCGCGTTAGCCATATGCCAGGTCGTTGGTTAGATCAAGGCGCAACTCAAGCCTTACCTATTTTAAAAGTTGGATCACGCCGTTTATCTGGTCAACTTGAAACCATGTTTGGCTCTTTAATTGCTGATAAGACAGATTGGCGTAAACTTCTCAAAGGCGAAGCTGAACCGTTAAATATGATTGAACAGCGTGATCAATTAATTGAAGAGTTTGCACCTAAAATTCAATCTATTCGTGAGGAATTCAGTCAAAACCTTGAATTTAACGAAACTGTTGAATTATTAGAAAACGAATTACCACGTGAGTTTGTTTACCCTGTTGAACAATATCCTGAAAAAATTAAGTCTCTAAATCTGGATAAAACACCAAAAATTCGCGGTGTATTACAAGGTATTAAAGGCCAATATTTAATTTTTGACATTGGTGTTATCAACATTCGTAAATATACGGGTTACGAGCTCATCGTACGTGCATAAATAGAAAAGGCATTCATAAGAATGCCTTTTTTTATTTTTCGAGCACATTTAAGATGACTTGAACCGGATCTTCCGTATTTCCAGAAATAAGCTGTTTATGCATAGTTAAATGCTGCATCACTTGAATTTGAGCAGTTTCCACATTCATCAGTTTTTCTATTTCAGCTGCTAAGTTTTCTGCTGTTGCATCGGCTTGAATAAGTTCTTCAATTACTTTTTTACCCGCAATAATATTAGGTAAAGAATAATAAGGAATTTTCACTAAAAACTTGGCAATTAAGTAAGTTAACCAATGCAACTTATAAAAAGTCACCATCGGTCGATGCATTAACATTGCTTCTAATGTCGCCGTTCCAGATGCTAAAGCGATAATATCACTCGCATTCATGACCATACGGCCAATTTTAGATTCACTATCCGTGTTTTCTAAAATATGAATTTTTGCTTTTAACTGAGGTGCTAATTGTTCGACACCCTGCTCAATCTGTTGTTTACGAGCATCATTAATAGCGGGAATCAAAAATTGAATGTCTGGATGTTTCGTATTCAAAATATTAGCAGCACCCAGCAGCATAGGAAGAAGTCGTTCCACTTCTCCTTTTCGGCTACCTGGTAACAAAGCAATATGTTTCTGATTTTCATCAATACCTAATTGTTGTTTGGCAATTTGAATCGGATTCTCAACCGGTAATTGTTTAGCTAATGGATGTCCTACGAATGCTGCTGGAACTTCATATCGTTCATAGAAGACTTTTTCAAAAGGAAATAAGCACAGTACTAAATCGACACTCTGTTTGATGCCGTGAACACGTCCTTGACGCCATGCCCAAACCGAAGGACTCACATATTGAACAGTTTTTATTGGAAGATTCTTTTCCTTAATACTTTTTGAAAGTCTGAGGTTAAAGTCAGGTGCATCAATTCCAATAAAAATATCAACTGGGTTTTGAGTCCATTGACTGATTAGACCATCCCTCACGGCGAATAGCTTTTTTAAGTCTTTTAAGACCTCAACAATCCCCATCACAGACAGAGTTTCCATTGGGTAATAACTGTTAAAACCTTCAGCAATCATTTGAGGACCACCGATTCCCTCAAATTCGGCATCGATTCCTTGTTCTCGGAAACTACGCATAAGTTTCACACCCAGCGTATCTCCAGAAACTTCCCCAACTACAATGCCTATTTTAAGTTTTCGGTTTGCCAAGGCTATTTACCCAAGAATTTGAAATAATGCATTCTAGCATAGAGGTTTATCAATCTTGAACTTGATCTATATGTACTTACCAAGAGCAGCTACAGCACAAGCTATCTAAAATTACATTCATTCACCATCTTTTAATCTAAATTAACAATGCAATTTGAATTGTAGCTTACATTTACAAACAATAAAATAAATGAGAATTATTTACATTATCCTTAATCTTATGAATATCCCACCTCGACCATTTAAGCTTACCGTAATCGCCTGCGCGATTTGTTATGCGAACCTCTCTCATGCTCAAGAGTCAGAGGTACAATCCTTAGAGACGATCCAAGTTAAAGCATCAAATGCTGAGCAGTCTTCTGAACAAACCAAAGCATATAATGTTAAGAATTCGAGTAGCGCAACCAAGCTTAATATTGAGGCTAAAGAAACTCCTCAAACCATTAATGTCGTTACTCGTCAGCAAATTGAAGATTTTGGACTTACCAGTACCCGAGATGTTTTAAAAAATACCCCAGGTGTAACCGTATCTAATCAAGAAACTGAGCGAACCACTTATATGGCTCGCGGCTTTGAGATTTCAAATATATTGACTGACGGCGTGGGTTTTCCCCTCTCAGGTTATAACTACAACAATACGAATCCTGATACTTATTTTTATGATCGTGTAGAAGTTGTTAAAGGTGCTGATTCTTTAACTAACGCATTCGGTGACCCGAGCGCAACAATCAATAATATTAGAAAACGCCCGACTCAAGAATTCCAAGCAAGTGGCGGTGTAAGTTATGGTTCTTGGGATACTCAGCGTTATGAAGCTGATGTCTCTGGCGCAATCATACCGAGTGGAAAAGTACGTGGCCGTATTATGGGCTATGAGCAAACTGGTGATTCTTACCTTGACCGTTATTCTTCTGAGAAAAATGGTTTCGCAGGTATTATTGAAGCTGATTTAACAGATAGTACTTTACTTACCGCAGGTTATAGCCAAGAACAAAATAAACCTAATGCAAATAACTGGGGTTCTCTGCCTTTATTAGATGCCAATGGTAAACAAATTTCATATGATCGCTCATATAATCCAAACCCTGACTGGGCGCACTGGGATAATGAAACACAAAATGCTTTTGTTGAATTAAAACAAAAAATTAATGACCTATGGACGGCTAAGCTAACTTACAATTATCTTGATACGAAGCATAATAGCCGTCTTCTTTATTATTATGGTTATCCAAAAGCTGACGGTTCAGGTGTTTCTCTAACTCCTTGGGGTGGTCAAGAACATCAAGAAAAACATGCCGTAGATTTTAATCTCGAAGGTAGCTACAGACTATTTAACCGAGAACATGAGGCAACTCTAGGCTATAGCTATGTACGTAATCATCAGCAAGACAAACAATCTACAGGAACAATTAACGATAATAATGTTATAAAAGCAACCACTACGGATTGGGCAAGCTGGACACCACAATCTATAACATGGTCAGATTTTACGGAAGCCGCGAACTATAAGCAGAATATTAACTCAATCTATGCGGCGACACGTTTACATCTCAATGAAGATTTAAAACTTTTACTTGGCGCAAACTATGTTCAAGCTGAAAGTAAAGGCGAAAGTTATAGCTCTCCAATGTCATATCGTGAAAGTAAAGTCTCGCCATATGTTGGACTAACCTATAACTTTACACCTGAATATACGGGTTATATGAGTTACACCTCAATTTTCCGTCCTCAAACTGGTATTGATAAAGATACCAATCAAGCTTTAAAACCTATTGAGGGTAAAAGCTATGAAATGGGTGTAAAAAGCTCATGGCTAGATGACCGCTTAACAGGAACACTTTCAGTATTTAAAACTGAACAAAATAATTACCCTCTACGTAGCTCTGATGGAAATCCACTTAATCGAAAAGTACCAACGAGTGATTTAGAATCACAAGGGGTAGAAGTCGGCTTATCAGGTCAAATCACAAATAATGTGAATCTTTCTTTCGGCTATGCTCAATTTAGTATTAAAGATATTAAGAATGGTGGCGAGGCAAGAACTTATAATCCAAACCAGACACTTAACGTGCTAACCACCTACACGCCACCAGTTTTACCAAAGCTAAAAGTTGGTGCAGGCTTACAGTGGCAAGATGGGATAAAGTTATATGATTCAACTGTTAAAAGTACGATCAAACAAGATGCATATGCTTTAGTCAATCTAATGGCGAGCTATGAAGTCAACGATCATATTACGCTTCAAGCAAATGGTAATAATATTTTTGACAAAAAATATTTAAATAGTTTTCCAGATGGCCAAGCTTTTTATGGTCCTTCTGCCAACTATACAGTTGCTGTAAAGTTTAAATATTAATATCGTAGCCAATCCCAATTTCAGGATTGGCTTTACTTATTATTCTTTGTGTATGTGTCAGTCAAGATGTCCAAAACTGTAAATCTTCCAGTGTCATATCGTATAAAAGTTTTCTATCGATTCTTGCTAGTTTTCGGTATGGGCTTTGCCTGTATGGCCTTTTTAAGTCTTGGACTCACTGGAATTTTCCTTTTGTCCCTCGACAAAGCTGAAGCTATATATCTCGCGGCATTTATAGCGATTTTATTTTACGTCGTCTTTGTAATTGCTGGTTTCTGCATTCAATCACTTTTGAAACTCACTGGGCTGTCGATCATTTTGTGCGCCCTTTTCTTTTCTGTGTCACATATGGTGGGTTATGCATAAGGGTATACGTCAATCTATGGCATGGCTACACTCATGGACTGGCTTAATTTTTGGATGGCTCGTGTTTGCCATTTTCTTAATGGGTAGCCTATCTTATTACCGCCACGAAATTAATTTATGGATGCAACCTGCACTTGCACAATATGAAGTAAAGCAAGATATTGCTATTAAAACAGCATATCAATATTTACAAAAAAACGCTCCAGACGCCAAATCTTGGTATTTAACTGTTGCAACCCAAGAAAGTCCCGTCAACACTATGTACTGGGAAAAAGCTGACGGCGGTTATGGCAATGCCACGCTTGATGCTAACACAGGTAAAGAACTTCAACTTTCGGCGACCTTAGGCGGCGATTTTTTTTACCGTTTCCATTATCAACTTTTTGGTATTCCAATCATAGTTGGACGATTAGTAGTGTGTCTTGCCGCATTTATTATGCTGATTGCCTTGATTTCAGGCATTATTACCCACAAAAAAATATTCACCGACTTTTTTACTTTACGTACATTTAAGTCTCAGCGTTCATGGTTAGACTTTCATAATATTTCTTCAGTCGTTGCACTACCCTTCTTTTTAACCATTACTTTTACAGGCTTAGCTATTTTCTTTTATTTATATCTGCCTTGGGGAATGCAAAAAATTTACCCCCAAAACCCTTATCAGTATTTTACTGAGATTCGCACAAAGACTGTACTTGAGAATCAATCGATTCAGCCTGCTCAAAACTTAGCGATTGAAAAGTTATTAAACCAAGTTCAACAAAGTTGGGGTAATCAACCTTTATCAACGATTAGTGTAAAAAACCCAAATACTAATCAAGCTCAAATTACTTTTCTTCAAAAAAAAGATCACTCCATCACTCGTAATCAGGCTCAAATTACATTAAATGCTTCAACTGGCAAAGTCTTAGCAGATACACGTAATAATAGTCCTATTGCAACGCTAAATGCGGGTGTTTATGGCTTACACATGGCGACATTTGCTCAACCTTTACTACGCTTAGGATTCTTTTTCTCAGGCATTTTAGGCTGTGTAATGATTGCCTCTGGTTTGTTACTTTGGAGTCTTAAACGCCAAATTCAAAATAAAAATAGTAAGTTTCATTTCGGACATTATTTAGTTGACCGTTTAAATGTTGCGGCATTTGTTGGATTGCCTTGTGCAACTGTCGCCTATTTAAGCGCTAATCGGTTATTTACAGTCACTTCAACCACGATTAATTATGAAGTTTATAGCTTTTTCTTGGTTTGGTTAATCAGCTTAATCACTGCACTAATCACTAAAAAGCAGCATTTATGGCGAACTCAACTTTGCTTTTTTATTATGCTCAGTATTGCACTTCCAATCTTAAATCTAAGTTATTTGGTCAAACATGATTATGTACAAAATTTCAGTGATTATTTGACTTTTGCACGTGTAGATGTGTTTTTGTGGATATTTGCAGCATTAGCCATTTTTATATTCTGCAAAATTCAACCTATTCAGCATAAAGCCGTAGAAAAAATTCAAAAAAAACTGAATAAATTAAATACTGAGGTGAGCTCATGATTGTTATAGCTTTCATCTTAATTTTATTAGGAATGTATTTGCTGTTTATGGCGAGCGAGAAATATAGATCGCCAAAATCAACAGGACATTTCAAATTGTTGGCTCAAAAGTATTACCGCCTCTTTAAAGCCTCTGCATTCATATTATTTGGTTTATGTGCATTTATTCTTATTCACCAATATAAATTTTCAATTGGTTTTGTGAGTTGGTGGATCTTCGCAACGCCATTAACTTTTATTTTTATACTTTTAGTTAATCCATTAAAGTCATCAAAATAATCATTTTCTTTAAAAATGATGAAAAATAGTACAAGCTGAGCAAAATTTTCATTGCTTAGCTTTTTTTTGCATAAGTAAATCATTATTCATGACAACTGTTTATCTCTAAAAGGAATAAGATATCTGCGTTTCGTGATAAGTGGCGATAAAGATGTCTGGTGCTTTTGAATTTATCCTAGCGGGTATGTTAGTTGGTTTCTGTGTAGGGATTACAGGAGTTGGTGGTGGATCATTAATGACGCCAATTTTAATTAGTCTTTTTAGAATTGAACCACATATCGCAATTGGTACCGATTTACTTTATGCCGCAATTTCAAAATTTTGTGGATCAATGGTTCACGCCAGAAAGCTCAATATTGTCTGGCCAATTGTTTTATGGTTAGCCGTAGGTAGTATTCCTGCATCTTTCGGTACTGCGTGGGTACTTGAACACTATTTAAGTCAGTCTACACACTATAAGTCTGTGTTAACCATGGTGTTAGGCTTTATGCTGACTTTAACAGGTGTATCTATTATTTTCCGTTCTCGTATTGAGAAGTTCTTTAATAAATTCCGTAATAAAGAAACCATCCAAACTGAAAATGAGCAGTTAGCAATCCATAAAAAACGTAGCTTTATCGTGATTATGGGCATCATTTTAGGCGTATTCGTAACTCTTTCCTCGGTTGGTGCCGGTGCATTTGGGATTATGGCACTCGTGATCATGTTCCCGAACTTACCAATGATTCGCATTATCGGATCAGATGTTGTACATGCTGTATTGCTCACCTTAGTCGCTGGCCTAGGACACATGAGTGCGGGTAACGTCGACTTTAACCTTCTAATGTGGTTATTAGTGGGTTCGATTCCGGCAATTATCATTGGCACATTAATTAGCTCTCGTATGCCGGAACGTTTAATCCGAAAAATTTTAGGGATTACCCTATTTGCTCTCGGTGTTAACTTTATGGTTCACCCAGTCAAAGCAAAACCGAAAGCACCTGTGGTACAACAACAAGCCGTGGTTGCCGAAAAAACAAGCAACCCGACTGAAAGATAGCAAAATCAATAGGATTTTTCCAAACTGAAATACCATGCGATGTAGTATTTTCATAATTATTTCATGGTATATTCAGTACACAAAACAACCTTTAGTATGATCGAACCAGTGACAGCAATGACTACACATTTAAATTCCGTTTCAAAGCCAGATATCGACGACGTTAATATTAAAAGCATTCAAACTCTTGTAACACCAAATGAGCTTAAGTCAGAACTTCCTTTATCTGATGTTGCTTCACAAACTGTTCTAAAAGGCCGCGAAACTATTCGTAATATTTTAGATGGTTCAGATAAGCGTCTGTTTGTCGTTATTGGTCCTTGCTCTATTCATGATCCAAAAGCTGCTCACGAATATGCTGATCGCTTAAAAGCGCTAAGCGAAAAGGTTAAAGATACTCTATATCTAGTTATGCGTGTTTACTTTGAAAAACCACGTACAACAATTGGTTGGAAAGGTCTAATCAATGACCCAGATATGAATGATTCATTTAACATTGAAAAAGGTTTACGTATTGGTCGTAAGCTGTTGCTTGAATTAAATGAAAAAGGTTTACCATGTGCAACTGAAGCACTTGATCCTAACTCACCACAGTATTACCAAGACTTAATTTCATGGTCTGCGATTGGTGCACGTACAACCGAAAGTCAAACTCACCGTGAAATGTCTTCTGGTCTATCTTCACCAGTAGGTTTTAAAAATGGTACAGATGGTGGTTTAACTGTTGCAACCAATGCGATGCAATCTGTTAAATATGGCCATAGTTTCTTAGGCTTGAACGAAGATGGACAAGTTTCAATTATCAATACCAGTGGTAACCCTTATGCACACGTTGTATTACGTGGTGGTAATGGTAAACCAAACTATGACGCAGGCTCGGTTGCAGAAGCAGAAAATGCTTTAGCAAAAGCTAAAGTTAGCAATAAAATCATGATCGATGCGAGTCACGCCAACTCAAATAAAGACCCGTACTTACAACCGCTTGTGCTTAAAAATATTACTGAACAAATTTTAGATGGTAATAAATCAATTGTCGGTATTATGGTTGAAAGTCACTTAAAAGGTGGTCGCCAAGATATTCCTGAAAATCTTTGTGATCTTGAATATGGTAAATCAGTAACTGATGGCTGTATTGACTGGGAAACTACCGAGAAGACATTGCTTGAAATGCATGAAGCTTTAAAAGAAGTTTTGCCAAATCGCTAATTCATATTTTTAAGATTGAAAATTAAGCCCTCATTCTTGAGGGCTTTTTTTATTTTTGGGTGAAATTCAAAATCAAATTAAATAAAAATAACTCACAACAAAAGCAAAAAGCAGCACGGTTTCACTTAGCTCAATCGCTGCACCGACTGTATCCCCGGTAATACCACCTATTCTTTTTATAAACAGATGTCTTAAGCAAACAAGACTGATTAAAAAACCAATGATGGCAATAAGTCCTTGCCATTCCCAATAAAAAGGTAGTAGCAGAACTAACCCTGTTACTGTCCATGCAGCTGTTTTGGGTAAATGGTCTGTCAAAGAACGGCCTAAGCCTTTTTCGCGAACATATGACGTAGTTAAAAACAAAATAGATGGCACCACACGGCCAAGGATGGGAACAAAGACTAAAAATAACGTTTGATGCTGTTCAATCAACACATAAATCAGTGCAAATTTGAGTAAACAAATAATGACTAAACTGAGTACTCCAATTGGGCCACAACTTGGATCCTTCATGATTTGTAAAGTACGCAGCTTGTCACCAAAACCACCTACCCACGCATCTGCAGTATCCGCTAGCCCATCTAAATGCAATCCACCTGTCAGCCAAATCCATAAAGTGAGTATGATTGCAGCAACTAAAAGAATAGGTAACTTGGCTAAAAGGCAGGCCACAATAAAAAGTAAGCCACCAATAATGAGGCCAACCAGTGGATAAAACAGCATAGCCCGACCATTTTGTTGCGCCGTCGGTATTGTCTTTAGTTCAATAGGCAGAACAGTTAAAAATTGCAATGCAATCCAAAAAGGTGTCATATCCAAGTCTCTAACTGATCTATATTTAAAAACAAATAGAATTATGAAGAAATAAAAATGGGAATAGCAATCCCTATTCCCATTAAAGACTTCAAAAACTGAAAATCTATTGCATTTGATAGCACTGTTTCAATTTAATGTAGTCGTAGTAAAAACTGGTTGGTGTGTAACGTGCATAGTTACAAGCAGATTTAAATAAAGTCTCTTTTTCGTTATAAAGCATTTTGACCAAAGTATTGCCTTGGCTATTTTGATAAATATCCCACTGTACATTTGCCGCCATAGGTGAAACTACTTCACCACGCCATGTACTTGTTGAATAATTATAAGTCTGGCGAAGTGGCAAAGGTTGCATCATATTATGCAAATCTAAGCTGGTCGCCAAAGGAATAATAATTTCAGCATGGGCAAAACGTAAAACGGCTTTATAAGGCTGGGCTTTATTCACCACAGCATCAACTTGTTGGAATAGATCTTGTTTTAAACCTTGGGCGATTTCACGGGTGACTTGATTTGACTCTGTAAAACTTGGGCCTTTTTCATAAAAATCATTGGCATCATTAAATTCAGCATAAAACTTTGCGGCTTCTAACGGTATATATTTATCAAAATCAACACCTTTTAACTCTTCTTTCATACCGCCAGAAATTGAATAGAGTTCATAAACATAAGCTGCTGCATCAACTGCACTTGCAATTGTATTTTTACCCTTACCTTTTTCTGTAATTTGCTCACCTTTTGGGGAAGTTACCGTAAAAGATCCGGTATTGCTAAAGTTATAACCTGTTGTACCAAGTTTTTTAATAAATTCTGCTTTAAAAATCGGGTTCAGTACTGTTTGAGCAATTTTTTCAGCTTGAGTATTCTTTGATAACTCATCCAACTTTTGGGCTAAATCTTTATTGTTTTCTTCAAAATCTTGATAGACCTGACTAGCATCATAAATTTTCTGCTGACTAGCACTCAGTGGTTGATTTAAGTCCTCACCTGCATTCAAACTATGAAAGTAAAGTTTAAAACGATCAACGCCACCATCTTCAATGCTTGGTACACTTTCACTCGATAAACTAGTATAAGTCGCTGGAACAATTTTATCTTTAAGCTGAGACTGTTGTTTGATGAGTTCAGCAGTAAAAAATTTAGCACTATCAACCGCACGATCTACCCCAGAACTCTGTACCAATATAGAGGCTTCGGAATTTAAAAGAGTTGGTAAGCGTTGTAATAAACGATCTGCAATGCCACGGTGTTCTAAAATACCAGTCATGGTTTCGTTTCCATAACCATACTGGCGGATTCCTTCTACACCATAGCCTAATAAGATATTGGCTTTCATCATTGCTTCTAAATCAGCACCTAATTGTTCACCTAACGGTGTTAAGGCATTTTCTGCTTTTGCCTGTTTCCATAAATTATAAAGTGCTAAATCATATTTCAGACTTGAGAGTCCTCTCGAACCATGGCGTGCTACTAACTCAGTAAAAACAGGCTGGAATCCATTTGGCACTTGTTCGTAGCTTTTTAAGTCTTGTTGCGGTTGGTAAGGTGTTTTTGTTTGATAATATTTTGATTGGTTTGTAGACGGTGGGTTTTGAACACCTTGATCATTATTATCGTTACAAGCCGCAAGTAATAATGAAGCTGAAAGAATCGTTGTTTTAAATAAAATATTCATAAGTCAGATAGTTTATTAATTAGAAATGTTCGTATCTTAGATTTTAATAATGACAGTTCTATTACTTTAAAGTAAATATCTGTATAAAAATAATAACTTACAAGTGTATAGAAATATAAAAAGGCTATATCAATATAAAGTTTAATTGATCATCTTTTTCATAAAATTCGAGTGAATATAATTTTCCAAGCTCTGCAGGCATTTTGAGTAACTCATCTAAAGATTGTTGTCTGGCTAAACAAGTCAATAGCTTAATCACACCGCCATGTGTAACAACCAATGCATGCTGTAAGTTTTGTTGTTGCATATGTGCAAGTAAATCCTGAAAACCTTTAAGAACCCTTGTTTGAAACTCCATCAATGTTTCTGCGCGAGGTGGACAATATTGACTTGGCTTTTGCCAAAAATTTGCCAGTAATTCTGGTGAGGTGTCATAAATTTGCTGAGTTGAGATGCCTTCCCAATCTCCAAAATACATTTCTTTTAAGTCATGATTTAAAAATAAAGGGAGTCCAGTTGTCTTCGCAAGTTGCTCAGCAAAACAAGCGCAACGCTTTAATGAGGAACTTATAATGACATCCCATGACTGACTTGCAACTTGCTCAATGGTTGAATGCATCTGCTGCCAACCTTTTGCTGTTAACTCATCATCTAAATGGCCACGTAAAGTATGGCTATATTGACTTTCACCATGTCTAAGCAAATCAATTTTAAATTTGCTCAATTTTATCCCCGCTTACAGCAGCTTGGGCAAAGGTAGCCATTTGGTTATGTAATACGCATGCCATTTTGACTAATGCCAAAGCAGCACCTGCACCACTCCCTTCACCTAAACGCAAATTCATCTTTAAAATTGGGTCAGCATTGAGTTCTTGTAAAATACGCTGATGGCCATATTCTGCCGATTGATGACCAAATAACATCCAGCCACGTACTTTAGAATTCATTCGTACTGCACATAAAGCTGCTACAGAACTAATAAAACCATCAACAATGATAGGTAACCCCACTTGCGCACAGCGAATGTAAGCACCGACGATTGCTGCAATTTCTAAACCACCAACTGCGCACAATGTTTTGAAAACATCACCAATAACATGTTTATGATGAAGCTCGATTGCTTGTTCAATTACTTCAATTTTATGTCTTAACTGATCGGCGCCAATTCCTGTACCAACTCCAGTCAATTGCTCGGCAGTATCATTTAATAAAAGGCATGCTAAAGCAGAGGCAGAACAGGTATTTCCGATTCCCATTTCACCCGCAATATAAATATCTGCGCCATTGGCCTTAGCCATATCTACGCTTTTTTTACCTAACTCTAAAGCAGCACGACATTCGTCAGCATTCATCGCAGCTTGTTTGGCAAAATTTGCAGTACCAGCACGGATACAATGACATTCAACGCCTGCATATTCGTATGCTTCACCGACTGTACCGCAATCAATGACCTGCAAATGAGCTTGATGATATTTGGCAATGACACTAATTGCTGCACCACCAGTCGTGAAATTTTGCAGCATTTGACGAGTTACGGCTTGAGGATATGCAGAGATATTTTCTTCAACCACTCCATGATCGCCTGCAAAAATTGTAATCCATGGGTGGCTAACTTGTGGATATGCATTTGACTGTAAACTGGCAAGTTTAACTGCTATCAGTTCTAAATCACCTAAGGCACCAGTAGGTTTAGTGAGTTGGAGTTGGTGGTGCTCAGCTTGTTGTTTTGCATCTAAATTAGGTTGCTTTATAGATTCTAACCACCAGTTCATTTTATTTCTCACCTTTTAAAATCATTGGAAAACCAGCCACACAAAACACAACTTTATCTGCAATTTGTCCTAATGCTTGATGTAGCCTTCCTGCTTCATCTACAAAACGGCGACTAATCTCACCAAGTGGCACCACCCCCAACCCAGTTTCATTACTTACTAAAATGATTTCTGACTGAAGTGTGGGTAAAACTTTTAACAGCTGCTCACACTCAAATTGTTGAACATTCTGATCTTCTAACATTAGCAAATTGGTTAGCCAAAGCGTTAAACAATCCACTAAAATAATTTGGTTAGGTCGATCAATTCGTTGCAGAGTTTTTGCTAAAAATAATGGTTCTTCAACCAAAAACCAGTGAGCAGGACGCTGATTTTGATGATGCATAATTCGGTTTTGCATTTCTGGATCAAGCGCTTGCGCCGTCGCCACATAAGTGACAGCTAATTGCATAGATATTGCCGTTTGTTCAGCCAGTCGGCTTTTACCAGAACGGGCACCACCTAAAATCAATTGCAACATGAATCACCTAAAAACAAATGCTGATATGGATATAATTTACCTTGTAAAGATTGAGCCTGATAATAACCAAACGTTAAATGCTCAACTTTAAGGTCAAATTCAGCTCTTTTGTATTGTACAGGTAATTGAAAAATTTTTTGTAAAATCAAATCACTACTATAATCTTTTTTATATAGCCCTAATGTGATGTGCGGACAATAATCTAAAGCCGCAATTTCATTAGAAACTAGGCCAAGCTTTTGGCGTATATGAGATAAGATATTTTCAGTGTCTTGGATTTCTACAAATAAAGCACTAGTAAAACTATCAACTGAACCAATTTTTAATCGAAATGGTGCAATATTTTCTTTTTTTAAAGTTTCGCTTTGCTGCTCAAATTCACTGAAACTAAAGTCATCACTATAAGTTTTAGTCTCGTTAGTTAAAAATCCACATATAAACAATGTGACATGAAATTGACGAAGATTGGGTTCTAATAACAACTCTGAAAAATGCGCACGTAAAGTATTTAGATAGTTAACTAATTTTTGATCATTAATTTCTAAATACCATAAAGCATAATTTTGACGCCCAAGGTGCCATTCAGAATAATCCCGTATAGATGTTGGCACCATGAAAGTCGAAGGTTTTAGCAGCACAGCTTTAATTCAAAATCATTTATGTTTCGTATTAAAGCATGTTTGCCTTTTAGTTGTGGGATTAATTACTTAAAAGAACTTAAGCATATTGAGTGCGTGTAGTTTTGGAGTTAATCATATTCATTTCCAAAGGTTGTTTGCCTTGTTCAGAAAATAAATATTGGACTAATTCCGTTAACTCAGCTTTAAGTTGGCTTTTTTGAGTCGTACTCATATCCAATTTCTGAATTTGCTGGTGTAAATGTTTAATTGCATCAGTCTCTTCAATTTCTAAAAATTGAATCGCATAGGCATAACCTAAAGCAGCTCCTTTTAATAGATTTTTATAAGGCAAATCATGGCTAATATTTACCTCAATTGATGCAATTACTCTTTCATTATGAGTTAATTTTCGTAGTGGATCTCTCGCTACTCGTTGACAAGGGTCTTTAAATGCATATTCGCATGAGTCTAAAAAGCTTTGTGCTATTCGATCTAGATCTTTTGCATAATTAGGTAAGACTATGGCAAGGCCCTGTTTTACTTCTCTAATTAAGTTCTCTGCAAATGCTTTAACCGAATGATCTCCCATTGCAACACCAATAGATTCATACCCCATTAATGAGGCATACCAGGCAAGCATGGCATGTACGCCATTCCATAGACGGTTTTTGATTAATTGGATGTCCGTAATCTGACTAACCAAGACAACTTGACGTAGCTTTTCGAGTAAAGGACTGCCTTTCTCTACATAAATTGGCATATCCGTTTCGCTATGAAACAGAATTAAGTCCATACTTTGTAAAATATGTCCTGGCTGGAAATTACGGCGCATGTTATCAATATATACGGAAGCCTGATTTTGCTGATCTTGGGTCAGTTTATTGCACTCTTCAATTTCGACCTGTTCTTCATGCTCCACATCAGATAAATGCTGTTCAAGAAAATGGTGCTTAATACGAAGTTGGCGATATAAACTCTGATTAGATAGCTTTGAAACCATGCGGTTTACAACGGTGTCGCAAAAGTAATGTTCTTTTAAAATATGCTCAGTAACATCTTCATCGTTGGTTAACTCTAGTAGAGCTTCTTTAAGATGCTTCATAACCAAATATTTCGCGCCTACTTTATTTAAAATAATTAGAAAAGTGAGCGGTTCAATACATGTTTTAAGTGGCGAGTTAAAACGTGCATACAGCCCTTTTGCAATTATTTTTGATTCAGCTTCAATAGCTTGCTCAGGTAAACAAAGTGCAATCAAACTGGAATGAGTATACATCTCTAACATTTGTTGTTCATTTTCAGAATCAACAATGGTCATATTCTCAATACGTTCATCATAAGAAAATTGCCCATAGCGAATACTATAGTTCCCAAATGCATTTACAGCTTCGCGAAAAAGACTATTTCGTGTAGAAGCAATAATTCTCTTTGGTTTTGTGTATCCATCCCAATGTGACAAGATCTGTGCTATGTAACCACCACCAATAGCACCGAAACCATGTATCCCAACTGTCAATTGATTCAAACTTTGAGGAAAAGGTTCCTGTATTTCAGGCATATCCATAACAGGAATAAATTGGTCGAGATCTGTTAAGAAGTCATACATCTGGTCATAATAAAAATGCGCTTTTTCCAGCATTTCATCATTAGGCTCTTTAATATCTTTTAATAAAATCGTTAGACCTTTTGAAGTGTGAGCTGAGGTTAAACCATTTTCAGAATCTTCAAACATAAGACACTGATTAGCGTCTAAGTGAAGTTGGCTAGCAGCTTTCAAAAAGATTTCTGGATGTGGCTTTCCTTGTTCTACTTCATCACCACAGGTAATTACATCAAAAAATTTATATACATTGGCATTAATTAAATATTCTTCGGCAATTGCTCTACGGCTTGACGTGGCAACAGCCATTCTTAACCCGGATTTTCGTAAACGTTCTAGAACCTGAACTAAACCTTTTTTGATAGGCACGCCGTGTTTTCGAATATGTTCGAGTTCCATCTCATCAGCTTTTTTTCGAATTTCTTTATAGGGAACATTTACACCATATAACCGTTGAGCTAATTGCTCAGCAGTAGTTGCACTTAAACCCAAACATTGCATTAAATATTCGTGAGAAAACTCCTGCCCAATGAGTTCTTGAGATGCCTGTTGCAATGTTTGAAACCGTAATCGCTCAGTGTCAAACATTGTCCCATCCATATCGAAGATAGCTCCATGAACAGGTTTTCCATGAAAAATAAGCACGTTTTTACCTCTTTTTTTTGATCATGTTCTATTCAGGGTATACAAAAAAATTCCTAAAAAGGTAGGATGTTAATAAATGAAACATTAGTGGTTATTTTTTAATCAAAAATATAATCCATCTGTTACTCAGTAGAGTTAAAAGTCTAAAACAGTTGAAATATATGAATAACTATGAAATTAACCTTAAATACAAAAGCAGCAGGCCTTCCTCGCCTGCTGCTTTTGTTTAGTTCTTTTTGTTGCGCTGATAATGTTTATTTTTATTAGTTCCATTTACCGCTAGTTGAACCTGCCTGTTGTTATAATATCTTGCAGGCGCTCACATACCAGAAATCAACTCATCTTTCAGCGTTATTGTTATTGGAGTCGCTGGTATAACTTTAAATCGATTAAAAACTTAACGTTAGAGTGGTACGCACTATAATTAATTTTTAGAACCCTCCTTAACTCCCAATAAGGATAATGATAATCATTTTCATTTATTGATGCAAGTTTATTTTGCTATTTTTTTATATTTATTAAGGAATACCTATAATTTATAGATATTCCCTATATTGCTTCACATTAATAATTAAATGTATAACTAAGACCGTAAGTACGTCCTTCAGCTGGAATACTTTCTACAAGCCCATATACTTTTTCTGCTTGTTGACTATAGACAGTTCGATAGTCTCTATTCCAAACATTATATACACCAAAATCTATACGTCCTTTCCATGCTGGAAAATGTGCCAACACATCCATCGTGCTATAGCCTTTAATTTTTACAGCTGAAAGTGAGCCATCTTTTACGGCTTCATTTGTACCTTTTATAGCAAGCATTTGCACACGAGTTCCATATCCCTCATCACTGTTCCATTCAGCAAAAATAGTACCTTTTATTGGTGAAACCTGAAAAGCATTTAACTCTTTCCATTTACCATCCGTATCTTTATATTGACCTCGCGTATAACCAAGCGTCCCCCCAACTTTAAACTCATCCATAAATGGGTAGGTCACCGTTAGTTCAGCACCATATACACGCTGGTCTTTGTCCATAACTTCAGCAACAGTTTCTTTATTACTATTCTTGTAGAACTGAACCACTTTGTCTGAGGTATTATAGAAACCTGTTATACCTAGATTTAGGCTCTGCTCCCCTTGTAAACGCCAGCCTAGTTCATAGCTGTTTACACTAATAGGTTGGATATTAGCTGTTGAAATATTAAATGCATCACGCATCATTCGTTGTACATCTGGAAAACTAAAACCTTGAGAGAAATTAGCAAATATTTGCTGCTCATCTGTTAATTTATATATCGCTCCCAAATTGAATAAAACAGCATCGTCATTTACAGATCCGCTTGGCTGTATTCCATTTTTAGTCGAATATTGTTCGGTTTCAGCTTTAATATATTGATAACGAGTACCAGCTTGTACGTTCATGCGCTCTGTTAAAGAGTAATCACCTTGTAGAAAAACGCCAGCACTTTGAATTGTTGTATTTGGGCCAGCATCGGAAGTTTTACCAGTAGGTTTATATATCAAACCTGTATTAAATGCTGTGAAGTGCTCATAATGTTGATGATCTTTTTCATGTTCATAATCTAAACCATAAGTTAAATTAAGATCACGATTCATAATATTCAAATCAGTTTGTAACGTTGAGCGCAGACCAGCAACTTCGATTTCAGATTGAGACTGTTTTGCTTCTGTGCCTTCTCCTCCTAAAAAGACTGGAAAGAAACGAGTACTTTCTTTACGGTAATATCCTTCGAGATTTAGGATCTGACCTAAAATATCTTTATTTTGATATTGAGTATTAAATGCATAGCGCTCTGTAAAAGGTTGATTAGTTATTTCTAATCCCTTTTTTCCAATATAGGAGTTAGGCGCTCCTCCATAAATATAATTTTTTCCATAATCTGGACCATAATTCGTATCCTGTTCATCTTTATAGTACTGTGCACCCAAACTTAGTGATTGGTTATCGGTTAAATCTATATTTAGACGACTGTTAATATCAACTGTATCGGTGTCAGGGCGGCTTCCCTGCATAGGTGCTATAGCAATACGATCACCATGACTATCAACCTGAGTTCCACGGCTAGTAAAATTAGCTCCCAAGAAACCATTTATATTATCTTTATTAAATGAAATAGATTGACCAATTTCATAAGCTAGGCTATCTCCACGGAATGTATCAGAAGATGTAATACCAAGTTTGGTCTCAAAACTTACAGGTTTAGTCGAGTCAGCACGTTTCGTAATAATATTAATGATCCCACCGGTAGAACCAGATCCATAAATACTCGTAGCTCCAGCAAGGACTTCAATACGTTCAATCATGCCTGGGCTAATACTATTTAACTGTCGAGCGACATCGCGTGATCCATTTTGCGATACTCCGTCAATCATGATCATGACATCGCGACCGCGCATTGTTTGCCCATAGTTAGTAGTCGTTCCACTACTCACGCCTAGTGATGGAACTAACTGAGCTAGAATATCGGCAATTTTTCGTCCAGCTGTAGCCTGTTGTTCAATTTGCTGCTTTTCAATCGTTTGAACTGTACTTGCAATTTCAGCAATATTTTTTGGTGTTCTTGTCGCCGTCACTATAATTTTTTGCAATTGTGCTACAGGCTTTTGTGTCGTTTGATTATTAATGGATTCTTCTTGAATATTTGTATTCGCATAAACCTGTTGTGTAAATATTGCTGTTAGAGCAAGACAGCAAGGTTTTAATTTAAAATATTGTGATTCAGCACGCATTAGATGATTTGAGTTTGTCCCAACCTTTTTATATTGATGCATTTTTCCCTTTCTCCTAGCCCAAAAATCATTAGTTAAATTTTATAAAGCTCGGAATAATACTAAATATAAATAATAATGAGAATTGTTTTTATTAAATAAATCCTACTTATATTATCGGGAAATTAATTAATTAGATGAGATAAGAAAGAGATTGATTTTACTCATCAATTACATCAACAAATTGAGCGTTTAAGAGTTGTGCTAAATCTTTAGGGTTTAAGCCAATATCTAATCCCCGTTTCCCGCCACTCACATAAATTTTGCTGAACTCTTGTGCAGATGCATCAATAACAGTTTTTAAACGTTTCTTTTGACCTAAAGGACTGATTCCTCCGACTAAATACCCTGTTAGACGCTCAGCATCTTTAGGGTTAGCCATCTGCAATTTTTTACAGCCAAATGCCGTAGCTACTTTTTTCAAATTTAATTGATGATTAACTGGCAATACAGCGACAAAATAATTCTTATCGTCGCTCACCATTAAGGTTTTGAATACTTCCCTTACGTCTAAATTTAGTTTTTCTGCGGCTTCTAGTCCAAAACTTTTAGCATTTGAATCATGTTCATATTCATGGATTGAAAATTCAATTTTATTACTTTTTAACAGTCTACATGCAGGAGTCATAATAAGTAGTGTTAGGGATGAAATTGTTTCGATTATAGGTTTTTTAAAAAAATTTTTAAATTTGCTTAGGCTATTTACAAGAATTACATAAAAAATCAAAGAGCAACTGAATAAAAAATAATCTCAACTTGATATTCAGGACTCGACTCCATATATTTTATTTATAGTTGAAGTCTGAGCTAACAATTTTATGAGTTATAAACACAACAATCTGATGGCTATGCGTCACCGTTTTTGGGATGAATCTTCAGATTATGTATTAAATGAAAAGCAGTTTTTGCAGCAGACGTTAGTTGAACAAGGTGTTTTTAATAACGCCACACTCGACGATGTTAAGTATTTTTTCTATACCTTGCCTAGCATTATTATTGTAAAAGCTCATGCACTTGGTTTTATGCATGATTCCGTCAAACAAATGTTGTTACAGCATATTCAGACTAATCGACTTCACTTGATGCAAAAATCTGAATTTAAGATTCAATTTAAAATGTAATCTAAGTGGTTATAAAAGATCCATTTACCCTATTTTTACTCATCTGAACGCTGTAAGTTTCTTCAATTTTAAAATTGCTTAGGCTATTTTAAAATTATTGAAATAAAGATAGCCATTTCGACTGATCATTCAGTCTGAGAGAACTATTTTAATACGCTCAAAACATGTAATATTCGTTACAATTTTAGATCACCAGCGTTTGGCTGCATGATGCGCATAGGATTCTATTTTCATGTCAAATCAGAAAGATAAGCTTAAGAGTTTAAAAACTTCTTCCATGGATCGACGCTTATCAATCGCGAAAGCTTCTTTACTTGCAGGAACACGTTGGGCAACTGCAAGTGCCTCTTCTATATTTTCTAATGAGGAAGAAAAAGAAAAGAAACGTAAAAAAGCGATGAGCGAACAAGCTAATTATCTGGTTTCTGAAATAGGTAAACTTAAGGGTTCTATTGTTAAAATTGGCCAAATGATGGCCCTTTATGGTGAACATTTTTTACCTGAAGAAATTACACAAGCGTTAAATACCTTAAATAACCAGACAGTTGCATTAGATTGGCCTGCAATTAAGCCACATCTTCAAGAGCAACTGGGCGCTAAATTAAATGATTTAACTATTGATCATGAGCCAATCGGTACTGCCTCTCTCGCGCAAGTACACCGTGCAACGCGCAAATCAGATGGCTTAGAGTTAGTTTTAAAGATTCAATATCCTGGCGTTGCAAATGCAATTGACTCCGATATGAGCTTGTTTAAAAACATGCTTAAACTGACGCGTATGGTGCCACAAACCCGTGAATTTGATCAGTGGTTTGATGAAGTACGTGAAATGATGCATCGTGAAGTTGACTATGGTGTTGAAGCTGCTACTACTCGTCGCTTTGGTGAACGTTTAAAAGATGATGAACGCTATATTGTTCCAACAATTGTAGATGAATACTGTACCAATCAAGTACTCTGCATGACTTTTGAACGTGGCGTGCCAATTAACAGCCCGGTTATGCTGTCATTACCTCAAGAACGTCGCAATCAACTTGGTGAAGCTTCGCTAGAAATTGCGGTTCGTGAAATTTTTGAATGGGGTGAAATGCAAACTGATCCTAACTTTGGGAATTACCTAGTACGTTTAGGTAATGGACAAGATGTTCAGGACAAAATTATATTATTAGATTTTGGTGCTATTCGTCAGTTTGATGAACACTTGCTAACAGTTGCACGTCAACTCATTCAAGCAGGTTATCAGCATAATAAAGATGCAATGGTGAAAGCCATGACTGGTTACGAGTTTTTTGATGCAATGCCTGAAAGTATTAAACCGGGTATGGCTGATGTATTCTTACTCGCGACAGAGGCATTTAGTACTCCTGCAAATAATCCAGATATGCCTGCCGGCCTTATGGATGAACACGAACGTTATGATTGGAAGAAAAGTCAGCTCCACAGCCGTGTTATGCAGCAAGCAAGTAAATCAATGGCATCTCGTTATTTTTCGGTTCCGCCAAAAGAATTTATGTTTATTAGCCGTAAATTTATTGGAGCCTATACGTTTATGACGGTGATTGATGCAAAAACCAATGTACGACGTATGATTCGTAACTTTGCTTGATTTAGTGAAAGACTAGAATGATTCTATGTCATTCTAGTCAATTCCACTTAACTTACCCAATATTAAAATAAATTTAAATAAATAAAATTAGTACCCTACAACTTAATCATTTTTTATTTACCTTTTATCTACTCATTTTTCGAATGTCAGTAACGACATAGTTTTTTACTATGAGGCGTGTCAGCATAAAACAATAACAATGTGTTAGGACACCATAATCATGACAAGTATGATCAATAAAGCTCAGGGTTTGGGTTTATCGCTGATCACTAGATTGGCTGGAAGCGATGTACTTGATCAACTCAAGTTGCGTAAATTTGTTGAAAAATCTCTTTATCAAGGTTCAAAAGCTGGTTTTAGAGCATTAACACAGACTCAAAAAGTATTTAAACCCAAACAAATTTCTCAACAACGTTTGCCTCGTCAACAAAAAAATCTATTTGATTTAAGTCTAACTGAAGAACAACAGATGACTTCTGAGGCAATGTCTCAATTTGCTCAAGAAGTCTTATGGGGGTTGGCTCATGATGCTGATCAGGCAGCTCAGTTTCCTGAAAGTCTTTGGCAATATGTTGAAGATTTAGGACTCAATTACTATGCACTTCCAGAAGCATTAGGTGGTGTAGCGACCGAACAAAATATTGTTAGTAACGTATTAATTGCTGAAAAATTAGCTGAAGGTGATTTTAGCCTTACAGCAGGATTACTCAGTACCTTTAGCGTTATTAATGCAATCACACGTTGGGGTTCTGCTGAAGTTCAATCGATGTATTTGCCATGTTTTGCAGAAGATGCCGACATTACCGCAACCTTTGCAGTACAAGAAGCTACCCCAGCATTTAATCCTTATACTTTAAAAACTAAAGCTTCTTTTGAAAATGATCAATATTTTATAGATGGTGAAAAAACCTTAGTCATTTTAGGTGATTTGGCTGATGTGTTCTTGGTAAGTGCAGACTTTAACGGTAAACCCGATATGTTTGTCGTACAGAGTAACGAAACTATTTCTATTAAAAACACTCCAGCCATGGGCCTTAAAGCGACAAAAACAGCAACTCTTCGCTTTAATCACACTCCTGCTCTACGACTAGGCGCAACAGATTTTGATTACACTGCCTTTTTAGATTTAGGCAACTTAATGTGGTGTGCAATGGCTGTCGGTACATGTGAAGCTGTAAAAGCCTATTGTATTAAATATGCCAATGAACGAACTGCATTCGGTGAACCTATTTCTCATCGTCAAAGTGTCGCTTTCATGATTGCTGATATGGCTATTGAAATTGATGCAATGCGTATGTTGATTCTAAATGCCGCAAGTCTTGCAGAGTCCGGCAAACCATTTCATCGCGAAGCTTACTTAGCTCATCTACTTTGTGCTGAAAAATCCATGAAAATCGGTACAGATGGTGTGCAAATTCTTGGGGGACATGGTTTTACAAAAGAACATCCAGTTGAACGTTGGTACCGCGATTTACGGGCTACGGCAATTTTACAATCTGGCTTACATGCTTAAGCGATCAATCAGAGGATACTTTAATGAATTTACAAAATCCTAAAAAATTCAAAATGATGATTGATCAAGCACGTGATGTTGCGATCAATGTTTTACGCCCTATTTCTCGTAAATATGACAAAGCTGAGCATGCATATCCAAAAGAACTTGATATGCTCGCTTCTCTCATTGATGGTATGAATGAAGGCGGCGAAGGGATTAATGCTGGAGCTGCGGGTGCTGGAAAGCGTGGTGATACAGACAATGAAGGTATTCGTAATGGAACCAACATGTCAACCGCTCTTGGCATTATTGAGATGTGTTATGGCGATACGGGTTTATTACTGAGTATGCCTCGTCAGGGTCTTGGAAACTCAGCAATTGCCGCTGTTGCAAATGATGAGCAATTAGAACGGTTCAAAGGAACATGGGCAGCAATGGCCATTACCGAACCTGGTTGCGGGTCTGACTCTGCAGCTATCCGTACCACAGCAACTAAAGATGGCGATGACTACATTCTAAATGGTGAAAAGATTTTTGTAACTTCAGGCGAACGTGCAGATTCTGTCGTTGTTTGGGCTACGCTCGATCGTAAACTTGGACGTGCAGCAATTAAATCATTTGTCGTACCTAAAGGTACGCCCGGAATGAAGGTTGAACGTCTCGAACATAAATTGGGAATTAAAGCTTCAGATACAGCCGTGATTAGTTTTATTGACTGCCGCGTACCAGCCGAAAATCTTTTAGGTAATGCCGAAGTCGACGTTGCCAAAGGCTTTGCTGGAGTAATGGAAACTTTTGACAATACTCGCCCCTTAGTTGCAGCAATGGCAATTGGATGCGCAAAAGCTTCTTTAGAGCGTATTAAAGAGATTTTTAAAGATCAGCTAGATCCTGACTATTCTACCCCTTACCTGCATGCTTCTAACCTGACAGCACAGATCTACCGTATGGAAGCTGAATGGGAAGCTGCTCGCCTACTCATGTTAAAAGCCACATGGATGGCAGATAATAAAAAGCCAAACTCTAAAGAGGCTTCTATTGCAAAAGCAAAAGCAGGTCGTGTTGGGAATGAAATCACTTTAAAATGTGTCGAATTAGCAGCAAGTGTTGGCTATAATGAAGATGAGCTGCTTGAGAAATGGGCGCGTGATTCAAAAATTCTTGATATTTTTGAAGGTACTCAGCAAATACAACAATTAATTATTGCACGTCGTGAACTTGGTAAATCATCGAGTGAACTAAAATAATAGAGTAAAGGGAATTTCAATATTCCCTTACCTATTTCCAAATTTTAGAAGCTAAAAACCCTCTCATTAAGAATAATAAGAGGGTTTTCATATTTCAGGACTTAAGTTTTTGTTTATTTAACAGTTGTTGGTTCTAATGATTGGTCTACTACTCCAAATTTTTTGAAGATTTTTGCACGACGTTTTGAAGAAATATTTGCTTTGTTTAAATCACCTTTATAGTGATCAAAAACTCGCTTATCCATTATTTTAAACCACAATGAAGGGATTAATGCTGGTAATAACATACTTGCATAACCACTTGGTAATTCTGGAGCTTCATCAAAATGACGTAGCGCTTGGAATGGACGAGTTGGATAAGCATGGTGATCTGAATGACGCTGCAACTGATACAAGAATAAGTTTGTTACGACGTTATTATTGTTCCAGCTATGCTCGGGCATTGTACGCTCATATTGACCATTTTCTTTTTTCTGACGCAGCAAGCCATAATGTTCAATGTAGTTAATAATTTCAAAAAGACTAATGCCATAAAATGCTTGTGTCGCTAAATATGGAATTGTGCTTTTACCAAAAATTCCTATCATAGAAGCATGGAAAGCCGCACTCATTCCCCAACCCTGTAATAATTCATTATCACCTGACCAGAATTCTTTACCTTTACGTTTTAAGCGATTTTTCTCGATTTCAATGGCAGATTTAAAAGAACCTACAACTGTACGTGGCCAGAATTCATAAAATGTTTCACCCATACGTGAAGAAGCAGGATCTTCAGGCGTTGCTGCACGTTTATGATGGCCATATGGATGCTCAATACGGAAATGGTTATAGCCTGTCGGAACCAACGCCAAGTGCGATAAAATATGATCAATACGATCATGTTTATGACTTAACTCATGTGCGGTATTAATAGCAATACCATTAATAGCACCCATCGAAACACCGAGTAAAATCTTATCAATAAATGACGTGGTTTTACGGCTTGTTAAATAACATGCATAAGCGTTTGCGGCATACTGTAAAGGAATAAAACTTTTCACAAGGCGTGAATAATATGGATCTTTTTCTAAAAGCTTAATTTCTTCATCAGTCGGATTACGTGCATCTTTCCCAATAACAGTATCAATTGCGGGAATCACAACATGTAATAAAAGTGGGCCACCTAAAGCGAAAACTTTTTTTAATGGGCGTGGACCAAAATGGTAACCAGCTAAAATACCTAAACCAATTACAGGTAAAGCGGGACTAATCATCCATAAAAAGCGTTTACGATCTATCTCACGCATAGACGCAGGCACTGGCATAAGTTCTTGCTGAACATTCACTGGTGCATTCATAGTCATATTTCCTTTTTCTATATATCTATATAGTTAAAGAAATAGTGTTTACTTAACAGTAGTAACCGTCCAAAAAACCTATGTTAAAGTCTTTGGCATTTTCTTCCACTTTTTTGTCCTAAAAACACATGTTGATCTATTCTTATAGCTCACTATAATTTTATTAAAATAATGATTGATCATTTAAAGATGGATGCACTAAGTAAGTTTTTTGATGATATTCACCTTAATAAGTCTGAATACATCTATTTAAAAGCACAAGGAGAATGGGCTTTTAAAACACAAGATCAATCTGCTTTACTTGCCTATATTGTTTTAACTGGTTCAGTATATATTCAACTTAATGCATCAGAAAAAATAATTGCAACAGCTGGTGATATTATTTTAATTCCTTCAGGAAAAGCACATAGTGCCACTGATTCAAAATCAACAGCCAGCAAATTGGTAGATTCTCTAGATATTACTTCACTTTTTAACGGACATAGACAAGACGCGATCGAGTTTGGTACTTCTTCTCCGGATAAAACATTATTGCTATGTTTACGCTGTCAGATTGATACTCATATGGCAGGTCCTTTGATTAATGCATTGCCATGTATTATGCATATTCAACATGAAAATCAAACCAACCCACCTGAATGGCTACAAATTGGACTTTATTTTTTAGCGATTGAAACTCAAAAAATTAGGCCAGGTCATGACAAAATTATTGATCATTTAGTCAGTATTCTTCTTATTGAATGTATACGTGATCACGTTCAACAAATGACTGATCAACAAAACTGGCTAAGTGCCTTAACTCACCCTGAATTGAGTAATGCCCTATCTGCTATTCATAGCCAACCAGAAATGGCTTGGACCGTTGAATCTTTAGCAGAACAATGCTGTATGTCACGTTCCAAATTCGCAAATCTATTTAGCAGTATTATTGGTGAACCGCCTCTAACTTATTTGCAACATTATCGCTTTCGTTTAGCTAGCCAATATTTACGTACAAGTAACTTATCAATTCAGCGAATATCAAATAAAGTTGGCTACTCGTCTGAAACTGCTTTTAGTCAAGCATTTAAAAGGAGTTTTGATTTATCACCTAAACAATATCGACAGCAATATATCGAACAACCTCTCGATTAATAGAAAATAAAAAAAGCGCCGAAGCGCTTTTTTTATTTGATTAAATTATTATTTAATCTTTGCATGTGATTTTAGATATTGGCTGTAATCTTCCAATATTTGTTGGCCACGTGATTGGCGATAAAGTTGTTTTAACTGTTGTAACTGATCAGCAGGAATAGCATTTACAGCTGATGAATTTACATTTGAAACTGCAACGACTACAAGCTCATTTGGTAAGTTTGCTGTTGTAACAGACCACATACCTGGTTTAGGGGTAGCTAAGCTAAATGCAGCACGTTCAATTTCTCGTTTTAAACCTTGTGATCGAGTAAATACACCAGCTGACTCAAATGCGACTTTATTTTTAGCAACCACTTGGTCTGCAGGTTGAGTTTTAAACTCAGTCAACATAGTAGCAATTTTTGCTTGAGCGGCCTTACGCGCTTTTTCATCGATAACTTTTGCTTTCGCTTCATTCATCGCTTGTGCTAATGGTTTTACACCAGCTGCGTGGTAATCACGTACTTTAACCCATACTGTATCACCATTCGCTAACTGAATATTAGAGGAAGTATTACGGTCACCATTCTTCACATCATCATTAAATAATTTAATTTTGACACTTGGATCGCTTAAATATGGATTTTGAGTAGCTAAAGTTACACCATTTAATGATTCAACTTTTGTACCTTTTACTTCTTGTACGACCGCTTCTAAAGAATCATTGCCAACAATCGTTTCATTCAAACTATTTACGGTATCTGAATAAACAGTCGCAACTTTATTCTTTTCAACCTCAGCAGTTAAACGTGCCTTCTCAGCTTCAAATGAAGGGATTTGGTTCGCTTGCGTTTCTGCTTCAATAATATGGTAACCATATTGTGTTTTTACTGGCTGTGAAACTTGCCCATTTTTCAAACTTAAGACAGTTTTATCAAATGCATCTGAGAAAACACCTGGTGCATATGCTTCTACTAAACCACCTTTTGCTTTAGAACTAGGATCTTCAGAAAACTGAGATGCAGCCTGAGCAAATGAAAGTCCGCCCTGAATTTTTGCATACACTTCTTTTGCAAGCTTTTGAGCTGCTGCATCATCGCGAGCATCAGTAGTAATTAAAATATGCTTCACAGTTCGCTTAGCATCTTTTTTCTGAGTTTCAACAAACTTTGCATAAGCCTGCTGAAGTTCAGCTTCAGTTGCAGGAGCTGGTTTAGCTACCATTGAAGGAGATAACACAACATAATCCACATCAACCGAAGCTTGTTGCTTAAATTCATTTTGATGCTTGTTGTAATAATCTGTAGCTTCTTGATTAGAGGCAGTTAAACCTGTTTTGTAACTATCTAATTTAATACTAGCTAAATGCAAAGTACGTTGTTCAGTTTGCAAATTCGCAATTTGCATAAGATCAACTTTACTTACTAGAGAGTAATCAGCAAATGTAGAAGTTAACATTTTTAAAGCATGATCTTGACGTAGGCTTGAAATTAAACCTTGGCTTGTCATGCCGATCGAACGTAAATAATTTTCATAGAGTTTTTGTGAGAATTGACCATTCTCTTGCAAACTAGGCTGTTGAGCTAACATTTGCTCAATTTGAGTATCACTCAAAGAAATACCTAATTTTTCCGCTTGCTGAATCAATAAATTACGCGACACTAAAATATCGAGTGCCTTAGCCTGAATAACAGGCAAATTAAGTAAACTCTCATCACCTTTAACAGCAGCTAAATATTGTTGTTTGTAAGACTGAGTTAAAGTTTCAAGGTCTTTTTTAGATATTTCTTGGCCGTTTACTGTCTTTGCAACATCAGCCTTGTTTCCCCTATTAAAATATCCTTCAATACCTACAAGTGCTAAAGGGGTCAAAAACAAAATTAGAAGGACTTTGCCGAGCCAACCCTTAATGACTGTACGAAACGATTCCATAAGTATTCCAATATTTTATTTCGAGGAGAATTTTAACTGAAAAACCACAATCAATGAATGAGCAATATTGGTCAATTCAGATTTTTAATAAAAAACGCGCCTATATTGGCGCGTTTATTCATCTTAAAAGATTAAGCTACTGAATCTTTAAGACCTTTACCAGCTTTGAAGCTTGGTACTTTTGTTGCTTTAATTTGAAGCTCTTCACCAGTTTTAGGGTTACGACCAGTACGTGCAGCACGTTCTTTAACACTGAAAGTACCAAAACCAACTAAAGTTACTGTGTCACCTTTTTTAAGTGCTTCAGTAATTGACGCAATTGTCGCATCGAGTGCCTTGCCTGCATCAGTCTTAGATACTCCCCCTTTTTCAGCAATTGCATCGATTAATTCTGATTTATTCATGAATAAAACATCCTCTTAATATCGTTTGTTTAAGGTCCAAGGCTATAGTTTAAAAGGCCATGACGCCTTTATAGCAATGCTTTAGGGGAAAACGCAATACTAGAGCAGGGCTTTTAGCAAAAATAAATGCTAAAAAACTGTTATATATTTGCTAAATCCCAACATTTTTTTACTTTTTATTCAATTTTGCTTTCAACTGCTGGTTTTCTTCTATTAAAGCATCCACCTTAATATGCAGTTGTACAAGCAGCTGTTCAATGTGTTGCAAATCCTTCGGAGTGACTAGTCCTATTCGGTTTAAAGAATGATTAACACTTGTATCAAGAATCTTCTCTACCTTATCTTTTGTTTCAGATACAGATTCTTTAGCTTTTTCTGTAACTTTACCTACAGTATTATCGGCTAAGTCCCCAGTTTTTGACTCTAACTCTTCACCAACTTTGACCAAGGAATCAAAGAGTTTGTTGCCCTCTTCTTCCGCACGTGAAAATGCCCCTAGTCCCGCCAACCAAATTTGCTTAGTATATTTTCTAAAATCCAAAGCCGATTTTCTTGAACCTCTTGATTTTAATTTATTTTTTTCTTCTGACTCTTCTGTCTGGTTATCTATATTTGCATTATCCATTAATCTAAACTCCTAATCAGATGAGAGAAATGATGACTGATTTGACCACAAAATATTTCTATAATATCAAAGTAAAGACTTGATCCATTTACAAAACTGTTCTACAAAGCAATTAAGTCATGTAAATATATTTAACACGACATTGTGTTAAGTTTGGGATAGGATGTCCCATTCTTCAATTAATTGCTATTTGTAAGGATAAACTTTTATGAGTGAAACGCAACAAAGACAAAAACATCCGCGTCTGTTGCTGAATATTGTTCTAATTATTTTAGAAACTTTCTTTTCATTTATTCTCACCCACGATGGTGCTCTTCGCTTGCAAGCGAAAAAGTTTATCTTAAACAAAACAACAATTCGTATTAACAGCTATCTGCCTTTTTTTGACTTCTATGTTCAATTTACAGAGAAAGGCTTGTTATTCGATATCCACTCTTTTGACAGACGTATTGATCTTGAAATCAATAGTACTCTGGTTGACCTCATTAAAATTTTCGGTTTTTCAAATCAGCGTAGTCTTAACAATATGCGTATTGATGGAGATGAAGAAACTAAAAAGGAACTTCTAGATTTAATTTCTCACTTAACACTACCTAAGTTACTTACAGACTGGAAACAATGGTTCAATGCAGTTGATGATGAAGCTGAAACACTTGCTTCGCATAAAAAGATTGCACCTTTACTTGAAAAAATTGATCAACAACGATCAGAAATCAATTCACTTCATGTAGAAATTAAACAATATCAAAATCGAATTACCCGTTTACAGCGACGTCAACGAAACATTAACCTCTCCTTTGGTATAATTAGCCTAATATTTATTGCTTATTTCATATATAATTTGTTGGTTGTTTAATTTATTTTTCCATTTTGTTCCTATACTTGAATTAAAAATAAAAAAACTTGACTATTTTAGTCGGGATTCATAAAATCCTATTATCTAGTCTTAACATGTGTATCGAATCATGCGCCTTACAACTCGCGGTCGCTACGCAGTGACTGCTCTACTTGATTTAGCTTTGCAGCCAACTGAACAAACGATCACGCTCGCCGAAATTGCCGCACGCCAATCCATTTCAGTTGCTTATTTAGAACAGTTATTCGCAAAACTTAAGCGTCATGGGTTAGTTTCTAGTGTTCGTGGTGCAAATGGTGGTTATCATTTGGCTCGAAATGCTGATGAAATTACTGTGTTAGAAATTATTGAAGCCGTAAATGAAACCGTTGATGCAACACGTTGTGACCATAAAGGTAACTGCCAGAATGGTGCAATGTGTCTCACTCACGATTTATGGCAAGAACTCTCTCATCATATTGCCGACTATTTAGCAAAAATCTCTCTTGCCGATCTCATTAGCCGAGACAACGTTCAAACTGTTGCATTACGCCAAAATGTGACTGGCACAGATTCAGCTCTTTTATCGGGTACAGGTATTTGATATGAAACGTCCAATTTATCTTGATTACGCAGCAACCACTCCAGTAGATCCGCAAGTTGCAGAACGTATGATGGAGTGTTTAACTTTCGACGGTACCTTTGGTAATGCTGCGTCTCGTTCCCACGCTTATGGCTGGCAGGCAGAAGAAAAAGTTGAATATGCACGTGAGCAAGTAGCAAATTTAATTAAAGCTGATCCACGTGAAATCGTTTGGACTTCTGGTGCAACTGAGTCAGACAACCTTGCCCTTAAAGGTGTAGCTCAGTTCTATGCATCTAAAGGCAAACATATCATTACAAGTAAAATTGAACATAAAGCTGTTTTAGACCCTTGTCGTGAATTAGAAGAACAAGGTTTTGAAATTACTTATTTAGAGCCAGAGCCACAAACAGGTTTAATTACTCCTGAAATGGTTAAGGCTGCCCTTCGCCCAGATACTATTCTTGTTTCACTGATGATGGTGAACAATGAAATTGGTACAGTTACAGACGTAGCAGCGATTGGTGAATTAACACGTGCCAATAAAACATTCTTCCATGTAGATGCAGCACAAGCGGCTGGTAAAGTCGAAATTGATTTATCTACGATGAAAATTGATCTTATGAGTTTCTCTGCTCATAAAATTTATGGTCCAAAAGGTATCGGTGCATTATATGTACGTCGTAGTCCACGTGTGCGCTTAAAAGCACAAATTCATGGCGGTGGTCATGAGCGTGGTATGCGTTCTGGTACTTTAGCGACCCACCAAATTGTAGGTATGGGTGAAGCTTTTGAAATTGCTGGCAAAACAATGCAAGCAGAACAAGAGCGTATCCGTAAGCTTCGCGACAAGCTTTGGAATGGTTTACAAGATCTTGAACAAGTTTTCTTGAATGGCCACCCAACTCAAAACGTTGCTAACTATTTAAATGTCAGCTTTAACTTTGTTGAAGGTGAATCTTTAATGATGTCTCTTAAAGATGCTGCGGTATCAAGTGGTTCTGCTTGTACTTCTGCAACCTTAGAGCCTTCATATGTTCTTCGCGCATTAGGTTTATCTGATGAGCTAGCACACAGTTCAATCCGCTTTAGTTTTGGTAAATACACAACTGAAGAAGATATTGATCACGTGCTTACAATTACCAAAGCCGCTGTTGAGAAATTACGTGAACTTTCTCCGCTTTGGGATATGTATAAAGAAGGTATCGATCTTTCTACAGTTGAATGGGCTGAACACTAATTCATTGAAATTAGTATTTTTACCCTCATATTAATATTAGGCTGACCCCGAGGTTTGGAGAAGCGAAATGGCTTATAGCGAAAAGGTAATTGATCATTACGAAAACCCTCGTAATGTTGGTGTTTTAGATAAAAACTCTGAAAATGTTGGTACAGGCATGGTGGGTGCACCTGCATGTGGCGACGTGATGCGTTTACAAATTCAAGTAAACGATAGCGGCGTGATTGAAGAAGCACGTTTTAAAACTTATGGCTGTGGTTCTGCAATTGCATCAAGTTCCCTTGTAACTGAGTGGTTAAAAGGTAAAACTCTTGATGAAGCTCAGGCAATCAAAAATATTGATATCGCAACTGAGCTTGCACTTCCACCAGTAAAAGTTCACTGCTCTGTACTAGCTGAAGATGCAATTAAAGCTGCGATTGATGATTACCGCAGTAAAAAATCTAAAGCTTAATTTGTTACCATTGTAAACGTTGGAGTTTTCATGATTCATTTAACTGAAAATGCTGCGACTCATATTAGCAATTACCTTAAAAACCGAGGTAAGGGTGAAGGCATTCGCGTGGGTGTGAAAACTTCTGGTTGTTCTGGGTTGGCTTATGTTCTCGAATTTGTTGATTCTATCGATGAGCATGACCAAGTTTTCGAACAATTTGGCGTTAAGGTTGTTGTAGATCCAAAAAGCTTAGTCTATTTAGAAGGCTTAGAAATGGACTACGTTAAGAACGGCCTTAATGAAGGGTTCGAATTTAACAATCCCAATAAGAAAGGTGAATGTGGTTGCGGTGAGTCTTTCACTGTATAACCCACTTCTCCTTCCATCCTTTTTCATTAAAACAGTGTCTTTTTATAGCACTGTTTTAATGTATTTAATTAACGTGGACCTCCTTTCTAATGAATCATTTTGAGTTGTTCAATTTACCCGTAGAACTCGATATCGATTTGGCGAGCTTAAAATCTAGCTTCTTAAGCTTGCAGCAGCAATATCATCCAGATAAAGCAGAAGATAAAGATCAGGCGTTGATCAAATCAAGTGAAATCAATCAAGCTTTTAAAGTTCTATCGCAAGTAGATAGCCGCGCTGCTTATCTTCTTGCATTAAAAAAGCAAGATCATCACCTAGATCAATCTATTAGTGATTTTGAGTTTCTGCAATCAGCTCTAGAACTTCGTGAACAACTTGATGAAGCAACTTCACAAGAGCATTTAAGCACTCTTAAACAAGAAGTGTTTCAGTGGATTGAGGGTTTAGTTCGCGAGTTTAAAATTGATTACTCAGATGAAGACTGGGGTGAAGCTCGAGATACTGTACGTAAATTACGTTTCTTTCAGCGCGTTCTTAACGATATTGAAAAAGCAGAAGATCAATTGTTGGATGATGAAGACAACTTTGATTTAGATGACGATTTTTAATTTGCTTTTTTCAATTTATATTCAAAGGATTTAACTCATGGCACTTTTGCAAATTGCTGAACCGGGTCAATCCAGTGCCCCACATCAACACCGCATTGCGATTGGTATCGACCTAGGAACAACACATTCTTTAGTTGCGACAGTGTTATCAGGCAAACCAAAAGTCCTCAACGACGAAAAAGAAAGAAGACTTCTACCCTCTATTGTGCACTATGGAAGTGATATCACTCACTATGGTGAAGAAGCAAAGCCTTTCATTATTGCTGATCCAAAAAATACAATCGTTTCTGTAAAACGTTTTATGGGACGCTCAAAAGCAGATATCAAATTTCAACACCCTTATGAGTTAGTGGGTTCTGAAAATGAGATGCCAGCTTTCGAGACACGTTCTGGTCGCAAAACGCCTGTTGAAATTTCAGCTGAAATTTTAAAACAACTAAAAGAACGCGCTGAATCTAGCTTACAAAACCCAGTAAATGGTGCTGTAATTACTGTTCCAGCTTACTTTGATGAAGCTCAGCGTCAAGCGACACGTGATGCTGCACAGCTCGCTGGTTTAAATGTATTACGCCTTCTAAATGAACCAACAGCTGCTGCTGTGGCTTATGGTTTAGATCAGGAAACGAATTTAGCCACAGATCACAATTATGTGATTTATGACTTAGGGGGTGGTACTTTCGACGTATCAATCCTACGTTTCTCACAAGGTGTCTTTGAAGTATTAGCTACTGGTGGCCATACTGCTTTAGGTGGTGATGACTTAGACCGTCTTATTGTTAAATGGGCTAAAAAACAGCTAAACATTGATACGCTAAGCGATGAAAACTATGCCGTATTTATTGTGGCTGCTCGTCAAGCAAAAGAACAATTATCTACACAAGAATCGGTTCAGTTAAAACTACTTGAAAACGAACTAACACTTGATCGTTCAACCTTTGAAAGCATCATTCAAGTTGCTTTAGATAAAACAATCAGTGTTTGCAAACGTGTTTTACGTGATGCAAAACTTGAATTATCAGATATTCAAAACGTTGTTTTAGTAGGTGGCTCTACCCGTTCTTATGCTGTTCAACAAGCAGTTCGTAATGTGTTTAATCAAGAACCACTTTGTACAATTAACCCTGATGAAGTAGTTGCAATTGGCGCTTCCATTACAGCTAATCAGTTAATTGGAAACAGCCAAGACGGCTCACTACTTTTGGATGTCACTCCTCTTTCTCTTGGTTTAGAAACCATGGGTGGATTAGTGGAGCGTCTTATTTCACGTAATACAGCTATTCCAGTTGCTCGTCGCCAGGAATTTACTACTTATCAAGATGGCCAAACAGCCATGCTTATTCATGTAGTTCAAGGTGAGCGAGATTTAGTCGAGCATTGTCGTTCATTAGGAAGATTTGTTCTTCATGGCATCCCTCCAATGACTGCTGGTCAAGCACGTATTGAAGTTACCTTTCAAGTAGATGCAGATGGCTTACTCACGGTTTCAGCTCGTGAAACAACTTCAGGTGTACAAGCCCAAATTGATATTAAACCATCTTATGGTTTATCAGAGTCTGACACTGAACGCTTATTAATTGAAGGTTTCCAGCACGCGGAAGAAGATAAAAATCTGCGTCATTTAAAAGAAACCAAAGTTGAGGCCCAACGTGAGCTTGAAGCATTAGAACAAGCTTTGAAAGTGGATGCTGATTTACTCAATAATGAGCAACTCGAAGCACTTAAAGCCGCTGAAAATTCGCTTAAAGTACAACTTGAAGGCAATGATATTCAATCAATTGAAAAAGCTGTAGAACAACTTAAAGTACATAGTGATGCTTTTGCTGCACTACGTATGAATCGACATATTGACCACGCCTTAAAAGGTACAAAACTTGAAGATTGGTCAAATTCAAACTAAAGGTATAGGTGATCAATATGCCCCGTATTAAAGTACTTCCTCACGCTCAATTTTGTCCCGAAGGCGCAGAATTTGAAGTTGAACAAAATGCAAATCTTTGCCAAAGTTTGCTTGATCGAGGAATTAAAATCGAACACGCATGTGACATGTCATGTGCTTGCACTACCTGTCACGTAGTAGTTCGTAAAGGTTTTGATAGCCTAGAAGAAATGGATGATGTTGAAGCAGATCTTTTAGATCGCGCTTGGGGTCTTGAACCAGATTCTCGCCTCTCATGCCAAGTAAAAATTGTTGATGAAGATTTAGAAATTGAGATCCCTAAATATACAATCAACCACGCTTCAGAAAATCATTAATCGAGTCATTAAAAAAGCTGCTTTTAAAGCAGCTTTTTTATGTTTTATAAACTCTAAACTTGGTCTTTCGGATCTATCTCTAAAGGTTTAACTTCATCTTCAAGTCTTAACTGTGCAATACCTTGAGTATTTACTAAAGTTTGTTGAACTTTAATTCGTTGAATCATCTTCTCAAGTACTTCCACCAACTCAGGATATTCATAGTTTTGTACTTCTTCTAAATTAAGTACCAAATGGAAACCTTTATACTCATAGTCAAACCATTGCTGATGATCCGACTTATTCCCTGTATATTTCTCCATTACTTGCCATGTTTTTACCGCACCTTGAATACCTTTTAGGTAAATCGGTGTTTTAGGAGCACAGAGGAAATCACTCTTAATTAATTGATAAGTATCATCTGAAATTAAAATCTCATCTATTTCAGCAGCATATTGCAAACGAGCCGCTAAATTCACATCACGACCAACGATCGTATAAGCCATGCGATGTGTTGCCCCATAATTCCCTACGTGACAATAACCTGTACTAATCCCCATTCGGATATGTAAGGCTGAGTAACCCATTTTTTTCCAGCGCTCACGTAGCAATTTCATTTGCTGACGCATAGCAATTGCCATTTCTACACAAGCTTTAGCATCTTGTTCTACACCTTGTGAATTTGGATCACCAAAAAATATGAGGATGGCATCCCCCATAAATTTATCGACAGTAGCTTCATACTGTTTAGCAATTTCAGTCATATGACTTAAATAATCATTAAGCAAGAATGCTAAATCATCTGGAATTAAAGTTTCAGATAACTCTGTAAAACCCTGAATATCAGAAAAAAACACCGTCATTTTTTTACGCTTATATTCAATCTTTGCTTCAGCCTCGCCGCGCATAATAGACTGCCACAACTGTAGTGGCGCATAACGGCTTAGCTGATTAGCAAAAGCAATATAACGGGTCATTTGGTCATAGTAATGTTGACGCTGCTGACTGATTTTTTTAACCCAGCGATGTTGGTAATAATTTCCAATAGTAATAAACATAACCAAACCAAGGAGTGTTATTACTGTCAACTCTTGGCTAGTAGGCTCAAAATACGTATAAAAACCAAATAGGAAAAAAGTACTTAAATAAAAAATAATCGCGCCTAACAAACTCGTTAAACAAATGACTGCGAAAGAAATACGACTATTAATTGCTGAATAAAACAACGCAAAAAGTGCAATAAAAGTAGGAACTAAATTAAGATGCAGTCCTGCCAAAGTGACGGCTACAACAATTGCATCGATTGCAAAAAAAACACTTTTTTGAGTTTTTTTATCGAATTGGTACTGAAGCCAGTGTTCTAACTTCGAGCTAATAAAAAGCAGAAATAGAAAAAGAGGTGGAATATAGATCTGATAATTTGTATTTGGTGAGGTAAAAGCGTAGATCACTAAAATTAATGACAGAATTGAATATCCCATCAAACGATGAAAATATGCAAACTGCTTAGGCTCTCTATCGATAAACCTCTCTAATTGCACCCTATCCTCCACACCTCAATGTAGCCACATTCATATAAATGTGGCATTGCATTGATTTAGTCCATGCGCCAATCAAAAGGCATGTCGCCTTGACCACGTAGCGCAAGCATAAGGGTTTGACGCATATGAGCCAGCACATCATTTGTATATGGAACAGCTGGTGTACCCCAAACTGGTTTAGGCCATGCAACATCATTCTGATAACGTACAACATGATGGAAATGCAATTGAGGCACCATATTCCCTAAGGCTGCAACATTCATTTTATCAGCACGGAATACACGAGATAGCTGGCTAGATAACCAACTTGATTCGCGCAAAAACTGTTCTTGGTCGGCTTGGCTCAACTCATATAATTCTGTGATTCCCGGCACACGAGGGATTAAAATCAGCCAAGGGAATTGCATATCATTCATTAAACGACATGTTGAAAGCGGAAAATCGCCTACAAAAAAAGTATCTTGAGCAAGTTGTGGATGCAAACTAAACATATCTTTTATAAATGACAATAAACAATAATGGCTAATACTATCACATCAGTTTTAATGTGAGTATTGCTAGTGTCTGGTTTGATTACAAATAACAATGATTTTATGCACTTATTCCCCGAATAGACCAAGAAAACGTGCATAAAATTCTGTTATTAACATACAAAAGATTCTTGTTGAGTTGAAATCACTTTAAAACAAGTTTTAAGCATGTAATTCATTCAATAATTTCGCTAACAAATCATTAATAAATTGAATTCGTTTTTCCTGTTCTTCAAGCTGAACCATCACTTTTAAGCGCTGACCACCTTCCATACGATAATAGGTTGGATGCTTTTGCATGAGTTGAATAATACTAATGGCCTGAACAGGTGTATCAGGCGAGAATTCAATATTGCCACCTTGGGTATTAATATCGATTTTAGTAATACCTAGCTGTTCAGCTTTCAGTCGAATTTGGTGAACACTAAATAAGTGTTTAACTGATTGCGGTGGAACTCCAAAACGGTCAATCAGTTCCATACGGATATTGTCGAGTTTTTCTTGGGTATCTGTATTACTAATACGCTTATAGAATAATAAACGCTGATGCACATCACCTAAATAATCATCTGGAATCAGTGCAGGAATGTGTAAATTAATTTCTGCTGTTAATGATAAAGGTGCATCAAAATTCGGCGTTTTCCCTTGTTGAATCGCCTTAGTGGCTTTTTCAAGCATTTCCATATACAAGCTATAACCAATTGCCTGCATTGAACCACTTTGCTGCTCGCCTAAAAGCTCGCCTGCGCCGCGAATTTCTAAATCTTCTGTAGCCAACATGAAACCAGCACCCAGAGTTGAAGCACGTTGGATTGCATCAAGACGTTTTTCAGCATCACCTTTTAGATGCTTTATCGAAGGAACTAATAAATAAGCATAAGCTTGGTGATGTGACCGCCCCACACGGCCACGCAGTTGATGTAATTGAGCTAGACCAAGTTTGTCAGCCCTTTCGATCAAAATAGTGTTGGCATTTGGAACATCAATACCGGTTTCAATAATGGTTGAACATACCAATACATTGTATTCTTTGTGATAGAACTGTTGCATGACTTGCTCAAGTTCTCTTTCCCTCATTTGTCCGTGAGCCACTGCTACACGAGCTTCGGGTACAAGCACACGAATATTTTCAGCAGCTCTTTCAATCGTATCAACTTCATTGTGCAAGAAATATACTTGGCCACCACGTAGTAATTCACGCAAAATCGCTTCTTTAATAGATGCTTCGGTATGTTCTTGTACAAAGGTTTTAACAGCTAAACGACGGGCTGGCGGTGTAGCAATGATTGATAAATCACGCATTCCCGAAAAAGCCATATTTAAAGTTCGTGGAATTGGTGTAGCTGTAAGCGTCAACATATCTACATCTGCGCGTAAGGCTTTAATACGCTCTTTATCACGCACTCCAAAACGGTGTTCTTCGTCGACCACCATTAAGCCTAGATCTTTAAACTGTACATTTTCTTGTAAAAGTTTATGGGTACCTACCACAATATCGACTTTGCCTTCAGCAAGGTCTTCAATATTTTTCGTATGCGTTTTATTTGAACCAAAGCGTGAGAGCACTTCAATACGAACAGGCCAGTCAGCAAAACGGTCTTTAAAAGACTCATAATGCTGTTGAGCAAGCAATGTCGTCGGTACTAAAACAGCAACCTGTTTACCATTTTGCACCGCAACAAATGCTGCACGCATCGCAACTTCAGTTTTACCAAAACCAACATCCCCACAAACAAGTCGGTCCATCGGTTTAGCTTGTTGCATATCATAAAGCGTCGCTTCAATAGCATTGGCCTGATCAAGTGTTTCTTCATACGCAAATCCACTCGCGAATTGCATATAAAGTGACTGATCTATTTCAAAGCCAAAACCAGGTTTTGACTGACGACGGGCTTGTATATGTAACAACTCTGCTGCAACATCATGAATTTGTTCTAAAGCTTTACGTTTTGCTTTACTCCACGCATCAGTTCCAATTTTATGTAATGGTGCTAAGTCCGGATCTCCGCCACTATAGCGGCTAATAAGATGCAAATTCGTCACAGGCACATAAACTTTTGCCTCTTCAGCATAGTCTAATTGCAAGAATTCATAATCTTGCCCTTCAATTGCTAAAGTAATTAACCCAGCATAACGCCCTACACCATGGTCAATATGAACAACAGGAGCGCCGATACTTAATTCGGTCAAACTACGAATTAAGAACTCTTCTGAAACTTCTTGCTGACGTTTACGACGACGTTGGACTACCCGATGCTCATATAACTGATTTTCTGAAATAACAGACAATTGATCGGTTAAAAGCAATCCACGGTCTAATGGCGCATTAGTAATCGCAATCGCGAACTGACTTTTCTGGAACTGCTCAAAACTATCTACGCTAGGAATATCTCCCAGACTGGCACGCAAACCATCTCTTAAACTTTCACGACGACCAGCACTTTCTGCAACCAATAAAACTGGATGGTTCGCTTCATCAATATATTTTTTAACTACCGCAAATGGTTTTTCTTTTTTCGGGTCAACTGCCAACTTTGGAGGTTGCTCAACTTTAAGATTTAAAGCTCCAGCTTTTTCTTCAAATGGCTCAGCACTCACAAGCATACGTGGGAACTGATTTAACGCACTAAGCAAGTGGTTTGGCGCAATAAATAATTCATCAGGAGGTAGAATTGGCTGATCGGCGTTATGACGTCTATCTTCATATCTACGGAAAACTTCTTTCCAAAAACTGGTTAAATCAGTATCTACATCGTTAGTTGTAATTACAATGCAATTCTTTGGTAAATACGTTGTCAGTGTACTTTGAGCTTGCATTTGAGCTTTATCAAAAAATAAAGGTAAATAAAACTCAATTCCCGGAGATGCAATTCCATCAAGAACATCTTGATAAATGGGGTTTTTTTTAGGATTTGCAGTCGGAAAAAGTTCAGAGTAACGGTCTCTGAAAATCGAACGAGCTTCTTTTAAAGGGAACTCTTTCGCTGGAAGAACTGTAAAACTTTTTAAAGTTGTGGTGGTTCTTTGCGTTTCTGGATCAAAGAATTTTAATGTATCAATTTCATCATCAAACAGGTCAATACGGATAGGCGCATCCTGACCAGATGCAAAAATATCCATAATGCTGCCACGTACAGCAAACTCACCGTGATCATAAACCGTGTCTACTAAATGATAGCCTGCTTGTACTAATCGTAACTTCTGTTGTTCTAAATCAAATTTTTGCCCCACACGAATATCAAAATGCTCACCTAAAACCCAAGAATATGGTGCAACTCTCTGGGCTAAAGTACTCGCTGAAATGAGTAAGACACCCTTTTGTGGCATATTAGATAAAATTGCAAGACGTTCCGAAACAATATCTTGATGAGGTGACAAACGGTCATACGGCAAAATCTCCCAATCAGGGAAAATTGTCGGTTTTATGCCATAAAATTCAAGTTCACTTTCTAACTGAGCAACATGTTGGTTATTTCGAGCCACCACCACGAGCAAAGATGAATGCTGAATAGCAATTTCTTTGAATAATAATGCAGCAGATGAACCTAATAACGACCCTACCCAACGCTTTTCACCGGCTTTGAGCTGTTGTAAATTCAATTGAGAGATTTCTTGTTGAAACATGTATATGGCTTTTATCAGCTAAGAAGATATGAGCTCAATAGTAGCATGATGTTTTTATTGAAATGAGTTATTTTTTTGAAAATCAAACTACTACTTCGCTCTAATTTTTATATTTTTTAATCAATCAACTATGATTATTTATCACGCAAAAACAAAACGTAATATTGATTTAATATTTGTATAACGGATTTAAGTTCAAGTAACTTTTGTTCTGTATTTCCTAACCTTTCTACATAGCGTTGCGTTGCAATCTCTAAATCAATTTTTTCATTAATTTGTGGCGTAATTTGAAATAGTTTAGGTAGATTATCAAAATTCTGTAGTTTACGATTTGAAAAATACTCAAGATGCTCTGACCACTTTTCATTAATCACGACATTTTTAATCACCGGGCCGTGTTCGGAATCAAACCTGAGTTGATTCTCTTGTAAATAAATTTGCTCAGGTGTCTCTTTCGAGCCCTGGAAGAGTTGTGTTAACTTTTTAAACATTTCATCACATCATATTAATTTCAATGTACATAGTGGAGGTAATCTATTCACCTCCACCATTTAAGCTTATTTTTAATGATTACTCATCACCTAAATCATCCAGAAAATCCACAGTTGGTACGAAAAATAGAGTTCCAGTTTGGGCAGTACTAAAATCAAGTAATCGGTCAAGATTACCTTGCTCATTTCCTAAGAACATATTTTCAAGCATTTGTCGGGTTGTACTAAATTTACGCGAGTAGCCGATAAAGAATGTGCCATATTCATTTCTAGAAGGATTCGAAAAAGGCATATTAGCTCGCATAATTTTAAGTTCATTGCCTTCTGCATCGTGAGCTTTACTTACAACATTATGAGCAGTTAAAGGTTTTTCATCATCGCTGAGCTCAACATCATTGAACTTTTTACGGCCAATCACTTTTTCTTGCTCTTCATTGGTTAATGAACGCCATTTATCCATATCATGCATATATTTTTGGATAAAAGCATAACTTCCGCCCATAAAATCAGGATCTTCATCACCGACCAATGCCCACTGCGCTGCAATAACGGGTTCAGGGTTCTCAGTCCCATCCACAAAGCCAATAATTGCCCGTCCGTCAAAATAACGGAAGCCATGAACTTCATCAATTGGATACGTTACTTTACCAAGCTGTTGATTAATTATATTACCCAGCTCATAACATAAAGTCTGGCGATCAGCACGAATATGAAAAAATAAATCCCCTGGAGTTGAAACAGCCGTATATTTCGGACCTCTAATTTCTTGAAATGGTTGTAACTCTTGGGGCTTTGTTTGCTCTGGAAATAAAATATCCCATGCATTTGAGCTAAAACCTAAAGTAGCATTAAATTTACTATCCGGATAACGATTAAAGAGACTTCGAGTTAATGCTGAAAAATTAGCAGCAAAATCTTTTACTTTTTCTATTACAGAATCACCTTGAGCCAGCCCCAACACAATAAATAATGCATTTTCACCAGGAGCACTCGTTACAGGTTGAATTCTCATACATTCCATAAAATATGCCTTTTTAGGTATTTAACCTCGTTAATTTAGCATATTCACTTTCTTTTCATACATACCTTCATAAAATCTAATATTCATAAGAGTTTAAGTAAAATGCCTTAAACTCTTGCTCAAACTAACCTTAAATTAATGTCCGTACTGCTTTTTTAAATATTTTACGATTTGAGCAGATTCAAACATCTTCACTCCCGTATTTGGATCTACCAAATATGGCACTTGCATTTTACCTTGCATAATAGGCAATAGCTTTTCCCTTTTCCCACCTTCTAAAGGTATATATTTCCCTGGTTTTAAGCGAAAAATAGCAGGTCCCATATCTTGCCATCTCTCTTTTGCCACATTATGTAAAATATATGGAAGCTCAAGTTCAGAGAGTAGACTTCTTACAATTCGTGAATACGGACTCGCCTCAAAGCTCCATAACTCTAGTTTTTGCTCAGGCGCAGCTCTATCAACAATTTTTTTATTTATCCAAACTCCACGGGCACCATTTAAGATAGTCCCGGCAACTGCAACATAAGGCATGTTTGGGTAACTCGAAAATTTCTGAGGTGTTTTTCCTGTCTTACCATAGTGTTTAAATAAATGATGAATAATATCTTGTGATTCATATAGCTGATCATCAGTATTTTCATCAATTAAAAAAGGAAATTGTAATTTGCCGCCTTTTTCTTTTACAACTGATCTATACTTTTTTCCTCCCTTAGGACATGGATAAATTTCCACGTCCAAATTCAAAAGTGTAATCACTTCACGAACGCGACGGCAAAATGGTGAACCTTCAAATTCATATAGTTTTAAAGCTTTTACAGGTTGCTGTGGAAATGCTGTTCCTGTAACACCTCTACCACCTTCGGCAATTGCAGATACAACTGCTTGAAGTACTTTAATTTGATGAATCACCATCATGCGTTCCTTTGTATGAAAGAATTAGACTAATTTTTCTTTTGCAATCACAATTCCATTATTATCCGCATAGATAAAATCACCAGATTGAATTGTGACTCCACCAAAATACAAAGGAATATCTACTTCACCAATGCCTTTACGATTACTTTTTTGTGGAATTGCAGCCAATGCATGTACGCCTAAATCCAAAGTTGCAAGTGCATCAACATCCCGTACACAACCGTAAATCACCACACCATTCCAATTATTTTTAACCGCTGATTCAGCAATCATGTCACCCATAAGCGCACAACGCATAGAGGCGCCACCATCTACCACTAATACTTTATCTGTACCATCTGTTGCTAATAACTCTTTTACTCGTGAGTTATCTTCAAAGCACTTTACGGTTACAACCTGCCCCCCAAACGTTTTACGCGCCCCATAACTTTGAAAGAACTTTCCATCCATTGATGGAATTACGACTTGCAAGTTTTTTTCAGGGTTATCATCTAATAAATCACAAGTTACAAATGGTATTGTCGACACTTTAATACTCCATTATCGAGTTTGTTGTATGCTCAGATTATCATATCGTTTAAAAGCTTCAATTTGCGTTAGCGCCGCTACGACCATCGTATGAGCCAATTGCTCTGCAGTTACAGGCTTATATTTGAATGGTTTTTGTAATTTATTCTCAATAAACTTAAAAAGACTTTGCCCTATGTCTTCAATAAACCGGACATCACTACGTTTACCAATCAGTAAAGACGGTCTAAAAATAGATAATTTTTCGATTTCTAAACTTTCAATATAATCTTCTAACTGTCCTTTCACTTTATTATAGAAAATTAGAGAATTTGCATTTGCGCCAAGAGCACTCACAAGCAGTAAATGAATGTGCTTGTCTTGCACTAGGTCTGCTAAATGAGCATTGATTTCATAATCCACGGCGTAAAAGGCCTGTTTTGAACCAGCGACTTTTAATGTTGTTCCTAAACAGCTAAATGCATGAGTATGTCCACTCACATCTTCGTCATTGAGCAATAAAAAATCTTCTATAACGAGTTGAGTAACTTTTTTATATGTATTAAGTAGTTGTGATTCTTTTCTCACGACTACTGTAATCTCTTCAAATTCGGGTGTTTGCTCAAGCTGTTCAACAAGAGCTAAACCCACAAGTCCAGTAGCACCTATCACAATTGCTTTTTTAGCACTTATAGTCATTTTTTATCCAACCCTCTTTAAGTTTGTATCAAATTTAACCTTTTCTTACCGTTTTAGCAGCCCCTAAAACCGCTTAAAATGCTCGCAAGGCTTGACTTCACGGTGTTGATTCATCACAATATGGCACTTGTTTACGGGCTGGTGATGGTTACATCAGTTTACTGAATTGACCACAGCCCGCCCAGACCAACTTATTTTCAAGGAGTGCAAGAGTGGCAAACTCTGCTCAAGCTAAAAAACGTGCGCGCCAAAACGTTACAGCGCGTAAACACAACGCAAGCTTGCGTTCTATGGTTCGTACCTACATCAAACGTACTTTAAGTGCAATCGCTGGTGGTGATTATGCTGTTGCTACAGAAGCTTACAAAAAAGCTGTTCCTGTAATCGACCGCATGGCTGATAAAGGCATCATCCACAAAAATAAAGCTGCTCGTCATAAGAGCCGTTTAAATGCTCAAGTTAAAGCGTTAGCTAACTAATTTGAACATGTAAAAAAAGCCCAATAGGGCTTTTTTTATTATCTATCGTTTTTGAGCTTATAGTACTTTATGAAATTTAGCCACATTCAGTTCGTAGGCCTTTCCTCTCCAAATCCACTTTAATTTACAATTTGGAAACTCTTCACCTTCAAACCATACAAATAACCCTTCCATCATTTCAGGCCAATCTTCTTTCTTAATTTTATTCTCACCTGAGATTACAGCAACAATTGCAGCAATAATCGTGTCATGGCTGACGGCTAAACTAAGGCCACCTTGAGTTTTAGGATGAGTTCGGTAAATAAGCTCTAGTACATCTAAAACCCCAGTAATCGGATGTTTCATGCCAGGCAATGCATTATTTACAAAACTATTAATAAAACCTAACGCACCTTGTTTTTTGAAATAAGGAGCTGCTTGTTTTATATCCAAAACAAAACTACCTGGTTCAACAAGTAGACCTTGCTCAATAATTTCAATCGTATGTGTATTAGATTGAGGGCTTACATCGTCAGCCCCTTCAATCATGAGCGCAGCCGTATCGACACAGCGCTGTATTGGACTTGAAATACAATGCTGAATAACACGATCTGTATTTTTTATTAAATAATTACCCCACGCCTGTGCAAGCTCACGCCCCTGAGGAGTAAGTTGGAGATCATATCCAGCCAAGCCCTGCCCATCTACAAGTTCTCTTAAAGAATGGCGCGTAAATAAGGTTACAGGAGTTGAAGCATCGGGCAATAAATCAATTGCTTCAAACATACTTTTAGGCAATAAATCGAGTGCCATTTTTATCTTGTCATCTTTTTTCAATACTTTGCCACTATAACATGTCTAGCATAACTCTCAATCTATAACACCTGATTGGGCTAAAGCTTCAAATGCTATTTTTTTACTTTCCTCATCACGAAAAGCGATAAAGCCCTTATTTAAAACCGTGTTTCTTTGGTTATATTCAAAAGGCTTACCATCCAGAGTAAGTAAGCCGCCGCCTATACTTTCTAATAGTCCTTGACCTGAACTTGTGTCCCATTCAGAAGTGGGATGGAAGCGTGGATAAATATCTATTTCACCTTCTAGCATCATACAAAATTTGTAGGCACTCCCAGCTTCTCGTCGAATGATGCGATGTTCTTTTTCAATAGGTTGAATAAATTTTTGGTATTTTGGATTTTTACTACCGTGACTAAGCCCTATTTGTATAGGCGCATCTAACGAAGTTGAATTGACCTGATATTGATACCATTGTTTTTGGCTAAAACTATATTTAAAAGGTAAATCTTGCAGATATCCTAAGTACACCACTTGTTCGCATGGCACAGCAATAACGGAAAAAACGGTTTCTTTACCCTTAATCAAGCTTAAATTAATCGTAAATTCATCACGTTCATGTATAAATTCTTTGGTTCCATCGAGTGGGTCTAACATCCAACAAGTAGACCAGTCATGACGGGCACTATAATCACTTTCTTCAGACAATACAGGCAACTCTGGAGTAATCTCTGCAAGATGCTTTAATAAAAATCTATTTACCTTTAGATCTGCTTGGGTTACAGGTGAATCATCTTGTTTTTCATGAATAGTAAACTCACAACCCGCAGAATAGTTTTGATATTCTTCTAATAAAATTTGGCTCGCCTGTTCCAAAATAGGCAGAAGTTGATTAATTAAATTATCTTGTGGACGTGTAGTTGTTATAAACATAAATATGCTCGATATAGTTTCAATTCTATTATAGGTGAATTATGAACAATTCAATATTCGCCAACAGTTTGATTTACTAAAATAGTAATCTATCTTAATCATTAGGCGAGCACTGCTTTGTGCGTACGCTATATAGTTCATATGAATAATTATAATGTTTATAAAAGCTTTTATTCCGTACAAAAAACAATCTATAAGTTATGAAAAATAAACAACTTAAATCAGATTTATCCATTTCCTTTTCATATATTTCTTGGTATGTTCAAAGACACAATAACAAGATGGAAGAAAGTGCACATGATGCTATATGGATATCATTTCTCTACAATAGAACATAACTGGGAAGACCTTAAGCCCTTAACTGAGTTTCTACAAACCTTTGCAGATGATGATGGTGACGTCTCTCAACGAGATAAAGAATCACTTAAAGAAATCATAGCGAAATCTGATACGGCCTTGGCTTTAGCTAGAGAAATGGGTTGGGATGGGAGTTATACAGGTTGCCCTTATCTATTCTGGTTACCAAGTAAAAATAGCCAATCTTTTGAATATGGCTTCGTATTTAAACAGACCTCAGATAATACGACTTTTGTGATTTCGCCTATTGAATTGACCTATCTAGCTGAAGATTCTGAAGTACAAACATTAAGTAAAAATATTGAATAAGACATAGAGGTTATTGATTCAAATTGAGATCAATAACCTCCTCTTAGTTTTAAGCAAGTTAGTCAAACATACTTAACTGTGGTGTAGGTTTTATAATTTTTTCTTTTGGTACATGAGAGCATTCAAATTCTTCGACGGGGAAGCCCTCAATAAAACTTGAAATGTCAGGCGATTCTAAACTTAACCACTCTTCCAAACGATCATGTGGAATTACAATCACTGATCGTTTATCGTCACCTGGTTCGTGAAAGTCTTTCATCATTGGATGGTCTATAGCATCCATGGTCAACATGCTTGCAGAACGAATAATCGTTTCATTTATTTTGCAAATTTCATAAATTGCTGCAATAAAAAAAGCTTGCCCATCTTTACGGCGCACACCCCACCGCTCTGGCTTATCATTTATATATTTACTTTCATAAAACTCAGTCACTGGAATCACACCGAACTTACATTTAAGCGCAGCTTCTTGAAAACTCGGTTTTTGGAAAATTGTTTCATGACGGGCGTTATAAGTATGTTTTGCTATATTGGTATCTTCAGCCCATTTTGGAACCAATCCAAACATCACTTCACGCCATTCAAGGCCTTGCGATGATTTAAATAATAATGGCATTGTTCCAGCAGGATAAACCTCTTCGGCATAGCTAAAGCCAACTACAGGTAACTGAAGTTGCTGCAATTGAGCAAGCGTTAAAGGTTTAAAGTTAGCGCACATAGCAAGAATAAAATACTCTATATTTACTTTTTATATTTTATAAGCATTTCCCCTATAAACCAAATAAAAAGGCACTAGAAAGTGCCTTTAACGACATAACTTTACGCTTATGAGATATGCTGAATTCCTTGAGGAATGGCCTGTAATAATCGTTTAGTATAGTCATGTTGAGGATGTGCATAGAGCTCATCTGAGTTAGCGATTTCAACAACCTCACCATGATTCATGACCATGACCTGATCAGAGATGTATTTCACAACCGATAAATCATGTGAAATAAAGATATAACTAAGCCCAAACTCATCTTGTAAGTCTTGTAATAAGTTAAGTACCTGTGCCTGAACTGAAACATCCAAGGCCGAAACCGATTCATCACAAATCAAAATTTCTGGCTTTAGCGTTAAACAACGTGCAATGGCAATACGTTGGCGTTGACCACCCGAGAACTCATGCGGATAACGATAATAAGCTTGTTCAGGTAAATTCACTCGTTCAAGTAAACTAAGCGCAATTTGCTTACGTTCCGCATCATCTTTACCAATACCATGAATTTGCATAGGCTCTAATAATATCTGCCCAATGGTAAAACGTGGATTAAGAGAGGCATATGGGTTTTGAAAAATGATCTGAATCTTTCGTTGATATTTAGCAAACTCTTTTTCAGTTAATGAAAGAATATCTTTACCTTCGATGAAAGCCTGCCCTCCAGAGGCTTGATGTAAGCGCATGAGTAACAACCCAACGGTCGTTTTACCTGAACCTGACTCACCGACTAAACCTAAAGTTTTTCCTTTAGCAAGTTTAAAAGAAACTCCTTTAACAGCCTGAAACTCTTCTTTGCCAAATAGACCTTTACGACTATAAAAGCTTTTTTTCAGATCTTTTACTTCTAAAATAATTTGCTCATTACCATTTAAACCCCGTTTGCGCTGGGGAATTTCTGAAGCATCAAATCTTTGTTCGACCAATATATTGTCTTCTTGACGCATAAAATCGCTGGTAACAGGCAAACGATAAGGTCGTTGTGACATTTGGGGACGACAATAAAGTAATGCTCTCGTATATACATCTTTAGGCTGTTCTAAAACCTGTTCAGCCACGCCTTGCTCTCTAATCTCGCCATGACGCATCACAATAACTTTATCTGCAATTTCACCGACCAATGCCAAATCGTGAGTAATAAAAAGCATCGACATTTGACGGCGCTTACGCAATGACTCGAGTAAATCAATAATCTGTTTTTGGATCGTGACATCAAGTGCTGTAGTCGGTTCATCCGCAATCAGCAGTTTAGGCTCACACGCAATCGCCATAGCAATCATGACACGTTGCTGCTGACCACCCGAAAGTTGATTTGGATAGGCATCAATTTTAGTTTCAGGTGAAGGAATACCTACTTCTTTAAGTAATTCTAAAACGCGTTGTCGGGCCTGTTTACGGCTCAACCCCATATGCAAACACAACACTTCTGCAATTTGATTGCCAACCGTAAAAACAGGATTTAATGATGACATCGGCTCCTGAAAAATCATAGCAATATCTTTGCCACAAATTTTTCGCATCTCTGTATGAGATAAGCTGAGCAAATCTTTGCCTTCAAATATAATTTTACTTTGCTCATCAATTTTACTCTGACCTACGGGCAATAACCCCATAGTTGCCAAAGAAGTAACCGATTTTCCGCTACCCGACTCACCTACTAAAGCAACCGTGGTGTTTGCAGGAATATCAAAACTAATTCCCTTCACGGTTTCAATATATTGTTTATCTTCACCTTTAAAACTCACTCGTAAATTTTTAACATGCAGTAACGGTGCATTCTGATTTTCATGTTCTGACATTAGGATTTCCTCTTATTTTAGTTTTGGATCTAATGCATCACGAAGTGCATCAGTAAACATTGAAAATGCCGTTACCAAAACAGCCATCGCGACAGAGGCTGCGACAAGCTGCCACCACTTACCTAAAAGAAGTTCACTTTGTGCTTCATTTAACATGCTCCCCCAAGACACTACACCTACTGGCACACCAAAACCTAAGAAACTCAAGATGACCTCAGATTTAATGAAAGACACCACCAGAATTGACATTTGGACCAAAGCGATATGGCTGACATTAGGAAAAATATGAATGAACATACGGCGGAAGTGTCCAACGCCAATTGCTTTAGCAGCAAGAACGTACTCACGTGCAGTATGTTTCATATATTCGGCACGTATTAAACGATAAACACCCGTCCAGCCCGTTAAACCTAAAATCAGAACAATAGATAAAATGCCTTTTTGTTGAAGTACAGCAGCAATAGCGAGGACTAATAATAAATATGGAATTGAGGTAAAAATGTTATAAAACCAGTTAAGAATATCATCCACCCAACCACCGAAATATCCAGAAATTGCGCCTAAAAGTGTACCGATGCCTACCGCAAGTAAAGCGGATATCACCCCAACAATGATTGAGGTTTCAGCACCTTTAATGGTTTTTTTGAGGACGTCTTGTCCCCATTTGTCAGCTCCAAATATAAGTGTACTTTTAAGTTCACTCTGCTGATCAAGTAAATGTCCTCCCAGTTGCTGATCAATTGCTTTCATATCATCAGCTAATGGGTCTACAACACCATAATAATTAATCGCGCTGTCGGAGCTCTTCTCTTGTTTAATTTCAGCCTTAAGTTGATGAATTACATCTTTTAAGGGATCGACAGGATTTTCTGGTAATTCCTCATCAACCACCGCAGCATTTTGCCCTGCACCTGTTGTCTTGTCTGCGCCTATAAATGTAGGTGGTGCATAACTTACTGCAACCTCTTTATTCCAGTCAGATGCAATCACACCTATCAATGATAGAACCAGAATAATAAAATAAAGCAATACAATCACTAGCGATGACATTGCGATCTTGTCGGCCCGAAGACGGTGCATGGCAAGTTTCCACAGACCAGATGAATGAGCTTCCGCTTTTGTTTGTTGTTTTCTTTTTGATAAAACGCTCAGCATAGCCCACCTACTTCAACTGTACACGTGGATCAACCACTTTGTAGACCAAATCGGCAATCAAGTTAAAAATCATGGTTGCAGCTGCGATGTAAACTGTAATTGCTTTAATAACAGGAAAATCACTCCGCTCAACTGCAATAATCACCTCTCGACCAATCCCAGGAATACCAAAAAAACGTTCAATTAAAAATGCGCCTATGAGTAATGCAGGTAAAGTTGACATCACGTCGGTAATAATGGGAATTGAAGCGTTCCGCAGTACATGTACACCTAAAATTCGGCTTTCACCTACACCTTTAGCACGTGCTGTTCGAACATAGTCCTGATTAATTTCATCAAGCACAAAGCTACGATATAAACGTAAAGTCGGTGCAATACTCACCACCAGCATGATGAGAATCGGCAGTAAGGCAAACTTAAATAAATTGTCAGTAAAGCTATCGCTCCAGCCTTGTACTGGGAACCAACTTAGCTGATACGCCAAAACATATTGAAAAACGATAATGTAAACTAAGATGCTGATCGACATGCCGATGGTACATAGCATCATGACCATACGGTCGGTTAGAGAACCACGTACAGCTGCAACAGCCAAAGCTAAAATAATTGAAATAACCGTCTGTAAAATAGTCAGTGGAATTAAAAGCGTGAGCGATGGCCCTAATCGAGTTAAAATAATTTGAGAAACAGGTTCGCCAGTACTCCAACTTGCACCATAGTCAAAAGTCAGTATTTGTTTAATAAAAATCCAGAGCTGAACGTAATAAGGCTGATCGACACCAAGCTGCTTACGAATGTTTTCGATCTGCTCAGGATTAGACATCTTGCCCGCTAAAATATAAGCAGGATCGCCACCTACCCAGTTAAAAAGAATAAAAATAAGTAAGACTACCCCCAACATAGTTGGAATCATCTGCCATAAACGCCGAATAACATATGCCAGCATAGTGATAATTCCTTATTTAACCCGTTGACCGGTAATTTCATTAAAGAATGCTTTATTGTCTGGTTCACGGCCAAGGAAATCTTTAACCAATTCAGCAGCCGGCTTTTGACTACCTTGTGACAAAATGGTTTGACGGTAACGCTGTCCAACTTGTGGATTATTAAGGTTGTCCCCATACGCAGAAAGCATGTCTAAAGCTAAAACCTCAGACCACATATAGCCGTAATAACCAGCTTGATAACCGCCCATTAAATGCCCAAATTGCCCAGGAAACTCTGTTGTTGGTACATAACCTAATGCTGTAGCAGCTTCCATTTTTTGCCAATTTTCTAAAGGTTTTACTTTTAATGCATCGGCAGTATGCAATGACATATCGTACTGCGCATAAAGAGTCTGACGTGCATAACGCAGACCACGACCATAGTTATGTACAGCTTTTAAACGAGCAATGAGTTCGCCATCAACACGTGGACATGCCGGGTCACAATAATCAGCTACTTTAGATAAAGTCTCTTTACGGCGTGCCCACTCTTCATACATTTGAGACGGCGCTTCTACAAAATCACGCTCTACGGATGTTCCCGACTGACTGGCATAACGTGTATTTGATAATATGCCATGTAAAGCATGCCCAAATTCATGAACAAAAGTTTCTAGCTCATCACTGTTTAAACCTTTACGGTTAAAATTGGTGACTAATGCTGAAACGGGTAATCGATTGGTTAAAGTGCTGCCACCGTATACTCCCCAAACCGCAGCATGACCATATTTCCCTTCGCGAGGGAATTTATCCATATACAGACCGCCAAGAAGTTTTCCTGTCTTTTTGTCAACTACGTCGTAATATTCAACTTCGTTTTGCCATGCTTTCACTTTGACAGGTTTAAAATCAATACCATAAAGGTCAGATGAAATAGCAAATAACCATTTTTGAGCAGCTAAAGTCGGAAAATAGTCACGAAGTTTTTCCTGATCAATCTGATATTTACTCTTACGAAGTTTTTCACTCCAGTAAGCTTCGCTCCAACGGGTGATCTCGGTTTTTTCTAATGGCGTTTTTAATGTTTGCGCTTTAAATGTGCGCAATTCTTCTACTTCTTTGCGCTCAAGTGGAGCTACAGTTTTTTGTACTTCTGCCAAAAACTGATTTACGGCGTCAGGTGTTTTAGCCATACGGTCTTTTAAAACCCAATCTGCATAACTTGCTTTTCCAAATAACTGCGCAAGCTCATAACGCAAATCTATTGCCTGTTTAAGTAGTTTTAAATTTTGTTCAGTACCACGTCGCGTAAAGGCAATTTGATATCTTTTTCGGGCATCATCATTATCCGCGAGTTCCATAAATGGACGATATTCCGGATATTCGAAACCTAATAAATAGTTGCCTTTAGCATTTTTCTTCAATGCTGAAATATAACTTTGAGGCAGCCCTTTCATCTCTTCAGGAGTAAACTCAAGTTTTTCCGGATTATCTCGGACATTACGTGCATATTCTTGTTCGAGCTTGGTCAACTCATCCAGAATAGCCTTCATTCGTGCACGTTTTGCTGGTTCTAATTGAACACCAGTATCTTCAAATTGACTGAGAATATCTTGGCGATATTTTTGGTCAATTGGATCTGTTGCTTGCGTATTTTTAATTAAATTATAGAGCTTTGGGTTTTGAAATATATCAGTGTGAAATTGATTAATTTTGATTTCACAGTCCTCTGCGGCCTTACGCAATTTTGCATCTGGATCTACATTACTATATAGACTTATCGGACCTGAAAAATCTTCAAAATGGGCAAAAATTTTATCCCATTTTGCCAATATAGGTGCCGCTGCTGCATTATTAGTAACAGGCGTTTTTTCAAAAACTGTAATCTGCTGTTGAATCTTTTTTAAATTTGCATCACACCATGCTGGAAGTTGTTGTGCTTTCAGTAATGGCAAAGTAGGGCGTGTTGTCTCTGCCGTTACAAACTGACTTACACCTATGGTCAACATAGATAAAGTTATCATTTTCAGTGTGTTGTTTTTCATTTTAACTCCAATTTTTTTCACTTAATGATTAGATTTAGTATTTGTATCAATATCGAAATACATCCACTCAGCATGTAAAATTGGATGTTTTTTATATCCAATGATTTTTGGTTGAGCCAGCATATTTCGGTAACGTGCATAAGAGATTTGAGCGGGCATATACACTTCTAGTAGACGTGTCATTTTGCGATAGAGCGCATCTCTTTCAGGACCTGCTTGCATTTGTTGGGTTTGGCGATACAACGGATCAAATTCTGGTGTAGAACCACAAGACCAGTTCGTCATGTGTGTATTAGGTCCATAAAAATTCTGCATAAAATTATCGCCATCTGGATAATCGGCTATCCACGCAGAAGACCCAAACATCCCTTCACATTGTTTTTGCGAGCGAATGAGATCTGCAAAAAGCATGGGTTTAAAGACCATTCGAATGTTCAAACTATCTAAGTTCTTTTTCCAAAGCTCAGCACTTTGTTGCCCAATACTGTCGCTACGCGCCATATACTCAATAACAAGAGGTTTACCATTTGGTTGTGTTCGCCAACCTGATGCATCTTTTTTATAGTGATATCGATCTAATAGTAAATTTGCTGCTTTCACCGAATATGGTGTGCTGGTTCTATATTGAGGGTCATTTCCCACCACACCGGGTGGAACTGGAAAATGTAGACGCTGTGCATCATCATTTCTTACCAATTTAATTTCTTGGTCTATTGAACGGGACATCGCAATCGCACGGCGTAAAGCAATTTTTTCTTTACTCATTCCCCCTACGACTGGATTTTTAAGATTCCAATAAATATAGCTAATTTCAGGATCAACAATGCGGGATAACTGCACGCCTTCTTTAGCAAGCTCAGGCCTTAACTTACCGTCTTTAACCGCTTTTGCGACCAGTTGGCCTTCAAGCTGAAATATATCAACCTCACCACGTTGAAATGCTAGCCATCGTGATTGGTTTTCTTCCATCACCTGAATATCAATTGTGCCTATTTGAGGCATTTTTTTACCTTTAAGGCGTTTTACAATTACCTGATCTTCAGGGCTACTAGCAGTAAAGTTCCAAGTAAAGCCACGATAATCAGGATTCGCCTTTAAAACAATGCGCGATGCTGGTACCCACTTGCTCAGTACATAAGGACCTGTACCCACAGGATGACCCATTACATAACCAGCTTTGTCTTTATATTTTTCGATAACTTCGCGTGCCACAGCACCTGTCGGATCATGAGCCAATAATAAAGGAAAGTTATAATCTGGTTTAACTAAACGAATCACCAAAGTGTACTTATCAGGTGTTTGTAAACCACTTACCTTTTGATCATAGTTAAATTTTCCGGATTTATTGGCTGCTTTGACTAACGCCTCCATACCTTCAATTTTGTTTTCTAATAACCAGCTATTTGGAGAACGTAAATTCGGGTCCAATAAACGCTTAAAAGAGTACGCATAATCATTGGCTGTTAATTCTCTTGGTTTACCTTTAAAAACAGGGTCTGGCGTAAAATAAATACCCTTTTTTATGTGAATGGTATAGGTCAGACCATCGGCACTGACTTCGGGCATAGCGGTTGCTATTTGAGGAACAAGCTTTGCTGGCCTTGCTAAATAGTCATAGGTATATAAGGTTTCAAATATCGATGTGGTTACATGTGCAGAATATAAATCATGGATATAAGCCGGGTCGAAACCTGTTTCAGCTGTTGGAAATACATAACGTAAAACTTTATTCGGATCGGCTGGGCTTTTCGCAAAAATACTTGTAGGTCCCGTTAAGGCCATACTAGCGAATAGCAAGCTGATACTACAGTGCTTGAGCTTTTGTTTTAAATTTTCAGTCATCATGATCTTTATCTAAAATTATTTTTTAATAGGAGTAATATCAAGATATTGCCAGTTTGTATTCATCATTGGGTGGGGTTTAAAACCCTGAACTTGTGGCCGTATCAACCAGTTACGAATTCGGGTTACATGAATAATCCAAGGATTATCAGCTTCAATCTGGCGGTTAAGCTTTTCGTAATATGGTAAGCGTTGTTGAGGCGGCAAGTGGATGGCCTGAGTATAAAGCGCATCATATGTTTTAGACTGATAACAAGCATGATTTCCCTGACCTGCATTTGGCCCATAAAGCAACTGCGCAAAATTATCTCCCTCAGGATAGTCAGCAATCCATGCGCCACTCCAAATCATATATTTACATTGAGTTGCGGCTTTTAAGTTATCTGCAAAATTACTCACCTTAAAGTCAGCTCGAATGCCAATCGCATCCAGATTCTTTTTCCAGAGTTCGGAGTGGATAACTGAGGCCGAGCTATTTTCTGTATTAATTTTTAAAATTAAAGGTTTCCCGTTTGGCTGGGTTCTATAACCATCAGCACCTTTTTTATAACCATAATAATCAAGTAATTTATTTGCCAATAAGGGATTGTACCCTACGCTACTTTTATATTTAGGGTTATAGCCATTTACACCTTCAGGTATAAACATTTCTGCTCTAACTGCTTGCCCTTTATAAGCCTGTTTTATACTTTCTTTTTGATTGTACGATAAAGTAATTGCTCTACGCAGAGCTATCTTTTCCGGGTTAAAACCACCAATGACCGGATCACGCATGTTCATCATCGTATAGGTCATTTCGGGTTCCTTATATGGGAAGTGCTTAATTCCTCTTTTCTGAAAAGAAGTCTTAAGTTGATTTCCATCTAAAGCTTGCGGAACAGCATCTGCTGTAAGTCTATCAAAATCTAATTGACCAGACTGAAAAGCTAACCATCGTGACTGTTGTTCTTCAATAATACTGACTACAACCTTACCAATTTGGGGCATTTTCTTACCGCTCATTTCTTTAATAAGCTGGTTATCCCACGGCGTGCCTGTTGACTTAAAATTCCAGACAAAACCTCGATAATCAGGATTGGCAACTAATTCGACCTTACTTCTCGGTACATATTTACTTAACATATAAGGTCCTGTACCAACTGGATGCATGCCAATACGATCACCGTAATAGTCAACAACCTCTTTAGCAACGCCACCAAAGGTAATATAGGCAAGAATATAAGGAAAGTTGAAGTCTTGGCGAGTGAGAGTAAATTGCAGAGTATATCGATCAAGCGCTTTGATCCCAGCAATGGGCGCAGCATAATCAAATTTTCCTGTTTTTTTTGCTTGAGCTACAACTACATCGGCCCCTACCAGTTTTCCATCCAGAAAAGAAACGGAAGGTGCTCTGTTTTTGGGGTCTAAAATACGTTTAATTGCATACACATAGTCTTCAGCTACCAACTCACGGCGTTTACCTTTAAAAGCGGGATCATTGGTAAAATAGATACCCGGTTTAATTTTAAATGTATAAACTTTACCGCCTTGTTCCACTTTGGGCAGGCTCTCTACCGTATAGGGAACTAACTGTAATGGGCTTGCTAAATAATCATATTTGAGTAAAGGCTCAAATATGGCTTCCGCAATACTCGCGCTATAGAAGTTGTTAGTTTTAACCATATCGAAGCCATCATCTGGGGCTTCATAGGCAACGTGCAAAATTTTGTTTGGTTGTGCTGGCGTAATTGCGTAAGCACAAGGGACTGATGTAATAGCCAGACTTAAAATGGCGAGCTTAAAAAATTTTAATTTCAAGTTCATACCCACGTAATTAGTTTTTTTAAAAGATATTATCCTTTTGAGTAACATCTAAATCTGCATAAGAAAAGTTCTTTTTCGACAGATAGGCCTATTTAGGTCTTAAAATTCACTTTCCTTTATCATCTTTTTATTTGATCAAATGGAAAAATAAACTCAAATACCTAGAGTTTTATAACTATTGAATATAAAGCGAATTTCATGCCATTTATTAATATCCATCTTAAAATATTTTAAAATATTAAAAATTCATATTTTTATTAGATACTTAAAAACATTTGAACTATATAAATAAAAGTAACTTTTTGCCAAATATTATATTCATATAAGTTAATCACCTCATACCTTAGATGCACAAATAAAATACATTAAAAATTAATTATGATCCACATTAGAACCAGCTTACTTTACACATAATTTTTAAATAATTTATTGATTAATAATTAAATTATAATTAAACCACATAACTATAGATATTATAACATTACCTATTAAAAAGCTCTAAAACGATACATTTTTATTTAAAAAGCATGTGAAGAGTCTAGTAATGTATATTTTTTACACAAATAAATTTGAAACTTTTCGCCACCATCAAATTTTTTTCCAAATGGAAAATTTATTTTTATCTCAAAAAAGCCAAAGCACCCTACTCAACCATAATAAAATCAATACATATCAATATTTTGCATAAACTAAAAAAAGAAAAATATATAGTTGGCACTTGCTTTGCTTAAAAACTTTCCAGCAATATCGCTAACGACAACAAAAAGGGATCAAATCCACGATGAAAAAAAAATACAATGTTCGATCTCAGGTAACCCCCAAGATTGGCAAAACAATTCTTAAATTAAGCACCCTTAGTTTAAGCATGATGTGTCTTACCATGGCACAAGCAGCAGAAACAGAACAATCAAGCAATGATGAAAAACCAACAAAAGTCGTAAAAGTTGCGGTGACAGGTTCTTCAATTAAAGGGGTTGCAGCACAAAGTGCTTCGCCCATTACTATCGTAAAAGTTGACGAAATTTTAAAACAAGGGGTAACTACAACTGAAGAAGCCTTATCCAAAATTAGTGCAAACCAATCTAATTTTGTTACCGCGAGCAATGTAGGCCGAAGTAAAGCAGAAGGGTCATCAGCAAATCTTAGAGCCTTAGGTGCCAATAAAACACTTGTTTTACTTAATGGCCGTCGATTGGCTGCAAATGCCTATGATAGTGGTGTCACAAACCTAAATATTATTCCGCTCGCAATGTTAGACCGCATTGAGGTTCTAAGAGATGGCGCCTCTTCCATTTATGGAACAGATGCAATTGGCGGGGTAATTAACTTTATTACCAAAAAGCAGTTTACCGGACTTAATCTGACCGCCGGCTATCAAAAACCAGAACAAAAAGGCGGTGAGCAGCAAGACTACAGCATCTTTGGTGGCTTCGGTGATTTAGACGAAAATGGCTATAACGTTTTTGGTGTAGTGGACTATCGCAAAGGCGATGATGTCATGGCCAAAGACCGTAAAGTTAGTCGGCGTGGAGGTATATTACCCGAATTAGGTGTCAATAGAACCAGTAGTGGTTCATTCCCTGCCAATGTCCCAGGTTTAGGGAACCCTTACGCCTCCACTGGTTGTGGCAATGACCCTCTTAATAGTATCGATGATGGAACTTGTCGATATAACAGTCAAGCTGTGATTGGAATTGTTCCAAAAACAGAAGACATCTCAGCTATGGGCCGAGCTACATTTAAACTAAATGATAATTTTAACGCGATTGCAGAATATTTATATGCAAGAAGTGAAGTCACTACTTCAGTTGCGCCAGATGTATTTTTTGATCTGACACTTGACTCTAATAGTAAATATTATCCAGGAAACGGCATAACTCCAGCGTTAGCAGGCGCTAAGGGAACTATCCCTCTATATCTGCGTTCACAATCGGGTAATCGTATAAGTAACAGTATTAACCAATCACATAGATTGTTTGCTGGTATTGAGGGTGAAACTCATGGTTGGGACATTAATTCAGGCGTTACTTATGCGCATAGTAGTGCGTCAGATGCTCTCGTAAGTGGCTATTTAAATTATGATAAAACTCAAGAAGCTTTAAACAATGGCACATTAAATCCATTCGGGCCACAAAACCCTGAGGATGGCAATGCTTGGAATCAATTAGGAGTTGAAGGTAAATATTTAAAAGCTAATCTAAATGCGACTACTGTCGATTTCACTGCAAGCCGACCTATATTTAAATTACCAGCTGGAGATGTTGGATTTGCAATCGGAGCGAGCTATCGCTATGAAGATTGGACTTCAAAAGTTATGGCAGATATTGCCCGTGTAGCTCCAAGTGCAGGTAGCGATCCAGATGAGCCAGAAAATAATGGTGATCGTAATATTAAATCGGTATTTACCGAATTTCATATCCCACTCCATAAAACTTTAGAAGCTCAAATCGCTGCTCGTTATGATGACTACAACGATTTTGGCGATACGTTTAATCCAAAATTTGCACTTCGTTGGGAACCTATTAAACAGTTAATGTTCCGTACAACTTATAGCACAGGTTTCAGAGCACCAACACTTTGGGAGGTTAATGGGGCAAATTCAATAACTAATACAGGTGCATCATATGATGATCCAGTACTTTGCAAAGGTGGCAAGGTACAACCAGGAGGGAAAAAAGAACGCGATTGTAATATGCAGTTCGACAGACAAAATGGAGGTAATAAAACGCTAGATCCAGAAGAGTCAAAGTCTTTTACTGCAGGTTTAGTATTTGAACCAATTAAAAATTTAGCCTTTACTCTTGATTACTTCAATATAGAAGTTGATAAACAAATTGCTACACTTTCAGAAACTGCTATTTTTGCCGATCCTGTGAAATATGCAGACAAATTTGTACGTAATCCTGATGGTTCATTAGATTATATTATTACAACCCAACAAAATTTGGGTGGAATTAAAACTTCAGGTTTCGATGTCGGCTTAAGTTGGGTTTCTCCAATGACTGCTACCGGTCGTTTTGGTTTCAATATCGATGGAACGTATATTACAGATTACAAATATCAAGCCGAACCAGATGGTGACTGGAAAGGTGTTGCTGGATCATATAGTGGTTTAGATTATCAGTCTATTATTCTGCGCTGGAAACATACTGCAAACCTAAATTGGAATTATGAAAACTGGGCTTTAAACCTACAACAAAACTTCTCTCGCGGGTACCAAGATCAAAACTCTAATGAACAGAATCATAGAGTCAGTGACTATACAACCTATAATATTTCAGGCACATACAAAGGCTTTAAAAATCTAGAAGTTACAGCGGGTATCAAAAATATTTTTGATGAAGATCCTCCTGCTTCTAATGTAATTGATAACTTCCAAATGGGATATGACCCACGTTACGCAGATCCTTTAGGACGTACTTACTTTGTACGAGGTACATATAAGTTCTAATGGTTGTTCTGCAAATATAACTCTCAACAGTTAGTTTGCAGAACAAATACTCATTCTTAGTCAAACAGTCATTTAAAAAATTGTTTGTCTACAGTTTCAGGAGTAACTATGGGCATGACTTTTACAGACATAGAAAATAAATCTGCCAAACGCCTAATTGGTATTGCTGCAGTCATTTTTCTGCATCTTCTTGTTGCCTATATTCTGATGTCAGGTTTAGCAAACAATATTCAAAAACCAGCAGAAAAACCTGTGGAATTACAGATTATTCAGGATATTAAGCCGCCTCCTCCACCAAAGCCGGAAGAGCCTAAACCAAAGGAAAAACCACCTGAGCCACCCAAAATGGTAGAAAAAGTTGCCAAGGTTCCAGAGCCGCCTAAACAAGTAGAGAAAGTAGCAACACCGGTACAAAAAACGACACCAGTGGCTCAACCGACTAAAGTGGCTACCCCAGTTGCTGCGGCACCTAGCACTCCATCTCCAAGCCCTGTTGCTGCACCAGCTCCAGTGGCTGCTGCGCCGGCACCAAAACCAGCTGGTGTAAGTCGTGGAGTTTCGGAAGGCTCTGCTGGCTGTGAAAAACCGGAATATCCTCGTGAAGCGCTGATGAATGAAGAACAAGGAACGGTGCGTATACGTGTTTTGGTTGATACATCCGGCAAAGTCATTGATGCCAAAGTAAAAAAATCGAGTGGTAGCAAAATTTTAGATAAAGCGGCAACTAAAGCTTACAGCTTATGTACGTTCAAACCAGCAATGAAAGATGGTGTGCCTCAGCAAGATTGGTATGAAATTGAATATCCATTCGTAATTGAATAAACAATTGAATTAGTAAGAAATTAAAAAATATTGGAGATATATGATGAAAAAATCAACTCAACCTTTAGTTCGTTTCGCTTCTGCAAGTCTAATCGCAGCTTGCTCGTTATTTCCATTAAGCTCAGTTTTCGCAGAAGAAACAAGCAATGCACCTGTAGCCACAGCAACCACTGAAGCCACATCAAATACAAATACTCCAACCCCACCACCGAAGCCCGCAACGAGTGAAACTGTTAAAAATCCTTATGGTTTAGAAGCCCTTTGGCGTGAAGGTGACTTAGTTGCTAAGTCTACATTATTTATTTTAGTACTCATGTCGATCGGAACTTGGTACATCATCATCTCTAAGCTATTGCAACAAGGTAAAGTCAAACGCCAAGGCAAAGAAGCTGAAAAACATTTCTGGGAGGCTACTTCCCTTGATAATGCTGCAGAAGGTTTAGAACAAAGTAGCGCTTATCGCTTTATTGCAGAAAAAGGCATTAATTCAACTAAATCACACGGCGGTTCTTTACTTGAGCGAATCGATTTTAATACATGGGTAAGCATTTCTATCCAACGCGCAATTGAAAAAATACAAAATCATTTAGGTGGTGGTTTAGCCTTTTTAGCAACGGTAGGTTCTACCGCACCATTTGTTGGACTTTTTGGTACCGTATGGGGAATTTATCACGCATTAACTGCAATCGGGATTTCAGGTCAGGCATCTATTGATAAAGTGGCAGGCCCCGTTGGTGAAGCTCTCATTATGACGGCTATTGGTCTTGCAGTCGCAGTACCTGCTGTACTGGGTTACAACTGGCTTACTCGCCGCAATAAAGCCGTTATGGAAAATGTCCGTTCATTTGGCTCAGATTTACACGCGGTTTTATTAAGCGGAGAAATTAATACCAATAATTCAGTTAACCGTAATATTAAATAATCAGGAGCAAACATTATGGGTATAAGTGTTGGTTCTGAAGATGATGACGAAATGATTGGAACAATTAACACGACACCTCTGGTCGATGTCATGTTGGTTTTACTTATTATTTTTCTTATTACTATTCCAGTAGTTACACATACGGTTCCAGTGAAACTACCAGAAGAAAAAAATACTCCGTACGCAACCACGCCTGAAAATATTCAACTTTCAGTCAATAAGACAGGAGATATTTTCTGGAATGAAAGTTATGTACCGAATAAAGAAATATTGTTAGCAAAATTACAAGCCGTGGCACAAAAAAGACCACAGCCTGAGGTGCATATTCGAGGAGATCAGCTTACCCATTTTGAAGCGATAGATCAGGTCATTAGTACAACCAAACAAGCTGGTATTGGCAAAATTGCATTTGTTACTACCCCTCCAGCCTCCCAGTAATTATTTAAGGAGAATTTTATGGGTATGAATGTCGGTTCAAATAATGATGACGATGTAATGTTGGAAGTCAATATGACACCGCTTATTGATGTCATGCTGGTACTTATTATTATGTTTATTATTACTATACCTGCACCAAACAACGCGATTAATATTAATTTACCAAACGGCACACCGCCACCAACAAATGAAAAGCCACCGGAAGTAATTGATGTAAGAATTGATGCAGCAGGTAAAGTGTTTTGGAATAACCAAGAGGTTTCTGATCGTACGGCATTAGAGACTTTATTTCAAAGTGTAGTTGCCAAAAAAGATCAAGACCAGATCAAACTCAAACCAGACCAAATGGCTGAATATAAAAATGTAGCAATGGTCATGGCTACAGCACAGCGTTTAGGGGTCACTAAAATTGGAATTGTGAGTAATAATTAAGTCATACATTTAATTTATTCTTTCAAATAAAAAAGCCTCCGAAGAGGCTTTTTTTATGACAGGTTAAAATTAGTCACCTGTATAACCTTTTAACTTTAAACGAGCAGCATGAAGTAACGGCTCAGTATAACCTGAAGGCTGTTCACAACCTTTAAAGATAAGGTCTGAAGCTGCTTGGAAAGCAATGTTAGTTTCAAAGTTAGCAGCCATTGGTTTATACAATGGATCATTCGCATTTTGCTCATCAACAATTTTTGCCATGCGTTTAAGCACTTCTTCAACTTGTTCACGAGTTACAATACCGTGACGTAGCCAGTTAGCAACGTGTTGAGAAGAAATACGTAATGTTGCACGGTCTTCCATTAAGCCCACGTTGTTGATATCAGGAACTTTTGAACAACCCACGCCTAAGTCAACCCAACGAACAACGTAACCTAAAATACCTTGGCAGTTATTTTCAAGCTCATTGTTAATCTCTTCTGCTGACCAGTTTGTTTCTGGTGCAAATGGAGGAGTTAACAAGTCATCTAATGACAACATTTCTTCAGCTTTTAACTGATCTTGACGTGCTTTTACATTCACTTGATGGTAATGCATCGCGTGAAGTACAGCACCTGTTGGAGATGGTACCCAAGCACATGAAGCACCCGCATTTGGATGTGCAGCTTTAGTTGCTAACATATCTTTCATGCTATCTGGTTTTGGCCACATGCCTTTACCAATCTGTGCTTTACCTTGTAAACCACATTTCAAACCAATTGCAACGTTACGGTTTTCGTAAGCAGCAATCCATTTTTGTGTTTTGACAGCTTCTTTACGAACAACCGGCGCAGCTTCCATAGAAGTATGGATTTCATCACCTGTACGGTCCATGAAACCAGTATTAATAAAGATCGTACGGTCTTTAGCAGCAGCAATACAGTTTTTCAAGTTTACAGATGTACGGCGCTCTTCATCCATAATACCGATTTTTAACGATTTAGGTGGCAACCCAATCGCCTGTTCAGCACGTTCAAATAGCTCTACAGCAAACGCAACTTCTTCTGGTCCATGCATTTTTGGCTTAACAATATACATAGAACCTTTGCGTGAGTTCTTATTTTCGTTTGTACTACGGATATCAGCAATTGATAACAATGGCGTTACCAATGCATCCATAATACCTTCAAAAATCTCTTCCCCATCTACTAAAATAGCTGGGTTAGTCATTAAGTGACCTACGTTACGAAGTAACATAAGTGAACGACCATGAAGTTTTGTAGTTCCACCAATTAAGTTTTTAATTTCGCGATCTTTATTTAAATCACGAACAATCGTTTTACCATTCTTTTCGATAGATTCTTGAAGCGTACCCTTCATTAAACCTAACCAGTTACGGTAACCTTCAACTTTTTCTTCTGCATCCACAGCCGCAACGGAATCTTCCAAATCTTGAATTGTGGTTACTGCCGCTTCAAATGTTAAATCTTTAACACCAGCAGAATCAGTTTGTCCAATTGGGCTAGATGGGTCGATTTCAATAATGACATGAAGACCATTACTTAATAGTACGACTTCTGAAGGATTTGCTTCTTCACCGTTGAAACCAACGAACTGAGCTTCATGAGCTAAACCTGTTTTTGAACCATCTTTCAAAGTTACAACAAGTTTATTTTGCTCAATAGCATATTTTGTTGCGTCTGCATGTGAGCCTTGCGCAAGTGGGAAAACTTCATTTAAGAAATTTTTAGCAAACTCAATAACTTTTGCACCGCGTACAGGGTTATATCCTTTGCCTTTTTCAGCTCCACCTTCTTCAGAAATTACATCGAAGCCGTAAAGTGCATCATACAAAGAACCCCAACGAGCATTTGCTGCATTTAAGCAATAACGTGCATTACGTACAGGTACAACTAACTGTGGCCCTGCCAACAACGCAATTTCTTCATCAACATTTTCAGTTGTGATTTGGAAGTCTTCAACTTCCGGTAATAAATAACCAATTTCAGTTAAGAACGCTTTATAAGCACCTAATTCAAATTTGTTGTTACGGTGCCATTCATCAATTTTTGCTTGTAATTCATCACGCTTAGCCAATAATGCTTTATTTTTTGGGCTAAGATCGACAACAACTTGCTCAAAGTTCTTCCAGTAAGTTTCACTATCTAAACCAGAACCTGGTAAAGCTTCATTTTCGATAAAATCGTAAAGTTCTTTAGCAATCGCTAACTTGCCTTTTTGAATACGTGCAGTCATTGTCTTTCCTGAAGTTGCTACTTTTTATACCAAGAGAATCCTAGTATACCGATTTAAATTAAGCTGAATACTAATATCACATTCCTAAATAGTAAGCATTTTCCCTTGCAAAACTATTGACAAAGATAAATTTTTCTATAAAGGAAATATTAAAATTCTAACTAGGATTCCCAACAATTTATTCAATATTTAAAGATACTGAAACTAGACTTTTTGTTAACAGACAAAAAATTTCACTATCTTGTTTTTCTAAAGCGTATTTAGTTATATCAAACTTTACAGTATGAAAAAGCACTATTTAACTAAATTTATCAATTTTTGTTGTAAAAAAAGCGCCCTGTTTAGAGCGCTTTTTATATCTATTTTTTATGCGTTTTTAGTATCATCAATATGACGATGTTCAGAATGTAAATATTCGTCAGATTGCATTTCGAGTAAACGTGAACGCGTACGCTCAATTTCAAATGCTAATTTTTCACCCTGATAAATATCAATAATACTATCTTGAGAAGTTAAAAGTAATTTTACTCCTCGATCATAAAATTCATCGACTAGGTAAATAAAACGACGAGTGCCCTCTGACAAGAAATCTGTCAAATGAGGAACATTACTGACTAGAACCGTATTATAAATATTTGCAATTTCAATAAAATCTGCTGGGCTACGTGGTTTAAAGCAGAGTTCAGAGAATTCACACCATAACACGTCTTCTGTATGTCCGAGGGTCTCAACAACACGGTTATTAATCACAATCGGCTCTTGAGAATGAGATTGGGTATGAGTTAATGCATTAAAGCGCTCTGACATCCAGTTTTGTGCTTCATTACTTAATGGTGATTTAAATAATTGAGCCTGTTTTAGTACACGTAAACGATAGTCCACGCCCGCATCTACATTTAAAACAGCACAGTTCTTTTTAACCATTTCAATTGTTGGTAAGAAGCGATCGCGATGAATACCGTTTTTATATAAGCCATCTGGGGCAATATTGGATGTTGCAATTAATGTCACACCGCGGACAAATAATTTTTGGAATAAATCACTCAAGATCATTGCATCTGTTACGTTTGATACAAAGAATTCATCAAAACAGATAACAACAGCATCTTTATAAATTTGGTCAGCTACAATTTCAAGCGGATTACGCTGGCCTGAAAGCTTATTTAGCTCTTTATGAACATGTTGCATGAAATGATGAAAATGCATACGCGTTTTACGGCGAAATGGCACAGACTCGTAAAATTGATCCATCAGCCAAGTTTTTCCACGGCCTACTCCGCCCCACATATATACACCCTTAGGTGAAGTTTGGCGACGAAAACGACGGAAAGCTTTTTTAGAGGCTTTATAACGGTTTAAAAGTTCCTTCCATACGCGATCTAATTCTTGCACTGCCTGTGCTTGCGCTTCATCTGCCATAAATTGGCCTGAAGCTAAAGCCTCAGCATAGCGTTCTGCTGGGGAAGAAGGAGTGAATGCAGTACTATGAGAAGATTTTAAATTTAACATATCGTTTTATTTCAATTTTAACTGATGAGAGTATAGCGAACATTTTGTTCAACCACATTAGCTTTTAGCATCAAGAGTTACGACGATGACTCTTTTGCATATTGTCGAGGACTCTGCCCAAACCATCGTTTAAAAGCATGATTAAATGCCGCTGGTTCAGAATAGCCGAGTAATTCGGCAACGACCTCTATTGAGTATTCCCTATATTCCATAAGCTTCAATGCCTTATTCTTGATAATTTGTTCACGAATTTGCTTATAACTCGTATTTAGCTGTTGCAATTGATGCCTTAATGTCCTTTCAGGCATTTTCAATGCAAAAGCCGTTTCTGCCATGCTCGGGATAATTCCTTGTTGCAACTCAAGATAATCTTGTACACATTGTATGATATGTGGAGTTTGATGATCTTGTTGATTTAATCTTGTTATCTCTGCAATACATTTTGATTCATAAATACGATGTGTAATGATATCGGCAGAAGGAATCTTGATTTCAAGTACATCCTTACTTAGGCTAAACGCCGCATATTTACCATTAAAATGCACATCTTCGCCATAATATGCAAAATAGCGAGATAGAGTATCTGAGTCAGTTGGTTTTTCAAAAGGAAGTTCTATACGCATCGTAGGCATTTGTAATCCCATCATCGTATAAATATCTTGAATAAACTTATAAGTCCCCGAGACTTCGCATTGTGCCCGTAACTGACCAATTTCAGTTTTCAAATCAACAGGCAAATAATTTAGAATGGTGCGCTCATCAGTTTCGTCTAAACCTAAGCTACCAAATAAGTGAGTAAGTTTTTGATATTTTATACCTTTATTTAAAGCAGTTTGAATATCATGACTTGTAACAAGCAACATAAGCAAGGGTCCATACCCTGCTAAAGCGTAATGCTGTCCAATAAATAATCCCTTTTCAGGCTCAACATTTTTACTAATAATTTGTTGAATATCCCATTCAAGACGATCATGAATTGTAGAACTTGGGTCTAAAGCATCAACTTTAATACCTATATCGGCCAAACGTGAGTCGACATCAATGCCAGCGTTGCGCATTCCTTGAATTAAATAGATTAAACCAAGTATCGACCGTTTCATTCTTCTATCAATTTCCCTAGACTGAAATGTTTTACTATAAAGAAGCAAGAAAATTAATTGCCTAATCTATCAATTTTCACGTCGATACAATCATGTTTAAACTGATCAAAAAACGTTAGTCTTGCGTGCAATCCTCTTTTCAGCTTATGCAGGGTTTCCAATGCTAAACGCAAAGCAAGATGCTATTCAAAAAACTAAAATCGCTATTATTGGGGCTGGATTTGGTGGCCTAGCAATGGCAATCCGTTTACTACAAAATCAACAGCACGACTTTGTTATTTTAGAAAAATCAAACGATGTTGGTGGAACTTGGCGAGAAAATCGCTATCCAGGTGCAGCATGTGATGTTCAATCTCACATGTATTCCTTGTCTTTTGCACCAAAGACCGATTGGACCAAACGCTATGCTGAGGGTCCAGAAATTTTTGAATATATTCAGAATATTACAGAAAAATATAAAATTAAAAATTACTGTAAGTTTAAGCATGACGTAACTCATGTCCAATATGATGAAACACGTCATGTGTGGACTCTAGATTTTAAGGACCAGCCTTCTATAGAAGCTCAATTTGTAGTTTTTGCCTCAGGTCCCTTACACATTCCCCAAATTCCTCCTATCAAAGGAATCGAAAAATTCAAAGGGAAAGTATTTCATTCCTCACAATGGGAATACGACTATAACTTGAACGGCAAGTCAGTCGCATCTATTGGTACGGGAGGCAGTGCAATCCAATATATTCCTGAAATAGCTAAAGATGTTAAACAACTTTATGTATTTCAAAGAACGGCTGCGTGGGTCATACCGCGAGATGAGCGCAAATATTCAAGCTTAAGTAAAGCATTATTCAAATCTTCAAATATTTATCGCCAAATTCATCGTAGTCGTCTTTACTGGAGTAATGAATCTCGCGTTGTACCAATTGTTCAACCTCAAATCATGAAATATGGCCAAAAATTGGCAGAAGCATTCATACGTTTTCAAGTCAAAGATAAAGAGCTAGCAAAAAAACTCACACCTGACTTCGTTATGGGATGTAAACGTATTCTTATCTCAAATAAATACTTTCCTACCTTTAACCGAAAAAATGTTGAGTTAGTCACTGATAGCATTCAAGAGATTAAAGAAAACAGTATTATCACTAAAGATGGTAAAGAACGGCCTATTGATTGTTTAATTTACGGTACAGGTTTTATTACTGACCCACGTATTTATTTAAAACATTTCACCTGTATTGGACGCAATCAAATCGAGCTAAAACAAGCTTGGAAAGATGGTGCAGAAAGTTATTATGGAATAATGACCAAGAATTTTCCTAACCTATTCCAACTCGTCGGGCCAAATACTGTTTTAGGTCATAATTCGATTATTTTTATGATTGAATCTCAAGTAAATTACATTTTACAGCTTATTCAACTTGTAGAAAAATCTGGTCAACAATCAATTGAGATTAAACCGGAAGTTCAAGACGCTTTTAATGAACGTGTTCAAAAGCAGCTTCAAGGAACTGTATGGCAAGCTGGTGGCTGTAGTAGCTGGTATCAATCTGCCGATGGAAAGAACTTTTCTCTATGGCCAACTTACACATGGAAGTATTGGTTAGAAACACGTAAAGTTAAGTCCAGAGATTACTTACTTTTAAATAAAAGCTCACAGAGCTATGCAGCTTAAAATGTTCAAGACATAATAGGTAGGTTGATAACAATCTATCTATTATATGCAATCCTTTTATCTCATCATTCAAATATTTTTAGCACTTGCTTCCGGTTATTTTTTAGCTCCAAAACTATCTCTAAATATCCGACACTTCATATTTAAAATACTTCCCTATTTTTCTTATATTCTGTTAGCAAGTGTAGCTTTAGAATTAACATTGGCCCTTGACCAAATTAAGAATCCTTCTGCCATACTCCCACCAGCGATTATTATTGCTCTTACAACATCTTTCGGTTCTTTCTTTACCTGTTTATTGGCTTATACAATTTTTGATAAACAAAGTGTCAAAGGGAAAATCTCACTTCAACTTTTTGTAAATGCTTTAAAAAATATTACAAAAGCTTTTTTTGCATTAGGAATAGGTGTTTTATTAGGAGCTATTGCCACCCAATTCAACTCACATATGGCATTTAATAGTTGGTATTTATTATTACTTTTTATTTTCTTAATTGGTATCGAACTTGCCTTTACCCACTTTAACCGTACATGGTTAAGCTGGAAAATTTTAATTGTACCTTTAGCTGCTTTTCTAGGGTCATGTATAGCGGGCTTTTTGAATTACTATTTACTTCACAAGCATTTTACACTGAATGAAACTTTAGCTTTAGCACAAGGTTATGGCTGGTATTCAATGTCAGGGATCTTATTTACGCAATTACATTCGGCAGAGTTGGGTGGAATCGCCTTATTAACCGACTTGTTTAGAGAAATTGTTGCTATTTTTCTAATGTATACCATGGGTTGGCGTTTTCCACGCCCTGCTATCTCAAGCGCTGGCGCAACGTCAATGGATGTTACCTTAGCAATGGTAAAACAGTCATGCGGTACACATTATGTACCACATGCCATGATGAGTGGCTTATTATTAAGCCTACTCGCCCCGTTATTAATTAGCTTATTCCTAAATCTTTAGGCAATTGAAGCCAAAATAGATTTCAACATTTCTGTTGGGTTTTCTGCTTTAGTAATCGGTCGACCAATAACCAGGTGTGTAGAACCATCAAGCATAGCTTGCTTTGGAGTCACAATACGTTTTTGGTCGTCTGCATTAGAACCCTCTGGGCGAATTCCTGGTGTTACCAAAGAGAAGTCTTGCCCGATCAATTCACGAAGAATCTTAGCTTCTTGAGCAGAACAAACCACCCCATCCAAGCCACTTTCTTTAGTTAATTTAGCTAAGCGTTTCACATGCTCTACAGGTTCAATATCTAAACCAATATCTTTTAAATCTTCACGGCCCATTGATGTGAGTACTGTCACAGCAATAAGTTGAGTTTGATAGTTACCTGCTTTTAAACGTTCAACACAGGTTTCCATCATTTTACGACCACCTGAAGCGTGAACATTTACCATCCATACGCCTAAATCAGCTGCCGCACAAACAGCTTGAGCTGTAGTATTAGGAATATCGTGAAATTTAAGGTCGAGGAAAACTTCAAAATTTTGTTCTTGCAGTTTTTTTACAACAGATGGGCCTTCATGAGTAAAAAGCTCTTTACCTACTTTTACACGGCACAAAGCAGGGTCAAGCTGTTCAACAATTTTTAAAGCGTCATATTGGCTTTTTGCATCTAACGCAACAATGATACTCAAGAGACTTTCTTCCATCATATAAAATCAGCGTTATTATAATAGACAAATCATGAAGGAATAAAGGAATGTAGATGCTCGCTTTCCAAATTTAAAAGCGATAAGACTAAAAGATTTTATATTTAGAAGAATAAAAGAAGAACGGATTAAATTAGGGAGATACTACTCTTTACTCATCAATAAAGAGTAGTACGGGGATTATAGCGGAGTAGAATTTTTATCTTGCGGATAAATATCTACAACGGTTTTTTCATGTCTTACATTTGCAGCTGCTTCTGCTGCTGCTAATTGAGCACTTTGGATTTGTTCTTTTCTTAAATGTTCAATATCTTTACGCAGGCGTTTAATTTCCCAACCTTTTTGGAATACTCTGAAAACCTGTACACCTAGTAAAAGACCGACCACTGTTCCTAGTACTAATGTGAGTAGCAATAATAAGCCTAAACGCATAGCAGGAACTTGAGTAAACAACAAATCAACAGAAAGCTCTGTTGGATTTTGCAAAACAAGTGCTAAAGAATAGCCAAATACAACAATAAGCAATGCAATTAAAATATAACGCATAGGCACCCCGACTTATAAATTTTATTTATTTCCCAGATTCGTTTACAGCATCACGAAGGGCTTTTCCGGGTTTGAAATGTGGAACAGCTTTAGCTGCAACTTCAACTGATTTTCCTGTTTTAGGATTGCGACCAACTCTTGGATCACGGTGGTGTAAAGCAAAGCTACCAAAACCACGGATTTCAATTCGATTATCAGTTGATAGTGCTTCTATCATTTGATCAATCATAATTTTAACCGCCTCTTCCACCAAAGGTTCAGCTAAGTGTGGGTTTTTTAGCGCAATGCGTTCAATCAAATCAGACTTATTAAGAGCTTCAGTAGTCATCTACGACCTCGTTATTTATTGCTACTCTATGTCGTTCGATAATAACCTGTTTAAATACAAAACGGTAGCGCAGTATGTTGAATACTAGGCTACCGTTTACAGTAATTTGTATAAAAAGTACAATTCCGTTACATGAAACTGTACTTTGTTAACTTATTACTTCATTTGTGCTTTGATCAAGTCACCAATAGTCTTAGGACCATTGTCTTGACTTGTTGTTGCTGTACGCAAGCTAGCAACTGCTTCTTTCTCTTCAGCTTCGTCTTTCGCTTTGATAGACAAGTTGATAGAGCGAGATTTACGATCAACGTTGATGATCTTCGCTTCAACTTCTTGACCAACTTCTAAGAATTTAGTCGCATCTTCTACGCGGTCACGGTTGATTTCAGAAGCTTTAAGAGTTGCTTCAACTTCGTCAGCTAACTTAACAGTTGCGCCACGAGCATCAACTGCAGTTACAGTACCTTTAACTAAAGCACCACGTTCGTTAGCAGCTAAGAAGTCATTGAACGGATCGCTGTTCAATTGCTTGATACCAAGACTGATACGGTTACCTTCAGCGTCTACAGACAAGATAACAGCTTCAACAGTGTCACCTTTCTTGTAACGACGAATAGCTTCTTCACCTTGCTCGTTCCAAGAAATATCAGACAAGTGTACTAAACCGTCGATACCGCCGTTCAAGCCAATGAAGATACCAAAGTCAGTGATAGACTTGATAGTACCAGATACTTTTTCGCCTTTCTCATGAGCTTTAGCAAACTCTTCCCATGGGTTAGCACGAGTTTGTTTGATACCAAGGCTGATACGACGACGTTCTTCATCAACTTCAAGAACCATAACGTCAACTTCATCACCAATCTGAACAACTTTAGATGGGTGGATGTTTTTGTTAGTGTGGTCCATTTCAGAAACGTGAACTAAACCTTCAACGCCTTCAGCGATTTCAGCGAAACAGCCGTAGTCAGTTAAGTTAGTTACGCGAGCTTTAACGATAGAACCTTTAGGGTAACGGCTCATGATCGCTAACCATGGATCTTCGCCTAATTGTTTAAGGCCTAAAGATACGCGGTTACGTTCACGGTCAAATTTAAGTACTTTAACAGTAACTTCTTGACCAACTTCAACAACTTCTGAAGGGTGCTTGATACGCTTCCAAGCCATATCTGTGATATGTAGAAGACCATCAATACCGCCAAGATCAACGAATGCACCGTAATCAGTAAGGTTTTTGATAGTACCTGTAACTGTTTGACCTTCTTCAAGTTGAGCAAGTAATGCTTCACGGTCAGCAGAAGATTCAGCTTCCATAACAGCACGACGAGATACAACAACGTTATTACGTTTAGCATCAAGTTTGATTACTTTGAACTCTAACTCTTTACCTTCAAGGTGAGTAGTGTCACGGATAGGACGAGTGTCAACTAATGAACCTGGTAAGAATGCACGAACAGGACCGATGTCAACAGTGAAACCGCCTTTAACTTTACCAGAGATAACACCAGTAACGATTTCGCCATCTTCAAAGATTTTTTCAAGTTTAGTCCAAGTTTCAGCACGCTTAGCTTTTTCACGTGATAAAACTGTTTGACCCATACCGTTGTCAAGAGCTTCAACAACTACGTCAACAGTATCACCAACCTGAACTTCAAGTTCACGTTGTTCATTTAAAAATTCAGCACGGTCAACAATGCCTTCAGACTTTAGGCCAGTGTCAACAGTTACCCAGTCGCTATCGATGTTTACAACAACACCTTGGATGACTGCACCCTTTTCAACGTTGAGGTTTAATTCACTTTCTTCAAAGAGGGCTGCAAAAGATTCGGTCATGATATACCTGATAAATTCAGCGGTCTTGGATCAGACAAGGCCGGTTTAGTTAAGTATCAACATAGTCTTTATAGACTGATCAAGCTATGCTTCAACTGATAATTCTATTTACTAAATAGTACGGCTATCGACATAATCAACCATTAACTTAAATACCTGATCGATCGTTAATTCCGAACTATCAATGATATAAGCATCTTTGGCTGGCTTGAGCGGAGCAACTTCTCGCTCCATATCTCTTTTGTCACGCGCCTGTATATTAGCTAAAATGTCGTTTATTTTAGCATCTAGCCCCATACCCTGCAACTGTTTTACTCTTCGCTCAGCACGCGATTCAGCCGAAGCTGTCAGATAAATTTTAGCATTTGCTTCAGGAAAGATAGATGTTGCCATATCACGGCCATCTGCAACTAAACCAGGATTTTGCGCAAAAGCTCTTTGTCTTTCAAATAACGCCTGTCTAAGCTCTGGAACCACTGCAACTTTTGATGCGTACTCACCAACTCGTTCTGTACGAATTGTTTGAGATACATCTTCGCCATCCAAGAAAACCAGAATCCCTGATGCAGAAGTCTCAAATTTAATATCCAGTTGAAGTGCATATTGAATACATTCATCAAGCTGACTATCTAATTTCTCTAATAAATCGTGTTTATGTAATGACAACCCTAACAAACGATATAACGCACCCGAATCAAGTAAATGATATTGATAATGTGCTGCAAGTTTTGCAGCCAATGTTCCTTTACCCGAACCACTCGGACCATCAATAGTAATAATTTGAACTGTCATTGAACTCTCACTAAGAAGCAACTGCTTTAGCTAATCTCGAAAAGCCTAGTGTAATGGCTAGTTTTAGCTGTGCAAGGATTAATTTACTTACCACTGGCGCTTTTGCCGTTAACTCGATGCGGTATGTAACTAAAGTAATATATGGGGTAATTTCAGAAAACTCGATTCTACCTAAATGATGTTTAATCAAAGGATTATCTATTAATTTATATTCAATACTTTTATTTTCTTCAAGCAATGTAATTTCTTCTTTAAGGGGCTTGATTGGACCAAAGCCCATGCGTCGAACTGAGCCTAAACCATCAGGTCTTTTAGAATCAGCCGAGTCTTTTACACGCACAACTTGTAAAGGTGCAAAAGCAGTATTATAAGTTGAATGCTTAGAGAGCAAATTAAATACATCACTAAGAGGGGCATTAAATTCTTTTTTTACGGTAATTACATTACGCATTGAATAGTCCTTATTAAATAGAATCATGGCATTAAAACCGCGTTAGTTTGCCATAAGCGCATGTTATTTTTTAATCATTTAAGGACGTTTTTTGTAGTTTCTCTTGTCTCTTTTGCTCACGTCTTTGTTTAAAAAAATGACTAAGTTGCTGAGCACATTTTTCTTGGAGACAGCCATTCTGAAATGTAAACCTGTGATTATAATAACCTTGCTGCAATAACTGGCGTGCACTTACCAAGGAACCTGCTTTAGGTTCGGGTGTGCCAAAAACTACATGTTTGATTCTCGCATGTACTAATGCACCTACACACATCGTGCACGGTTCAAGAGTGACATATAAAGTTGTATCTTCAGGTAATCGATAATTTTCTAATGAGGAACATGCTGCCCGAATAGCTTGAATTTCTGCATGTGCAGTTGGATCTAACAAAGTAATGGGAGCATTATAACCTGCTCCAATCACTCGATTTTCACTCACCAAAACTGCTCCAACTGGAATCTCTCCCTGTTGAGCAGCTAATTCAGCTTGCTCGTAAGCAAGCTGCATCCAGTATTCATCACTATATTCAGTCATTATTTTAGGTGATCACACCGTGCTGTCTAAGTAAGGCATTCCAGCTATCTATTGAAGTGACCGGTGGACAATCAGCCAAAATACCTCTTAGGCTTAGATCATCACATTGCTTCCATTCTGGTGATAAGTCTTTATCCACCAAGCGCGCACGAACACCTTCCACAAAGTCAGGATGACGTATTTTCCACTCAGAAATCTGAGCTTCTAAATCAAAGACCTCATCCCATGAATGTATTTGTTTGCCCCATTGCCATAGCAACCAAGTAATTGCCGCTGTACTAGGAGAACCTTTTTGCAAGTTTTCACTCGCTTGGCGTAACCAATCGCTACTCGCATCACGCAAACTAACAATCGCTTGATAATCTTGTTCAAAATTGAAACCACGGCAAACGCTATGAATTACATCAAGTGAGTTTTGCAATGGACCTGCTGCAACAGGACGGTGCAAGCTATTTAAAGTATCATCAATTGCTCTAAAATCCCCTGCAGGATAATGAGCCCAATTAATATTTAAAACTTTTTGCAAAACATTATCACGCTGTGCTTCACAAATATGTGTTGCCCAACCGATGCTATATGCTCCGGCTGCGGTCATGATTGAACCAGTTAAACCGGTAAACAAACCTATTGGACCACGATCAGCCAAGAAACGGCTCGCCCCAACATCTGGATATAAACCAATATTAATTTCAGGCATTGCTAAGCGTGAATATGGTGTTACTAGACGAAATGGTGCAGCCATAAACAAGCCTAAACCACCGCCCATCACATAGCCTTCACCCCATACAACGACTGGTTTAGCATAATTATGTAAGAGTAGATCTAAAGCATATTCCTGTTGGAAGAACTTATTTGCCGTATCTACTTCTTGATTTATAACAAGTTGACGTAATTTTCTAACGTCGCCACCTGCACAAAAAGCTTTTGGTGTAGTTGAGTCTAACCAAATTGCTTTAACACGCTCATCATCACGGAAATCTTCAAATACACGCAATAATGCCGTTACGATTGATTCATCTAAAGCATGTAATGATTTAGGACGATTCAAACGTACTATACGCCAGCCATTTTTTGCTTCTTCAACCACCAAGTCCGGGTGATAGTTATTTACATTGGGAGAGTTCATCATGCGTCCAATTGCCAGTCTATGGGCTCAATGCCATGTTGTTTCAAATATTGATTTGTTTTTGAAAACACTTTGCACCCGAAAAACCCCCCTCTATTTGCAGCAAGAGGTGATGGATGAGCGGCTGTTAAAACCAAGTGTTTATCTCTATTTATACGTTGTCCTTTGCGCTGCGCATAAGCACCCCACAAAATAAATACTACATGTTCTCTTTGCTCATTTAAAACATCAATAACTTCATCAGTAAAGGCTTCCCAACCCTGCTTTTGATGCGAAGTCGGCTGTCCAGCTTCAACTGTAAGCACGCTATTGAGCAAGAGTACACCTTGTTTAGCCCATTTTGTTAAGTCGCCATGGCGAGGAGCTGGAATACCTAAATCTGTATGTAATTCATGAAAAATATTGCGTAAAGATGGCGGTAATGCAATACCTTTTTGAACAGAGAAACTTAATCCATTGGCTTGATTTGGACCGTGATATGGGTCTTGCCCTAAAATCACAACTTTCACTTCAGCCAATGGTGTTGTATTTAAAGCATTAAAAATTTGCTTACTCGGTGGATATATTATTTTTTGAGCTTGTTTCTGTTGAAATAAGAAATCGCGCAAGTTATCCATCTGAGGACTTAATAGAAAAGGTGCTAAAGATCTTTTCCAACTTTCTTCTAATTGAACTTTACTGAGTTTATCTTGCTGTTGCTCAGTTAATTGCATTAATGTCATCCTAGATCAATTTTCAATTCTACAAATATGTAAGTAATTCGATTTATACTTCGACTTGTAAATCAACTTGAGGATTATTAAATTTAATCCCTGTTTTCAAGTCTTCATACATGCGTGGATTTGCCCACTCTATCTGAATTTGTTCTGAAAAAACAATTCTATCGAGACTTAAAATACCCATTTGTTCGTTTTGAATATCTTCAATAAAGCTTTGAGCATATCCAGTATCAGTCTCATGAACAATAACAGAATATACTTCAACATCACCTTCCCCATTTTGAGTGACTGTTGATTGCAAAACTTGCTGAGCTAGATAAAAGAATATACGTGAAAACTGTTCAGCCGACGGTGAAACTGGTAAAGAAATCCAACGAGCACTAAAAGTCTGGCATGCATCAATATATTGGGGATCATCTTTTTCCCAAAAACAGATTGCATGGTCAAAGCTATCGAAAAGATCTTTTATTACTCCCTTTAGGAGTCCAAAATCATAAACCATTTGCCCATGATCTAATTTCGAAGCTTTAAGCAATAATTCAACTTTATAGCTATGTCCATGAATTGATCGCTTACAACGATCCGATGTACAGTTACGTACAACATGTGCATTTTCAAACTTAAATAACTTACGAATTAACATGTGCCAAATCGATCATTCCTTCTAAGAACATTATTATAAAGCAAAAGACGAAAATTTCGCACCACTTTTCAATTAGAAACAATTAGCAAAAAGTATGATAAGACTTGTGAAGAAACATTGAAGCTACGCATATAAAAAATTTAGATTTATTCCAATATGTACCCGAGAAAAATTTATAATTACAAACCTCGATATTCCACCAAAGACGAATAACTCATAAATTTTCAATTAGTTAAAAGGCGCCATATTTCTAGAATATACATAAACCTGCTTATCGCTGCGCATTAGTGCACTTGTAAACTGTCTTTTTCTATTATTCAACACAACCTCAATTTGTGCCTGAAAAAAGCTCGACTTCACATCTAAAAGGCTATTAACTTCAGTTTTCTTTTGTGTATCAACTGCTGAAAAAGCATTCAATTGCCATAATTCATCAATATTTTGAAAGAATTTTAAATTTTGTTGGCGTGATTGAAGTTCTTTTTCTATAGTCCCTAAATCTAATTTTTGATCAATACTCGCTAATACTAATGGTGATGCAGTATTAATATTCACTTTTGTATTTTCAGGTAATGCCGATATGTATGGGGCAATTAAATCATATTTTTTCCCCTCAAAACCTCTTACCGACTTCAACTCTTCAATACGATGAAATTTAGCGTTTGAAGCCAAATAGCCAGGATCAAGGCCTTCATAATAGTTACTTTCTGCTCCCATAGGTCCAGATGGTTCGTCATCTGGATCTTGCCAATCAATAACTGCTTGGCTTAACTCTGCCGGCAAACCCACACGCACAAGCAACCGCTCAAACCAGTTTTTAGCAGCTTCGTTTACCGTACCTTCATTGGTCGTTAAATTGTTCAGATTAAATTTACCTGATTCATCTAGTAAACGTCCCGATACGATTCCATCTTCTATTGGGAAAGGTGGCATCGGTTGTGCCCAACTTTCCTTTAAATGATCAATACCACCAGCATTATTTGTATCTTGAATTAACAACTCAGAAAAAAAAGCTTCTGCACTTTTTGCATAAAGTAATGACTGATTTTGACGCATCAAATAACCCGTATTTTCCATGGTATTAGTTTGATGCTTTGCGATAGAGGCAGCTAAAATTGTAGCTAAAGCAACCATTATCAAAATTGTGAGTAACGCTACACCTTGCTGATTTTTTTTATAGTGCAACATATCACCCTCCTCCTTCTTTGGAGAGCGATGAAACCCCTTGATTCAAACTATAAACCCACTCATAACTTACACCTGCAACCGTGAGTTGTATTTTTATACCTTTCGGTAACTTTCTAAATTCTTCAGGTTTTGTAGGGTCAAGATTAATTTCTGGCCACTTTGTCACTTCTTGCGGTGTCAACACCATAATTTGAAATTGTTCAACTTGGCTCAACAGTGTACTTGATAGGGGCTGCTCTCTATTTGAAGTATTTAAATTACTATATTTAAGACGATAAAGCTTTTTTTGGTCAGGGTCATATTGATATTCAATACGCTCAAAAGGTGATAATCCTTGCTTTAAAGGGTCAGTAACACCTGCCTTACTAAAACGAAGAACTTGATTATTAAGCTCTAGAGCTGGATGTAATTGCCCGCCTTGATTTGCTGACAAAGGTATAATCTGCAACGTATCGCGCAAAACTTGTTGATAAGCATCTTGTAATTCAAACAACTGCACTTCATGTTGAGTATTACGATCTCGGACCTTTAGTAAATAATCAAAAACCTTCCAACCCAACAGAGACAAAATAGCAAAAATTGCAATCGAAACTAAAAGCTCAACTAAAGTAAATCCTGAGGCACGAATTAATCGAGCACTGCTCGATCGTGCCGCAAGACGAGGAGCTGTGCTTTGAGAGCAAAAATATTTATTTTGTATCATTATTTCGCTTTCATTGGGTAATTAAAAAATACCAAGTGGGTAATACCATTTTGAACTTTCCCCTTATCAGAATCATATAAACTAACTTGTACATCTACTTTTTGAACATTTGGACTAATTGTAGATTGCGCAGATTTATCAATCTGCCAAGTCTCGCCTTGAGAAGTCACTTGCTTACTTTGTGTACCTTCGAGCCATTCCTGATTTATTTCCATTAAAGCAACTTCATTCATTGCAACAAACTGTGCTTTTGTTCTAAGAATTGCATTTGAGGTAGATTGAGTATATTGCATGGCTACTTTAGTTAGCGCGACAGCCGCCACTGCAAAAATTGCTAAAGCAACCATCACTTCTAATAGAGTAAAGCCTTTAGATTTCATTTATTTTACCCAAATGATCAATTTGTATTTCTGAACCAATTGGTTTTTGCTCAAAGTAGAACTGGATTTTAACGGTTTTAGCTTCACCATTGCCAAACCAGATTAACTGAGGAGCTTGCCCTCCAATTAAATCGGTATTCGTAGCTTTTGAATAGTTTTGCGTATCTAAAGGTTGTACTGTAAACGATACATGTTTAGGCAGTTGCCGCGTAGTAAATTCTGAATATTTTTGCCAGCGATTTTTTATATCTTGAACCTGTAATTTACTCTGGTCGTGATATTCATACAGTTCATAAGAAAATGGTGAAACGTCGGTTTCGCTGAGAGTGGATAAAGCTAGAACACGAGATTGATCAAGCGACTCTTTACCAATTTTATGTATATCAAGCAAAAATAGCTCTCTTGCTTGCATTGCTTTCTTTTGGTCAACCCCACCAATGTTAAGTACGACGAGTGAAGTCATAATCGTCATAATAACAATCACCACCATCACTTCAATAAGCGTAAAACCTTTTTGGGATTTAGGTGATTGAGTTTTCATATCGACCTAAGCATATTGCTCAACAGCTTGTTTAGGTAAGGCTAATGCCTGATCAATATAAGCCACTCTCAAAGTGTCTCTTGAACCTAAATACCGTTGGTAAAAACTTGAATTGAGAATAGCTGCTGCACCATGAGTTAATGACCAAATAGAAGCCAAATAATCACGAGTTGTCATATTACTTTGAATAGATTCTAAATAATGATCTGTCATACGAATGATAATTCGTAATCGCTGTTTACGGACCTGATAAAGCTCATGAAAAAGATGATGGACACCTTGAGCAGTGATTGAGAGTTTTTCTTCAATTTGGTGAAATAAAACTGTTCGCTCAGGATGATGTAAATGGTGCAACATAAAAAAAGCTAAATGTTCTGGAAAGGCCTTTTCAGTATCTTGAACCATTTCAAGTAACATACGCTCATTACGAATAATCAACAGCATGTACAACTCATCTTTACTTTGAAAGTGTTTGTACAAAGTTCCTTTTGCTAAATCAAGCTCAGCAGCCAGGACATCAAGTGTCATTCCAGCTTCGCCATTTTCTAGCAATAATTGTTCCGCAACCTGAAATATTAATACTTCTCTTGCTCGGAACTGAGCCTGACGATCCATCTTCACGCAATTACTCTCTTATATAGTTTCTATAACCTAAATTGCTTTTAACAAGTTCTCAAAATTTTGTGAGGTGATCATTGCAATTTCCTCAACCGATTTATCATATACATCACTGAGCGCTTTGGCTACATAAGGCACATATTTTGGCTCATTTGTTTTACCACGATATGGAACAGGGGCTAAATATGGACTATCTGTTTCAATTAAAAGACGATCTAGGGGAACCTGCTTAGCTACATCTCTTAGATCTTGCGCGTTCTTAAATGACACAATGCCGGAAAAAGAAATATAATAACCACAATCCAGCACAGCTTTAGCCGTTTCCCAATCCTCAGTAAAACAATGCAGAATCCCATGTGTTGAGTGTTCAGCACGAATAATATCTACCGTATCATGCTTTGCTGAACGGGTATGAACGACAACTGGTTTTTTTACAATTTTTGAAGCCTGGATATGTCTTGCAAAACATGCCTTTTGCTCCTCAATAAAATCTGTACTGTGATAATAATCCAGTCCAGTTTCACCTAAAGCCCATACTTTTTCTGATTGAGCTAAGTCAACTAAATATTCGGTTGTTGCGCGTGCCATAGTATCTACATCTTCACAAGGATGTACGCCGACCGTATAACCAACGTCTTCATGTTTTTTTGCAATTTCTGCTAGTGCAATATGGTCATCTAGATCTACGGAAATTGCCATAAACTTAGACACTCCTTCTGCTCGCGCTGCTGCAAGCGCAAGATCCAGATCACCGTTATAAGGCGTTAAATCCAACATCGTTAAATGGCAATGCGTATCAACAAACACTTTTCTTTCCTATTTAATTACATGGTATAACTTGGGCGGTCTAGAGACATACTACCAGCCAAAACTCGTTCTGCCTCGTTTTTATAGTAAATTCCCTTATCTCCACTCAACTGAATAGCAAAACCTTGAGGTTTAAATCCACTTTGCTTATGGGAGATCCAGATTACTTTACCTGTTAGAGGAATTTTTTGAGACTGCTCAGGCAAAGTTGCCAAAATGAAAATTTCTTGTCCCATCTTTACCTTTTGTTTTGATGGTACGAATAGACCTCCACCTTGCACATACCCCATATAACTTGCTTGTAAAGTAGCTTTATCAGGAATATTTACCTGAATAATCCCCCCCATTTGCGGCTGCATCATCTTCCCCTTAGATATTCATTAACGTTATAAACAACTGATCTATAATTAGTTGACTTTGTACATTTTGCTCAACAAGCTTTTTTGCTTGTTGTAATTCATTATAAATATTAAATAAGCTTTCTAAATCATAATATGAGCTTAACTGATCAAAATCTAAATCAGTATTTTTCTGTGGTTGATTTAGCTTGACACAAATTAAATCACCCAACAAGTATTCAAAAAGCATTATAAAATCACTAAAGCTTAATTCTTTTTGCCACTTGCCAGAGAAAAATAGAGGCATATCTTTTTGAGCAACAATCTTAAGCCAGTCATTTAAGAAAATCTGCCTTTTCGCAAACCAATCACTTTTAGCAATTTCTATTGCTTGTAAAGGCATATCATTGGATAAACCAAGTAATAAATCTGGTTGTACTTCTGCAATCTCAGATAAATGTTCATTCATATATGATGTAGCTTGCTCGTAGGAGATACGATCCAAAGCAAAATGCTGTAAACGGCTACGTATAGTGGCTGGTAATTTAAGGTAGTGATCAGCCAGCAGAATTAAAACAACACGCTCTCCCGGCTCTTCTAAAGTCTTTAGTAAAGCATTTGAGGATGCCAAATTAAGCGCCTCAGCAGGTTCAATCACAATAACGCGCCAACCTTCTCCCGTTTGTTGTACAAAAGGTAGTAAGTCACGTATCTTTTCTATTTTAATTTTTGCATTCTGCTTTTTATTTTCTTCATCCGTTGTGATATGAACATAATTGGGATGAGTGTCTGATTTTAACCATTGGCAACTGCTACATTCCCCACAAGGGCCTTGCGCCTGCTTATTTAAACAAAGCACCCATGCTAAAAAATGCTTAGCAAAAGCATGTTTCCCACACCCTTGCTTGCCGTAAAATAAGAGACCATGGCCAATATTGGGAAACCTTGTAGTCAAGGTATCCCATGTTGTTTGCTGCCAAGGATAAACCTTTGAAGTTACATTCGGATTCATTAAAAATTAACGCTTATTCAAAAGATTCAACAGGCATATTATTTAAGCGATCAAGATCAGCTTGTGTATCCACACCTGGTGGTAAATTTGCTTCGGCTACAGCGATTGCAATTCGATGACCATTTTCTAAAACACGTAATTGTTCAAGACTCTCAAGCTTTTCAAGTTTACCCATATCCCATGTTACATATTCTTGTAATAAGTTCACTCGATAAGCATACAAACCTAAATGACGAAATGCTTGTGTATGTAAAGTCGGTTCAGCATGCTTAGCCCCATCTCGATCATAAGGAATAGTTGCACGGCTAAAATATAATGCTTCATTTTGTTTAGACATGACTACTTTTACAATACTGTCCCGCTGAAACTCATCTAAGGTATGAATCGGCTCACACAACGTAGACATTGAACAATTTGGTTTATCTACCAAAAGTTTCGCAACTTGTTGGACAAGTTGAGCTGGCAACAAAGGTTCATCACCTTGAACATTTACAATAATATCGTCTGCATCCCAGCCTTTAATACGAGCAACTTCACTTAAACGATCTGTTCCTGAAGGATGATCCGGACTCGTAAGAACTACATCAACTCCATCTACACGGCAAATCTCAGCAATACGCTCGTCATCTGTTGCCACACACAGATCATCAAAACCTTCGACTTTTTTTGCCTGATCCACTACACGTAAAATCATAGGCCGGTTATGAATAAGCAACAATGGTTTACCTGGCAACCGCGAACTTGAGAAGCGTGCTGGAATGACGATGTGTTTCATTTTTTCTACCTAAGATAATTGAATATCAAGTTCTTGCAATTGCTGTTTTAAAACCTGATAACACTGTGGAGACAGGACGGCTTTAACAGGAACCACCCAAATAGACTGTTTAAATTCAGGATGTTTTTCAAGCAATGCTAATAATTTAACTGCATCTTTTTCGGTTGTAACAAGCGGCAGCTCATCATTAAAAATCAAATCACTAATTGTGTAATCATGATGGTCACGAAATGCGTGTTCTTGAAATTGTTTCAGACCCAAATCTTTAAGTGTTTGATAAAAGCGTTGAGGAAAGCCAATACCGACTACAGCGTGATAACTATTCTCAGGATTGAAATTGGGTTTAGAATTAGACAAAGGATTGAGTAAATATGGCTGTCCTACCTCGAGGTGCATATTTAATTCTGTAGCAGGTTTATAAGTATGCTCAATCACCGTCCCTGTTTCTAAACGCTCAACAGGTTCGCGTAAATAGCCTTCAGGTAATAATTTTTTATTACCTAGACCACGATTTTGATCAAGTACAATCCACTCTATTTGCCGTCCTAATGCCCAATGCTGTAGCCCATCGTCACTGATAATCAAATCTATTTCTGATGATTTAAGTAATAGCTCTATTGCAGCCTGCCGATTAGGGCCCACCGCCATTGGCACACTTGTAGCCTGAACAATTAATGCAGGCTCATCTCCAACCTGAGCGACTTGTGCACCTGAGGTAACTAACATGGGAAAAGGACCACTACCCCCATACCCCCGACTAATTACCCCAACTTTTACATTATGCTGCTGTAGATAATTCACCAGTTGTATTAATAATGGAGTCTTCCCACTACCTCCCACTGTAATATTACCTATAACCATCACAGGCACGGGTGCTTTATAAACCGGCTTAAAACCTGCATGATAAAGATTACGATTGAATAGAAACCCAGCACGATACAAGCAAGATAATGGACGTAAAGCAACCAACCAACTTGATTGCTTATTCCATGCATTTTGGATCAGCTGGGCTAATGACATGCTTAGTTATCCTCGAAATTACGTTGATGTAATTGATAATAAGCACCATGTTTTGTGAGGAGTTCTTGGTGAGTACCTTGTTCAACAATTTGCCCTTGATCCATCACTACAATACGATCAGCATTTTCAATTGTTGATAAACGGTGAGCAATAACAATAGTTGTACGGTCTTGCATCGCTTCATCAAATGCTTGCTGAATAAAATGTTCAGATTCATTATCTAGAGCGCTTGTAGCTTCATCTAAAATTAAAATTGGAGCATTCTTTAAAATAGCTCGAGCAATAGCAATTCGCTGACGTTGTCCACCTGATAAGTTTAGGCCTTGTGCACCCAAGACAGTATCATAACCATTTGGTAAATTCATAATAAAGTCATGTGCATATGCCGCTTTTGCAGCAGCATGAATTTCCTCATCTGAGGCACTCTGCAACTGACCATAAGCAATATTTTCACGAACAGTACGGTTAAACAATACAACTTGCTGATTTACCATTGCGATTTGTGTACGCAGACAAGAAAGATCAATGTCATTAATTGGCACACCATCTAAATAAATTTGCCCACTTGATACCTCTTGAAAACGTACCAACATGTTAACCAATGAGCTTTTACCAGCACCTGAACGACCAACTAACGCTACAGTTTGACCAGGAAGAATATCTAGAGAGAAATCTTTAATTGCTTGTACGCCATCAGCATAATTTAATGCCACATGATCAAAACGAATCGCACCATTTAATTTAGGTTTTAAATGACCATTATTTTGCTCTTCAGGCAAATCTAATAATTCAAAAACAGAGTGAGCTGCCGCTAAACCGCGTTGTAACTTTTCATTAACATCAGTCAAGTTTTTAACTGGCTTTGCTAACAAACCAGCTGCTGTAATGTAAGCTACAAACTCACCAGCACTCGTACTACCCAAAATTTGTGGACGTAAAGCTAACCATACAATAAGGGCCATAGCACAAGCCATCACCACCTGAACCACTGGACTATTCAGGTTTTGCACAATTACCATTTTCAGACCACGCTTTAAGTTTTCTTCCGATGACTTATAGAATCGTGCTTGTTCAGATTCCTCACCTGCAAAACTTTTTACTACCGCATTACCATTAATACTTTCTTGGACAACATGGTTCACATCGCCCATCGTATCTTGGACTTGTAAAGAAAGCTTTCGCATTCGTTTTGAGGCTTTACGTACCAATATGCCAATGACTGGTAAAAATACAAAAATACATAACGTAAGGCGCCAATTGGTATAAAACAGATAACCTAATAGCCCAAGGGTAATCATTCCATCCCTAACGATGGTTCTTAATGATTCCGAAGAAGCTGCTGTTAGCTGCTCAACGTTATACATAATCTTGGCAGTAATATGACCAGATGAATTATCTAAGTAATATTGTGCAGGTAATCTTAAAAGCTTGGCATAAACTTCTTGTCGAATACTAAAAACCAGACTACGTGAAATCACCGCAGTATAGTAACCGCCCATAAAAAGGCCTAAACCACGGAAAAAAACTAATAAAATGATTAATAATGGGAACCAATCCAAATCAGCTCTGCTACTGTGTTGGATTGCATCAATAATAAATTTAATCAATTTAGCAACGGAAACTTCTGTTGCTGAGTTAATACCGAACCCGATAAGAACTAATAAGGCCACGCCCCAATAAGGTTTTAAATAGGCAATGAGACGCAAATAAACCTTAAAATCTTGATTCACTCAGAAAAACCTCTAGAAGGAACTTTGGTACTAATATTGATGTTAACAAAACCGAGTTGTCCTGCTACATCCATAACGCGAATTACATCCTGATGAGACGCTTTAGCATCCGCAGCAATGATGAACATAAAATCACGGCGCTCTTGAGCAACTTGCTTAATCGCAGTACTCAGATCAGCAACCCCTTTAGACGAAAGTGCCTGACCATTTACAGCATAATGACCAGCAGAGTCTACCACGACTTCAATTTTCTGATCGTACTGTTTTGGTGGAACACCTTGTGCATCTGGTAACGTTAAATTAATGCGACTTGGCTGATTAAAAGTAGTCGACAGTAATAAAAAAACCAAAATGAACAGCAAACAATCAATCATGGGCGTTAAATTGATATGAATGTCTTCGACCTGAGAACGTTTAAATTTCATCTGGTTATTCACCCATTACCCAACACGACGGTGTTCTGCTATAGACGATGAACGTTTATAGAATAATGAGGCATGAAATAAAGTCGATTGCTGTTCGAGTTCAGCCACATAATCTTGTACCACTCTCTGGAAATAGCGATACGCGATTAAAGCTGGAATTGCAATTAACATTCCCACAGCTGTGGTAATAAGCGCTTTAGAGATACCCGGAATCATTAAGCTTGGACTACCAGCCGATCCAAAATCAATCACAAGGAATGATTCAATAATCCCAACTACCGTACCCAATAACCCGAGTAAAGGTGCCACTGCACTCAAAGTTCCTAAGAAATTAATATTTTTTTCTAAATAAGAAATTTCTTGAGAAGCTGCCACTTCCATTTGGGCGCGTGCAAATTGCTCACCATGCTCACGATGATCAAAACCTGCTTTTAAAATGTGAGCCAATGCGCTGTTTTGCACTTCTACATTTTGTTCTAAATTTTCCACAATATCTTCAGTTCTTAAAGAACTATCATCAATTAATGCTTTGGGTAGAACTTGTGAACGTCTTAACCGAACAAAACGCTCAATACTGATCGCAACAGTTAAAATCGAGCATAGAATTAAAGGCAGCATTAACCAGCCACCCGCTCTCACAAGTTCCCACATATCTTCTTCCCCAAGAATATAAAATTAGAAATATATGACCCAAATGCAAATTAATCAGGCAAACAAATATTTAAAATACCATCCAACTCATCTAAGGTATGATAATGAATAACAAGCTTACCCTTACCTTTTTGATTGTGATCAATTTTTACATTAGCGCCAAAACGCTCTGATAATTTTTGCGTTAATTGCTCAATATCTGGTGCTACAGGTGCTTTTTCCTTCTCCTGTTTAGGTTCACTTCTATCACGCACCAATTGCTCTGTTTGACGAACAGATAAACCTTTTTCAATTACAATTTTAGCAACGTCTAATTGATCTTTACCTTTTAACGTCAAGATAGCTCGAGCATGCCCCATATCAAGTAGGCCTTGCTGCATGAAGTCTTTAATTTCATCTGCCAAACTTAACAAACGTAGTAAATTACTTACTGTAGTACGTGCTTTTCCTACCGTATCAGCAATTTCTTGGTGGCTTAAGCCAAATTCATCATGGAAGCGTTGTAAAGCTATTGCTTGATCAATCGGGTTTAAATCTTGACGTTGAATATTCTCAATGAGTGCTAAAGCAATAGCAACTTGATCATTTAAATCACGAACAATTGCAGGAATTTCAGATAAACCTGCAAGTTGTGCAGCACGCCAACGACGCTCACCAGCAATGATTTCGTACGGATGTACTTCATCATCCACTGGGCGAATGACAATAGGTTGCATCACCCCATGTTTTTCAATAGAAGATGCCAATTCTTGTAAATCATGCTCATGAATAAAACGACGCGGCTGATATTCACCACGTTTTAATAAATTTACATCAATTTGCTTCAACTGTCCGTGGTCAAGTGCCTGTGCTTCAAGTTGTAATTTTTCTTTTTGAATTGAACCAAGTAATGCATCTAAACCACGTCCTTTAGCCAATCCGCGTTTTTTGATGCTCATACTTTACTTCCTTTCTTCACTTTACTTTTCTTTAACATCTCAGCCGCAAGATTTAAGTATGCAACTGCACCTTTAGAACTTTTCTCAAAATAGATCACAGGTAAACCATGTGCTGGCGCTTCTGCTAAGCGGACATTACGTGGAACAACAGTATCATAAAGTTTTTTGCCGAAATACTGTTCTAGCTCTGCAGATACATCACGTGTTAAGGCATTTCGTGCATCGTACATTGTACGTAATACACCAATAATTTCTAAATCAGGATTTAATGCTTTTTGAATTCGATCAATGGTCTGGGTTAAATCAGCTAAACCCTCTAGCGCATAATATTCGCACTGCATTGGAATAATTACACTATCTACAGCCGCTAAAGCATTGACTGTAATTAAACTCAAGCTTGGAGCACAATCCACAATAATAAAATCAAATGAGTTTCTAATTTCATTCAAAGCATTTTTTAAAATGAACTCACGGCCCTCTTGCTCTGCAATAGCAAGTTCAACACCTGAAAGCTCACGATTAGAACCTAAAACTTTATATCCAACTTCAGCTTTTTGAATAGCTGTTTCAATTGGCACTTCACCAAGTAGTACATCCGTAATTGAATACAAAAGATCGTTCTTTTGAATACCGGACCCCATCGTAGCATTACCCTGTGAATCCATATCTACAAGTAATACACGTTTCTTTAATACAGCTAGAGACGCTGCAAGATTTACTGCAGTCGTTGTTTTACCAACACCACCCTTTTGGTTTGCAATCGCAATAATTTGAGCCATGGTAACCCTAATACTTTTTATTTAAATACGTTGAAGTAAAAGTAAATGACGTTGTTCATCAAGTCTTGGTACATTCAGCTCAATCACTTTACATGAAAAGTCTGGCTTAAGCTGCTCAATTTCCTCAACCGGCACAACTCCTTTCATTGCTGCAATAATACTGCCCTGATGTAAGTATGGCTGAGCTGCATCTACAAAATCCGTTAAAGAAGCAAAAGCACGGCTTGTGATGACATCAAACTGTCCAAGCTCATCAATTGTATCTTGATTCTCAACACGTGTTTGTACTGCCACAACATTGCTCAATTTAAGATCAGCAATAAATTGTTTCAAAAAACGAATTTTTTTACCATTTGAGTCAAGTAGCACACAGTTACGTTCTGGCTGACATAATGCAATGATCATGCCTGGCATACCACCACCAGTACCAACATCGAGTAATCGACCTTCTGGCAAATCTTTCAAAATACTTAAGCTATCCAACAAATGCTTCACTAACATTTCTTTCGGATCGCGAATTGCTGTCAGATTATATGCTTTGTTCCAAAGCACTAATGCATCCTGATACTTCAACAAGAGCGTCAATGCTTCGTCGCTTAAGTTCAGGCCTAATGCCTGACTACCTTGCTTTAATTCTTGGAAAAAAGGATGCATAGCTGCAAGTCATCTCAAAAAAATTTGCCAAAGTATACCGATTTCTATAAATCGGCACAGTATTTACCGCTTAGCGATTATTCAGTTAATCGTATAAGCCCTGCTTAATTTGCTGATCTAGTTGATTTAAACGCTCAGGCGTTCCCACATCAACCCAATTTGCATGCATTTTCTCAGCACTAATCCGATGTTCCAACATAGCTTGTTTTAACAAAGGCGCAAGTGGACGCTTACCATTTTCGAGTCCTAAGAACATGTCTGGAGAAAGAATTGCAATACCGCTATAGGTAAAAGCAGCTCCATTTTGTTCTTGCTCAAAGGTATAAGCTAAACCATTAGACAGAACAAAATCACCTTTCAAATGCTGAGGAGGATTATCAACCAATACTAAATGGCCTAATTTATCACCTAACTGAACATTTAAAAGAGGAGCAAAATCCATCGTAGTCCAAACATCGCCATTCACCAAAATAAATGGATCGTTTCCTAAAAGAGGTAATGCATTGATAATTCCGCCAGCTGTCTCTAAGCCTTCACCCTCATGAGACCATAAAATTTTGACCCCAAATTGAGAACCATCACCCAATGTTGAAGCAAGTTTTTCACCTAACCATGCAGTATTAATAACAATTTCAGTTACACCAATTTTTTGCAACTTTTCAATATGCCATACAATTAATGGTTTACCACCTACTTCAAGTAAAGGCTTAGGCGTATATAAAGTCAAAGGACGCATACGATTGCCCAAGCCAGCAGCAAGAATCATTGCTTTCATTATGCTGCTACCTCATAGCTACCATATTTCTCGATAAATTTAGGCATCACTATGTTATTCATAAACACCATAAACTCTTCAAGTTCAGCGTAACCACGACTTTCTTCAAGTAAATACCACATGACACGTGGCAAATCCTTCAAATAACCAGATTTACCATCACGTTCAAATAAACGAACGAAGATACCTAAAATTTTAATATGGCGTTGAATAGCCATTAAATCTGCATCACGTTTAAATTGATCAAAACTGCGGTTTTGTTTAGTCGACTCTGGTAATAAGTCATAAAACATTTTAAACCATTGATAAACACGTTCAGCATTCCATTGAACATATGCATCACGAGTAATCGAAATTAAGTCATATGTATCAGCACCAATAACAGCATCCTGGAAGTCGATGACCCCCAACTCTTGCTCATTGGTAATTTTCATCAAATTACGGCTATGAAAATCTCGATGTACGATGACTTGTGGTTGGGCTAACGCAGCACAAGCCAAGAAATCAAACGCATCATTAATCGTTTTTTTCTGCTCAACAGTCGGCTCAATAGCAAGCGATGGCAACATCCAATCTGTGAGTAGCTGCATTTCCGACATTAATTTTTCGTAGGAATACGCTGGGAACTGACTAGCACCTTCTATAGACTGCAACTGAATAAGCTGTTTAAAACTTTGTTCATAATATTTATCAACTGTTTCTTCAGTTAATAGTGTCGATAAAAGCACATCACCAAAGTCTTCCAATAACAGAAAACCTTGAGTCAAATCTTTTGCGATGATCTGAGGTACACGCACGCCATGACCTGCAAAAAATTCGTCAATGGTCACAAACGGAACACAGTCTTCTTTTTCTGGAGGAGCGTCCATGAGCATATACGTTTTATTTTGTAACTCGATACGCGCATAACGGCGGAAGCTTGCATCACCTGCTAAAAAAGCGATCTTAAATTGATCATTTTCCAGAACAGATGTAAGCCATGTATATATCAATTGTTCACGTTGTGTATTCATTTGCAATAAAATCTAAAACAAGCTGAGATTTTTGAAGGGTTAAGTGTAGCCACTTATAAACTTTTTCTCTATGATGCGACAATAATTAATTGTGAATTAGCATACTTGGTTAATGAGACAATGAAGCATCAGTTTAAATTTAATCCTTTAGCGACAGCTATTTTTACGCTCTTATGTGGCTCCATACAATCAAGTTATGCTGAGTCAACTGATGTTGTCTCCAATATAGACAATAATCAACTTAAAGCGAGCATCAAGGAAGCTTACCCAGGCCAAGAGTTTTTTCAGCAATACTATGTTGATAAATCTGCACCTGAAGCTCAGCTTCGTGACAATAAATATTTAAGCTCGGCATTTTGCCAAGGTACATGGGTTACACCGATTAACCCTGAGACAAAAGCTTTAGATGCCGACAAAGCGACTTCTGTCGTTACGGCTAACTACGGACATTACAATCCAGCGGGTGATTCTGTTTTAGAAGGTGATGTCGTTATTGATCAGGAAGGACGCACCGTTCGCGCTGACAAGGTAACGATTGATAAAACCCAAACCTTTGCACATGCACAAGGTCGAGTACAGTTAGCTCAAGGCGGGTTACTTTCACAGAGTGATGAAATTAATTACAACCTAAAAACCCAAACCGGGAATTTAGATAATAGTTTTTATATTTCTGAGCAACAACACGCCCATGGTCATGCAGGAAAAATCGAAAGAACCTCACCAAATGTTATGGTTCTTAATGATGCAACCTATACAACATGCCCACCCGGCCAAAAACCGGGCTGGAAAATCCAAGCAAATAAAATTGAGTTAAATCAGGAAACTGGACGCGGTGTAACTCGCGGGACAAAACTATATGTTAAAGATGTTCCGGTTCTAGCTGTTCCCTACTTTAACTTCCCAATTGACGACCGCCGTACTACCGGTATTCTCAACCCACAGTTTGGTTTCTCAAACGATGGTGGTGTTGAACTTTCTGTTCCGGTCTATTTAAACCTTGCCCCTAACTATGATCTGACACTTACTCCACGTTATTTAGCAGATCGTGGTGCAATGTTAAAAGGTGACTTCCGTTATTTAACCGATGGCTTTGGCGCGGGTGAAATGTGGGGTGGCATCTTGCCATCTGACAAAGGTTATGACGATAAAGATCGTAAAGATTTCCATTTTTTACATAACTGGGAAATTAACGATCAGTGGTCTACCAACCTTGAATATAACTATGCATCAGATAAAGATTATTTCTCTGACTTAGATAGTAGCCCTAACTCTAAAACAGATCTTAACTTACGTAGAGCATGGGAACTTAACTATCAACATGGTATTCCGGGTTTAAAAGCACAGCTTAAAGTCGAAGATTTCCAGACGCTTGACCCAGAAGTTCTAGATGTCGATAAGCCGTATGCTCGTTTACCACAATTCTTGTTGAATTATGTCACTGGTAATCCATTAGGCTTACAATACGAATTTAACAACGATACCGCTTACTTTAAAAAATCGATTAATGATGACTCTGCTCAGGAAAGTAGCGGTACACGTATTTATAACCAGTTTGCAACACGTTATAACTACCGCACACCGGCAGCTTTTGTGATTCCTGAAGTTTCGGTACGTTCTATTCAAACGTTTTATGATAAGGACAGTATCGCATCTCAAGGTTTAGATGGCGGTTCTGAAAATAAATCAGTCATTGTGCCACAATTTACTTTGGATACTGGACTGAATTTTGAGCGTGAGGGTAAGTACTTACAAACACTTACACCACGTGCTTTCTACGCATATGCGCCATACAAAAACCAGGATGGCTACCCTAACTTTGATTCGACAAGTGCATCAATTAGTTACGATCAGTTATTTAATCCATACCGTTTTTATGGACATGACCGTCTTGAAGACAATAACTTCTTATCACTAGGTGTAAGTTACAGCCTCTTCGATACAGTAGGTTTAGAGCGTTTACGTGCAAGTGTTGGTCAAAGTTATTATTTCGAAGATCGCCGTGTCACTTTAAAACAGCAAGATGAATTTGACACCGAGCGTAATACTGGCCCTGTTGTTAGCCTATCTAGCCAACTTAATCAAAACTTCACTATTGCGGCTAACTCAGCATGGATGTCGAATGGCGATAACGCTCAACGTGATTTCCAACTTTACTATACTGGTGATAAAGGAAATCTATACAACTTAGGCTATTTCTATCGTAAAGATATTCCTGGCCGTCAAGATACTTACGACCAAGTTGTTGCATCCTTTATACAACCAATTAAAGACAATTGGCGTATTATGGGCCACGTACAATATGACATGGACAATGATGTTGCCCGCGAACTCTTACTAGGAGTTAACTATGAGTCATGTTGCTGGGGTATTTCTGTCTACGGCCGCTCGTATTATAACGATCTAGACGACCCAAAATCTCCAGATGTTAGTGAAAAGCGCGCGATCATGGCTGAAGTTACACTAAAAGGTTTAGGTGGTTTAAACAATAAACTCGCGTCTTTACTTGAAAATCGCGTTTTAGGTTTTAACAAAATTAATCAATCTTGGACACAACGTTAATGAAGACAAAGCATCTTAAACAGTTTTTTAAAGCAACTACACTTGCTGCCCTAATCTCTTCATCAATGCATAGTTTTGCCCAACCCGCTGATGAAGTTGTGGCAATTGTGGACAATAGCGTAATTTTAAAAAGCGATCTTCAACAAGGTATGGCTGAAGCAGCTCATGAACTGCAAGCACAAAAAAAAGAAGTTCCACCTCAGCAATATTTACAGTTTCAGGTATTGGATCAATTAATCTTGCGTCAAGCACAGCTTGAGCAAGTTAAAAAATATGGCATCAAACCTGATGAAAAGAGCTTAAATGAAGCTGTACTCAAAGTAGCTAGTCAATCTGGGTCTAAAAGTTTAGAAGCTTTCCAGCAAAAACTAGACGCTATGGCTCCAGGGACTTATGAAAGTTTACGTAGTCGAATCGCTGAAGATCTAGCAATTAGCCGTTTACGTCAACAACAAGTCATGTCTCGTATTAAAATCAGCGATCAAGATGTAGAGAACTTCTTAAAATCCCCTCAGGGACAAGCTGCGTTAGGCAACCAAGCACATGTGATTCATATGCGTATTTCTGGTGATAATGCACAGGAAGTTCAAACTGTAGCTCAAGAAGTGCGTTCAAAGCTTGCACAAAGTAATGACATAAATGCATTAAAGAAACTTTCAACTGCAAATGTAAAAGTTGAAGGGGCTGACATGGGTTTCCGTCCACTGTCTGATATTCCTGCTGAACTTGCTGCCCGCATTACTCCATTACAAGATGGTCAAACAACTGACTTAGTATCGGTACGTGATGGTGTGCATGTTTTAAAGCTTCTTGAACGTAAACAAAATGAGCAAAAAGCTTTAGTACCTCAATTTCAAACTCGCCACATTCTTATTCAACCATCTGAAGTAGTGAGTCCTGAGAATGCCAAGCAAATTATTGATAACATCTATAAACGCTTAAAAGCTGGTGAGGATTTTGCAACATTAGCTGCAACCTACTCAAACGATACAGGCTCCGCACGTGATGGCGGAAGTTTAGGCTGGGTAACACCTGGAATGATGGTGCCTGAATTTGATAAAAAAATGCAGGAGATTCCTGTAGGTCAGATTAGTGAACCATTCCAAACTCAATTTGGTTGGCATATCTTACAAGTGACAGACAAACGCGAAAAAGATATGACTCATGAATATCAAGTGCGTATGGCACGTCAGATTTTAGGTGAACGTCAATTTAACACCGAAATTGATAGCTGGTTACGTGAAGTACGTGCAAATGCGTATGTAGAAATCAAAGATCCAAGTCTAGATAAAAAGAATTTACAAAAGTAAGTTCTTCTATTGTCATCATAACCTGTGTTTATCACAGGTTTTTTTATGAATGAAATTTACCTAATAAAAAAACCGGTTATATAAATAACCGGTTTCTATAAATTAGACCCTAATGGGAATTATTTATAACGATCAACCATTTTCTCTAAAGAAATTGGACGAATCTTGTCAGCATTTCCAGCTGTACCAAATGCTTCATAACGATCAATACAAATTTGCTTCATTGAATCTACAGTTTTAGCAAAGTATTTACGTGGATCGAATTCAGCTGGGTTTTCAGCCATAAACTGACGAATTGCACCAGTAGATGCTAAACGTAAGTCTGTATCAATATTAATCTTACGAACACCATGTTTAATTGCTTCTACAAGCTGTTCAACAGGTACGCCATAAGTCTCTTTAATATCACCACCGAACTCATTGATTACTTTCAACCATTCTTGTGGCACAGAACTTGAACCATGCATAACAAGATGAGTATTTGGTAACGCCGCATGAATTTCTTTAATACGGTCAATCGCCAAGATATCACCTGTAGGTGGACGAGTGAATTTGTAAGCACCATGTGAAGTACCCACAGCAATCGCCAATGCATCTACATTAGTATCGGCAACAAACTGAGTCGCTTCTTCAACAGAAGTAAGAAGTTGTGAGTGATCAAGTACACCTTCAGCACCAACACCATCTTCTTCGCCAGCCATACCAGTTTCAAGGCTACCTAAACAGCCAATTTCACCTTCGACAGAAACACCGCAAGCGTGTGCTAAAGCAACAACATTACGAGTTACATCAACGTTATATTCGTACGATGTAGGTGTTTTACCATCAGTACCTAATGAACCGTCCATCATCACTGAGCTAAAGCCAAGCTGAATTGAACGCTGACAAATTTCTGGGCTTGTTCCATGGTCTTGATGCATTACCACTGGAATATGCGGCCATTCTTCAATTGCAGCCAAAATAAGATGGCGTAAGAATGGAGCGCCTGCATATTTGCGAGCTCCAGCTGATGCTTGAACAATTACTGGTGAATTGGTTGCATCTGCGGCAAGCATAATTGCACGCATTTGTTCTAAGTTATTTACGTTAAATGCTGGTACGCCGTAGTTATGTTCAGCAGCGTGATCCAAGAGCTGGCGCATTGAAATGAGTGCCATAATATCCTCCCAGGTAGTGCGGCTTATTCTACCCTGTCATTTATTTCAATTCAGCAACAAATCACAGTATTTCAAAAAAAATCCCCGCATTTGCAGGGATTTTTTAACAAAAAACAACAAATTAATGTGTTTCTGAAGCAGCAGCCTCACTTGGCGCGCTCCCTTCAGCTACATCTGTATTCTTTTCATCTAACACTGGCTTATCAATCGCATCAATTGCTGCTTGTTGCTCAGGCGTTACTTTTTCAGAAACAGCAGTAGAAGCTGCCGATTCTTGTCCAGCTTGAGAGGCTTCATCTTTCTTAGCACAAGCAGTCAACATCATCGGTACAATTAACACAGCAGCAAATGTAAGCTTTAAATTCATCACTATTATCCACAGTTGGTGATTTAATACTCATTATTTTATTGCAGATATATGACAATTTAATGACTTATCAATGAAAAAGGGATTGGTCACCCAATCCCTTCTTATTTTTATATAACAGTATTAAGCACGTTCAAGTAGAACAGCCACGGCTGGCAATGTTTTTCCTTCAACAAACTCAAGGAACGCACCACCACCTGTAGAAATATAACCAATTTGATCAGCTACATTATATTTATCAATCGCTGCCAATGTATCACCACCACCAGCAATAGAGAATCCTTCAGATTGTGCAACCGCAAGGGAAAGTGCTTTCGTACCCTCACCAAATTGATCTACTTCAAATACACCCACTGGGCCGTTCCAAAGAATCGTTTTTGATGTTGTTAAAATATTAGCAAATGCTTTAGCAGTTTCAGGGCCCACGTCTAAAATCATGTCATTTGCAGTCACATCTTCTACTTTCTTCACAACAGCTTGAGCTGCTGCTAAAGAACCTAAGAAATCTTCAAAATTAATTTGTGATGCATCAGCAACTACAACATCTGTAGGAAGCGGAACGCTTACTTTAGCAGCAATTTGTTTAGCAGTTTCAACCAAGTCAGCTTCATATAATGATTTACCAACGTTAAAACCAGCAGCTGCCAAGAATGTATTTGCAATACCACCACCAACGATCAGTTGATCACAGATACTAGAAAGTGAGTTTAAAACATCAAGCTTAGTCGAAACTTTAGAACCAGCAACAATTGCAACCATTGGTTTTTCAGGAGTTTGCATTGCACGTCCTAACGCATCTAATTCAGCAGCCAACAAAGGACCAGCTGCTGCTACCGGAGCAAAACGAGCTACACCTTCCGTAGATGCTTCTGCACGATGAGCAGTACCAAATGCATCCATAACAAATACGTCACATAATGCAGCATACTTTTGAGCAAGTTCTGGATTATTTTTCTTTTCGCCATGGTTAAAGCGTACATTCTCAAGCAATACGACTTGACCAGCTTCAACTTCAACACCATCAAGATAATCTGTTAATAATTTAACTTCTTGACCCAAGACTTCTGTTAAATAAGCAGCGACTGGTGCAAGTGATTGTTCTGGCTTTGGTTCACCTTCAACAGGACGACCTAAATGTGAAAATACCATCACTGCTGCGCCTTTATCTAAAGCAGCTTTAATCGTTGGTAATGCTGCACGTAAGCGAGCATCGCTAGTAATCACACCATTTTTGACAGGAACGTTTAAATCTTCACGAATAAGGACACGTTTGCCTGTTAAGTTTAGGTCAGTCATACGCTGAAAATTCATGTAAAGCTCTCTTTATGATTTTAAAAACGCACCAATTTTAAATGATTACATCAAAAAAGGTTAGTTTTTTTGCATAAAAGCTGTAGAAAGCCCCAGTTTTGATTATGATAGAGGTAGTTATTTGATATTTCACCCATTATGTCTATTCATCCAGATCCGCAAATCAATCGCTTAAATGTTTTAGGGGAACCTTTAGCAAGTTGTTGCTTTGACCCTATCACCGGCTATTTTAGAAATGGTTTTTGCCACACTGCAGTAACAGACCTTGGTCAACACACTGTCTGTGCACAAATGACCTCTGATTTCTTAAATTTTTCTCAAAAAATTGGCAATGATCTCATCACGCCTTTACCAGAGGTAGGCTTCCCAGGTCTAAAACCCGGTGATTTCTGGTGTATCTGTGTAACGCGTTGGGTAGAGGCTTATCAAGCTGGTGAAGCCCCTCCTATTAAAATACATGCATGTCATCAAGCTGTATTAAGCTATGTACCTTTAGATGTTTTAATGGAATTTGCAGTGTGATGGTACAGCCACAAATTATTTTGGCATCCAGCAGTCAAACTCGCAAAGACTTAATGAATCGTCTTGAAATTAATTATATCTGTGTAAGTCCGGATATTGATGAAAGTCCTCGTGGTGAAACCCATGCCGATGAACTTGCGAAAAGGCTCGCTTTCACAAAAGCCCAAGTGATTGCTGCACAAAATCCTAATGCGATTGTTATTGGTTCAGATCAAGTTGCTTGGCGAGAACATGCTCCGCATGACTTTATTGGCAAACCATTGACTACCGAAAATGCTAAAGCACAACTAGCAGATAATTCTGGCCGAACTGTTTTCTTTAGCACAGCTCTTAGCGTGCAATGGCTTGATAGAAACTTTGAACAAACGCTGGTTGAACATTATCAAGTTAAATTTCGAAACCTGAATCAAGCTGAAATTGAACGATACATTTTATTAGATCAGCCACTACATTGCGCAGGTAGCTTTAAGTGTGAAAGTTTAGGAATTAGCTTGTTTGAAAAAATGATAGGCCAAGACCAGACAACACTTATGGGGCTTCCTATGATTCAACTTTGCCATATTTTAAGGCAGCTTGATCTACAAATTCCTTGATTTTAGATGTTTTATAAATAGGTTATTTCCATGACAGAACCTTTAACAGTTTTAGGCGGTATTACTGCCGAACAATTCTTAGCAGAATATTGGCAAAAAAAACCTTTGTTGGTACGTAACGGATTGCCAGAGATTGTAGGTCTTTTAGAACCCCAAGATGTGCAAGAACTTGCTTTAGAAGAACATGCAAGTGCCCGACTCATTCGCCAAAAAGATAGAAATCCAAATGAATGGCACGTAAAGTCTTCACCTTTAACCAAAGGTGACTTTCAAAAGCTACCAAAATTATGGACTCTGTTAGTACAGGCAGTAGATCACTACTCTTTCGATCTTTCTGAACTTTGGAAAAAATTTCCTTTTATTCCTCAATGGCGCCGTGACGATATTATGGTGTCATATGCTTCCAAAGGTGGTTCAGTTGGAAAACATTTTGATTTTTATGATGTGTTTCTAGTTCAAGGTCATGGACACCGTCGCTGGCAGCTAGGGCAAATGTGTGATGTAAATACTGCATTTGTACCAAATCAACCTTTAAAACTTCTACCAGAAATAGATGTGCAATTTGATGAGGTTTTAGCACCTGGCGATTTACTCTATGTTCCACCCGGAATGGCACATTATGGCGTTGCTGAAGATGATTGTTTAACTTTCTCTTTTGGCTTTCGCATGCCAAACATTGCAGGAATGATGGAGCGTATTAGTGATCAGTTTTCAGCTAATACTTTATTGCAAAACCCTGTTATAGATATCGCACGCAAACAAATGAGCCAAATTGGCGAAATGAATGCAACTGAACTGAGCTACCTCAAAGACTTAGTTTTAGCACATTTACAAGATTCCTCAGTGCTTGATGCAGCAATCATATCTTACATGAGTGAACCTAAATATCCAGATAACATTCCTGAACCTGATGAAATCGAAGCTGATGATCTTAAAGAAATTTTACACGAGGGTTATGAAGTTCTATTAGAGCCAGCCTCCCGCTTACTCTATACGGAAAAAGATGAGGCATTAAACTTTTGGGGAAATGGCGAAGCATTATGTATAACTGAAAATTTTGCACCAAAATTAAAAGCTATTGCTAATGGAGAAAGTCTAGCTTTCAATAGCGAGTTTAATGATCTTGAAGTTCTAGAGAATATTGCTTACTTACTTAATGAATCTATTCTGATGTTATTACCACCTTCAGAATAATAAGCTCTACGAAAATGGACTTTTTATGGAAATAAAAAGTCCATCTTTTTAAATAGATTAATAGTCAATATTGCTTTAAAATTTTAAATAAACTTATGTTAAAAATGATTAAATTCAAGAAGTTTGAAATGTAATTTAAAAAAATTAAAAGCTAAATTATTTAAAAATACAACCTAGAAATTATTTACTCTTTCCTTAAAAAGGAAAACTTCAGCGTTTAAAAAATAATATCTTTTTTCTATCAATAACAAACAATACCTTGTAAAATTAAGCCATCTAGATTCTCATTGATAAAGATCACCGTTCAAGCTAATAGCAATTCATTTATGAGAGGCTAAAATATGTCGAAAAAAGATGACATTATTAACACCGCATTAAGACTTTTTAACTCGTATAGCTATAATTCTATAGGTGTAGATCGCATCATTAATGAATCTGGCGTTGCAAAAATGACTTTTTATAAGCATTTCCCATCAAAAGAAAAATTAATTGAAGAGTGTCTACTTCTACGTAATACGCTTTTACAAAACTCTCTTACCGCAGCCTTATCAAAACATGATGAGTTAGACCCTCTTGCAAGAATTAAAGCAGTTTTTTTATGGTATTCAGACTGGTTTAATAGCGAAGATTTTAATGGCTGTATGTTTCAAAAGGCTTTGGAAGAGGTTTTAAAACAATATCCTTCAACGCATCAACCAGCAACTTTATATAAAGCTTGGTTAACTCAACTCATGCAAAACTTGCTTAACCAGTATGAGGTAAAAGAACCAGTTCCCCTATCCTTGTTATTAGTTAATATCTTGGAAGGTATGACCATACAAGCCCAAGTTGAACACGGTTCAATAAAGATTAATGATTACTGGACTCGAGTAGAAAAGTTAATTGACTTTGAAAGAGCTGCATAAAAATAAAGCGTGATATTCTTCTTCTTATATTTAATGATTCTTCTTATGTATCACGCTGCGTCTGAAAGTCATTTTGGTTCAAATTTAGACGTTTTTTTCGACCTTACTAAACCAAAATATACAGACCTGTCTGTACAAAACAGATTATATATTTAAAAAATAAAAACTCAATCATTTTTTATGATTTGCTTAAAGATAAATTAGATTTAACTATTTATTGGAACTGAATTGGAATTATTTTTGGTTGACTTCAATTCAATTATACTTAACAATTACACTTATAACACAACGCAACACTTTAGACACAAAACAACTACAAATAGTTGTTTTTAATTAGAAAGACTGCTTATTTATCAATTCCACTTATATTGCTTTTCAACAAAAACAATTGGATTGATTAGTTTTGCTACATTCATTTTCGTAAGATCAATCTATACTATGCCCGCTATATTGATATAGGTATAAAGTATGAAAGATGGACTCCAAATTGAAGAAATGAAAAATGCGGCTGATTCAGTCGTTGGAATTCTCAAATCTTTGGCTAATACAGATCGTTTATTAATTTTATGTCACTTAGCTTATGAGGAGTTAAATGTTTCTCAAATTGAAGAGAAGACCCAAATTACCCAGCCTACTCTTTCACAACAACTTATGATGCTACGTAAAAGTGATGTGGTATCAACCCGTCGTGATGGTAAGCAAATTTTTTATTCTATTAAGGATGACAATATGCATTCAATTTTAAATACGCTTCACCAGCTGTACTGTGCAAGTAAATAATATTTTTAAATTATAATTTTATAATAATAGTAGTAATTTCCTGAAATATGCGATTTTTCAGCTTGAAAGCTTAGAGTTTAGTCGAAGCACAAAGTTTTGAAAATTCGCGTAGCTTTTCCAAAATCGTAACCACGATAAATCTTTTCAGTCTATTCTTCTTTAAGCAGTTTAGGAGTTTCACAGCTTTTTGATATCACAAGTTTTTTTAATGAGCAATTAACAAACAAAACCACTAAGTAAAAAAATTAAGATTTAAAATTAAAAACAATAAAAACAACAGTTTAATATTACCAGCAACTATAAAAACTTATTGTTATTATAAAAAAGCTTAAGATTCACATCACTTAAGTATAAAATACTTCGCTTGTTCAACCTTTAGCCATGATTAGGTTAATAAGGCCTTTATATGCTTGCATTCTTTTCTCGATTAAGCTTAGTCACTAAGATTATTATCGCCATTATTCTAGGGATAGGCGTTGCATTACTATTTCCAAACGTTACGCCTTACTTAAGTTTATTTGGTGAGCTTTTCATTAAAGCCTTAAAATCGGTTGCTCCTATTTTAGTCTTTGTATTGGTGCTTTCCTCTATTGCCAACTTTCAAGTAGGTCATAGTGCGAACTTACGGCCTATTATGATTTTATATGTGGTCGGTATGTTGCTTGCTGCTTTCACAGCTGTGATTGTTAGCCTTTCTTTTCCAAGCACGTTATTCCTCAATACAATTTCACATAATGATTTACAAGCGCCTGGTAGTCTCGCAGATATATTAAAAAATTTGCTTTTAAGCTTTATTGCAAACCCTGTTCAAGCAATTAGTGAAGCTAACTTTATTGGTATTTTAGCTTGGGCAATTGGCCTAGGTTTAGCTATGCGCCACAGTTCAGACACGACAAAACAAGTGATGCAGGATATTTCACATGCTGTAAGTGCTATTATTCATAAAGTAATTGCTTTTGCTCCTGTTGGTATTTTCGGGTTAGTTGCAGTGACTTTTGCCGACGCTGGTCTTGCAACACTTGAGAGCTACGCACAATTATTAGTAGTGCTATTAGGAACTATGTTCTTTGTTGCTTTAGTTATTAATCCTCTTCTTGTTGCCCTTACTATACGCGGAAATCCTTACCCTCTCGTATTTAAATGTCTAAAAGAAAGTGGAATTACTGCATTCTTTACACGTAGCTCAGCAGCCAATATTCCGGTTAACTTAGATTTGGCAGAGCGTTTAGGTGTTAATCCATCTACAGCAAGTGTGTCTATTCCTTTAGGTGCAACAGTAAATATGGCAGGCGCAGCAGTGACGATTACTGTCCTTACACTCGCAACTGTACATACACTTGGAATTCATGTTGATTTTGCAACAATGCTTATCCTATCAGTTGTTGCTACTATTTCAGCATGTGGTGCTTCTGGCGTTGCAGGTGGTTCTTTACTTCTGATTCCGGTAGCTTGCAGTCTATTTGGTATTTCGACAGAAATTGCTATGCAAGTTGTAGCTATTGGTATGATTATTAGTGTATTGCAAGACTCTACAGAAACAGCGCTTAACTCTTCTACAGATGTTTTATTTACCGCAGCTGTAGATATCCGCTCTAAGCAAACTTCATAAACGAAATGCCATTTCAGCGCCTACCAAACTGGTTCCAACTTGGAGCCTTTTTACTGGCATTTAATGCTGGAATGATTAATGTATTAGGGTTAATTACCCTTTTACATCAATCGATTTCACATATGACTGGCAACGTTAGTATGCTAGCGATGAGTTTGGTAGAGTGGCAACCAGAACATATTATTTTTTTGCTTCTGGTGATTATTTGTTATGTTTGCGGTTCATTTTATAGTGGTTTTATTTTAGGCAACAGTCATTTTCGACTAGATCGTCGTTACGGTTTACCTTTGAGCCTTGTAGCCTTCTTTATTTTTCTTTGCTGGCTATTACTTCCTTATTTTCCGCGCTATGGATTATTATGGGCATGTACAGCAATGGGTTTACAAAATGCTATGGTAAGCCACTATAAAGGAACAATCATCCGCACTACCCATCTATCCGGTGTATTGACAGATATTGGTTTAGCGCTTGGATATAAAGCCAGAGGCTTAATTGTAGAAAAGCGACGTATTATTTTACATTTACTTATTTTTGCTGGCTTTCTACTGGGTGGAATTCTTGCCGCTGTAGTACATCCATATTTGAAACTACAATCATTTTTATTGCCGACAATTTTAAGCTTAGCCTTAAGTATCTCTTACTGGGTAGTTTATCTTTATAGCACTTCAACTTCACATAAGGATTAAGACATGGTTAAAAATGCCTTACAAGCACAGCTACTTAAAGCTGGTTTAGTTGATAATAAAAAAGCAAAAAAATTAACTAAACAAGCTCATCACGAACAACGTCTTGGACTCAGTGATGAGGCTGAAATCAAAGCGAATATTGAAAAAGCTCAACAAGAAAAATTAGCTAAAGATCAGGCTTTAAATTTAGAAAAACAGAAACAGCTTGAAGAAAAAGCACTTAAAGCGTCAATCATTCAGATGATTAAGCAACATAAAATTACTGATTTTGCTGGCGATGTGGCTTATCAATTTATTGATGAAAATAAAATCAAAAAAGTTTATCTATCTCAGCAAGTTTATAACGCACTTGTTGCTGGCAGTTTAGTCATTGCTAAAGATCAAGATCAATACGCCTATCTTCCGAAAGCGTTAGCTGAAAAAATTGATCAAAAAATGCAGGGTTTCATTTTAATTAATAATGCTGAGAAAAATGAACAAGCTACCGATGAAGAAGATCCATATGCAGCATATGTTATTCCAGATGACTTAATGTGGTAATACCATAATTTGGCCTTTATGATACTAATCTAAAGGCCTTTTTCAGTTCTATGTATGACACTAGCAATTTAACAAATGTTCAAAATACGAAGAAAAAATACCTAAAGAATAAATTCGTTCACCCTTTATCTATTAATCTCGATATAATGAATAATATTTTAGTCCTCGCGACGTTCTTGAAGATTTCTTCAGGTCTCCAATATTTGCGTCATCTATCAATTAAAGACGTATAACATAATCAGTTCATGTGTATTTGCACATACTCACAAGATCGAAACCCTAAGTGATATTGATCTAACTGACTTTTTGCAAATTAAATTGCAAAGATTTAATGAAGTGGCTTTTGTCTCAAAGGTAGTAATTCATGCTGAAGTGGTTTGAAAAACTTGTAGATCCCTACCCAACTAAAGGTTTGGATGAACCTTTACCGACTCGTTTTTTCCCATTTGTTTGGCAAGCTACGGAAGGCGTGCGCCCTTATTTATTTTTACTTATTCTTTTTACAGCAGGTGCTGCAAGCTTTGAAGCCTTACTTTTTTCAAAGATTGGGCAACTCGTAGATTGGTTAAGTAAAAGTCATCCCGAAAGCTTTTTAAATCAGCATGCTACTGATCTACTCATTTTGATTGCTGTTTTATTTACTAATATCTTTTTTGTAAATATACAATCTATTGTCAAACATCAGATTTTATATAGTACTTTTCCAATGCGTTTGCGTTGGCGTTTCCATAATCTTTTATTGAAACAGAGTTTGGACTTTTTCCATAATGACTTTGCAGGCCGACTTTCTGCCAAGGTTATGCAAACAGCATTAGCTATCCGTGAGTTTTGGATTATCTTGGGTGACATGTTGGCTTATGTCAGCATTTACTTTATTACTGTCAGTATTGTTCTTGGCGCAATTTCGCCAATCTTGCTTATTCCTCTTTTAGTTTGGTTAAGTCTATTTTTATTAAGCGCATGGTTCTTTATCCCTCGCTTAAGTAAAGTTTCTCAGCAACAAGCCGATGCTAGAGCGATCATGACTGGCCGCGTAACAGATGCGTACACTAATATTCAAACTGTAAAATTATTTGCTCATGCTGGTCGTGAAAGCCAATACGCAAAAGCATCAATGAAAGAGTTTATGACTACAGTCTATGCTCAAATGCGTTTAGGTACCCTCTTTGAAGTCAGCATTAATATGTTGTCCGCTGTTTTGTTTGTAGGTGTAATTGGTACCTCTGTTTGGTTATGGACTCAAGGTTTAGCGGCATTAGGTGTTATCGCGGCAACGACTGCAATGATTTTAAAACTTAATAGTATGGCTGAATTCATGATGTGGCATATGTCAGCCTTATTTGAAAATGTCGGCACCATTCAAGATGGTATGCAAACATTAGGTAAAAAAATCAATATTCAAGATAAACCGGACGCAAAATCACTGAACGTCACCAAAGGCGAGATTGTATTTAAAGATGTAAGCTTTGCTTATAACAATAAAAATGTAATTGATCACTTCAACTTACATATTAAAGCAGGCGAAAAAATAGGTATTGTTGGACGTTCCGGCGCAGGAAAGTCGACGTTAATTCAGTTACTTTTACATTTTTACCATCTTAAACAAGGTGCAATTTTAATTGATGGTCAAAATATTGAAGATGTAACTCAAGATAGTCTAAGAGCTAATATTGCTTTAGTTACTCAAGATACCTCTTTATTACATCGCTCAGTTGCAGAAAATATTAAGTATGGTCGTCCAGATGCATCTGATGCAGATATGGAAAATGCTGTAAATAAAGCCAAAGCTGCTGAATTTATTCCGCAATTAGTTGATTTAAAAGGACGTAATGGTTATAACGCTCAGGTAGGTGAACGTGGTGTCAAACTTTCTGGTGGTCAAAGACAGCGTATCGCTATTGCACGAGTATTCTTAAAAGATGCTCCTATTCTTATTTTAGATGAAGCAACCAGTGCATTAGATTCAGAAGTTGAAGCAGCAATCCAGGCAAGTTTAAATGACCTGATGGTTGATAAAACCGTTATTGCAATTGCTCACCGTTTATCTACTATTGCACAAATGGACCGTTTAATCGTTCTTGATGAAGGTCGAATTGCTGAACAAGGAACTCATGAAGAGTTAATTGCGCAGGATGGTATATACGCACAATTATGGAAGCGACAAACAGGCGGTTTCTTAATTGAGCAAAAAGTATTACAGGGTCAAGATTAATGCTTTATTTAGAAGATTTGAAAATTGGTGATCGTTTCATTAGCCGTGAATATGAAATTACCTTAGATGAAATCAAAAAATTCGCAAGCTCATATGACCCTCAACCCTTCCATATAGATGAAGAGCAAGCTAAGCACGATCCAATTTTTCAGGGGATCGCTGCTAGTGGTTGGCATACTTCTGCAATTACTATGCGGTTATGGACAGAATGTATGCCGATTCACGGTGGCTTAATCGGTTCAGAATCAACTTTACGGTGGCCACGCCCTACTCGACCAGGTGATAAAATACATGTTGAAGCTGAAATTTCAGCGATCACACCATCCAAAACAAAATTGGATCGTGGTATTGTAAGTTACGTTACGCAAGCCTTAAATCAAAATGGTGACGTATTACTTATTTCAACAACAAAAATTGTTGTCTTTAAAAAGAATGTTTAAAACATGGTTGATATGATTGTCTAACAGTTTTTATAAACTCAGATTATATTTCATGACAAGATGTGTAAGAAATGCATGTGACAAATTGATGAGAGCAATGGAACGCATATGAAAATTACCTCAGCTCGTCAAGATCAGGGTATTCCAGGAGTCTATGGCTTATTGCTATTAGATGTTGTTTCACGTTGGGGATATAACGATGAAACATTATTTGCTCCATTTAATCTTACTAGTGAACAACTGGCCGATCCTGATTATCGTATTTCTACACCTGTAGCAAATGAACTGGTTAAACATGCACTTAATTTAACTGGTGAAACTACGTTGGGTTATCATCTTGGTACTCAAATGCGTATTTCGATTCATGGCTTCATTGGCTATGCAATTATGACAGCCAAGGATATTACAGAAGCAATTGCTCTTGCAGCACGCTTTATTCAGTTACGTTTACCCTTTTTACAACTCTACTTTTCAACGTTTGGCCCCAAAGCGACCTTACAATTACAATGTGATATAGAACTTGAGCCTTTACGTACAGAAATCGTTTTAGGCTTGACTATTGGTATTATGAGTATGGCCAAAGCGATTACGGGTATTGAAGACTTAGCCGGCGATGTAGATTTAGATTTTCCTGAACCAGAAGGTTTTGAAAAGTATAGAAATAAATTAAGCAGCACAATTCGCTTTAATCAACCCCATTTAATTTCAAGTTTTGATAAAAAATACTTAGGACTTAAATTAATCAATTCAGATCCAATCGCCAGTCAAGTTGCCATTAATCAATGTGAAGCTGAACTTTCTGCTTTAGGTGAACGCCGCCGTTTAGCAATGCGTGTTCGTGATATTTTAAGTAATTCTGAACAACATTATTTAAGCATCGAAAATGTAGCTGAATGTCTACATATGTCAGATCGGACACTCAAACGTCAATTAGCAGCTGAAGGAACTTCCTTTTCTACATTAGTTGATGAAGTGCGCTATCGACATGCAACTTCTTTGCTTTCACGTACAGACTATAGTCTTGAACAAATTGCAGATGAACTTGGCTATTCGGACGTTGCAAATTTTAGCCGTGCTTTTAAACGCTGGAGTGGCCGCAGCCCGAGCAACTGGCGTAAAGACCCATACTTATAATGTTTAAAACTATTGAACACAAGCTTAAGGAGTTACCATGAATCATCCTTCGGAACTGAAGTATGCACGTACACACGAGTGGGTAAAGATTGAGGGTGATCTTGTTATTACAGGGATTACCGATCATGCACAAGATGAACTTGGCGATTTGGTTTACGTTGAAACTCCAGAAGTTGGAAGCCAAGTTACCGCTGGCGAACAAGCTGGTGTAGTTGAGTCAGTAAAAACAGCATCTGATATTCACGCCCCTGTGTCAGGTACAGTAGTAGAAGTGAATAGTGATCTTGAAGATGATCCTGACTTTGTAAATGAAGACCCATATGGTAAAGGCTGGATTTATAAAATTAAACCAGACAATATTGCAGATGTTGAAAAACTTTTAACAAATTCAGAATATGAAGCTGGCTTATAAAAGATAGGCGTCGTTTTCAATATTTGATAAAAACCAGTTTAGTCTTAAACTGGTTTTTCTTTATCTATTTAAAATTAGTGGTATGAATAGGTGACTTCTATGACAAAACTTGTTGTATTTTCAGGCGCTGGTATGAGTGCCGAAAGTGGAATTAGCACTTTTCGTGATAGTAATGGTCTATGGGAAAATTACGATATCCAACAAGTTGCCACACCTGAAGCATGGCAAAAGAACCCTGCTCTAGTTCAACGCTTTTACAATGAGCGACGTAAAAATATTTTAGAAGCCCAGCCAAACGAAGCTCATCAATATATTGCTAAACTACAAGATTATTTTGACGTACAAGTAATTACTCAGAATATTGATGATTTACATGAAAGAGCTGGTAGTTTTAACGTTTTACATTTGCATGGAAATATTCGTTTAGCAAAAAGTTCGGGGCCGAATGCACAATTTACCACTCAATTTTATGAAATTAATAGCTGGAAACTAGATTTAGAACACGATTTCTGCCCAGATGGCTATCCGTTGCGTCCACATGTTGTCTGGTTTGGTGAAGCTGTACCTGCTTATGAAGAAGCAATTAAATTAGTGCAAAGTGCAGATATTTTTATAGTAATTGGGTCCACATTAAGTGTATATCCGGTTGCGGCTTTAGTACATGAAATTTCAGATCAATGTAAAGCCTACTATATAGATCCAAATGCAGATCATGGACGTGTTCCTCAACAATACGAATTATTAAAGATGTCAGCGACTCAAGGAATGCATGAACTTTTTGAAAATTTAACCAATTAATTGCTATTTTTAAGGACTAAATAAATTTAATTTGAATAAAAATTACTATTTTTTAGATAAAATTTTTTAACATTGTTCTAATTTTGCTCAACAAAACTTTATCACCTAAGCATGTTGTAACTAAATTTAGAGTTATTTTTTTTTAAATATTTTTATTTTCAATAAAATCTTTAAAAAATAAATATTAAAAAATTATAAGTTAATGATTAATATTATAATTTTTCTTTTTAAAAACCCGCTTATTTTTACTTACACAAAGATACAAAAGTACAATATAAAAATAACAGAGCAAAAAAAATCTTTTGTGGTTGAATCTCAACCTCTTGAATGCCGTACAAGAAAACAGCGACCTGGATTAGGTTACAATCACGGATTATGGATATAAGGACACACATCCATCATGAGTTATTTTGATCCCACCCTCATCATGTTTATGGTGTACATCGTAGCAATGGTACTCATTGGCTTATTTGCCTACCGTGCTACAAGCGACTTCTCAGATTATATTCTCGGTGGTCGTAGTTTAGGCAGTTTCGTTACTGCATTATCCGCAGGCGCATCAGACATGAGTGGCTGGCTACTCATGGGCTTACCAGGCGCGATTTATCTTTCTGGTTTATCTGAAGCTTGGATTGCAATTGGTCTTATTATCGGTGCTTGGCTTAACTGGCTACTGGTTGCTGGTCGATTACGCGTTCATACTGAAGTTCAAAATAATGCACTGACTTTGCCAGATTATTTTACAAGCCGTTTTGACGATCAGAAAAAAGTACTCCGTATTTTTTCTGCGGTTATTATCTTGGTTTTCTTTGCAATTTACTGTGCTTCAGGCATGGTAGCAGGCGCCCGTCTATTTGAAAATTTATTCGGAATGTCTTACAACACGGCTATTTGGCTCAGTGCTATTGCGACCATCAGTTATGTTTGTATTGGTGGATTCTTAGCAATTAGCTGGACTGATACATTCCAAGCTGGCTTAATGATTTTTGCTCTGTTGTTAACACCAATCGTAACCTATCTTGCAATTGGCGATACGACTCATTTCGTTACGCTCATTGAAACTGCTCGCCCGCATGCATTTAATATTATTTCAGATTTAAGTGTAGTGGCGGTTCTATCCTCCATGGCATGGGGCTTAGGTTACTTTGGCCAGCCACACATTCTTGTGCGTTTCATGGCTGCTGACTCTGTAAAATCAATTCCTGCTGCTCGTCGTATTGGCATGACTTGGATGATCTTATGTTTAGTTGGTGCTGTCGGCGCTGGTTTCTTCGGTATTGCTTACTTCCAGCAACATCCTGAATTAGCAGCAGTTGTAAGCAAAAACCCTGAAACAGTATTTATGGAATTGACTAAAATCTTATTCAATCCATGGATTGTAGGTATCATTCTGGCTGCTATCTTGGCTGCCGTGATGAGTACATTGAGCTGCCAGCTTTTGGTATGTTCAAGTGCATTGACAGAAGATTTATACAAAGGTTTCATTCGCAAGAATGCTTCTCAGAAAGAACTTGTATGGGTTGGCCGTTTCATGGTTCTTGCAATTGCTGTACTTGCAATTGTTCTTGCTGGTAACCCAGACAGTAAAGTTCTTGGTCTCGTTGCTTATGCATGGGCTGGTTTCGGTGCTGCATTTGGGCCGCTTATTATCTTGTCATTATTCTGGAAGCGTATGAATTTACAAGGTGCTTTAGCGGGTATGATCGTTGGTGCAGTTGTGGTCATTGGCTGGAAAAACCTTTTCGCAGACACTGGTGTTTACGAGATTATCCCAGGCTTTATCCTTGCATTTATCAGCATCATCGTAGTGAGTCTTTTAACTAAAGCGCCAAATACAACAGTAACTGGACGCTTCGAAAAAGCAGATGAACTCTACAAAGAAAGCGTATAACTCATTGAAATAAATCAAGGGGCTTCGGCCCCTTTATTTATTTTTGGTTTTAATTTTAATTTTTGAAGTATCTTTTACAACTTGCATAACTGGATAACTACGAGTCTCTTTTACCCCCGGCAATTGCCACAGCACCTGTCCCGCAATGCGTCTAAATTCCTCCATACTGCCACTACGTAATTTAATTAAAAAATCAAAACCACCACTTACCATATGACATTCAACAATTTCTGGATAGTGAACCACAGCATCAATAAACTCATCTAAAACGTTAGGTGTCGTTTTATCTAATAACACCTCAACGAACACCAAAAAATTTGCGTTTAACTTAACCGGATTTAATTTAGCTTCATATCCTAAGATGAATTCATCTTTCGTTAATTTTTGAACTCGGGCCATCACCGCTGTTGGTGACAAGTTAACAAGTTCCGCTAATTTACTATTAGAAATTCGCCCATCTGTTTGAAGAATATCCAAAATTTTTAAATCAGTGCGGTCAAGGCTTAAAATTGGGCCATTCATCTGAATTTTCCTCTAAAAAATGGGATAAATATAGTGAGTTATTCGGTGTTTCTTCTGTAATGATAAATTATCTAAACCTCTCTACTCAAGATGAGTTTACGAGAGCTGGTTGGCGGAAACAGATATGAACACAATGGATACTTTTCATCAAATGGATAAATCTCACCAAGGCTATATCACCGAATTCAACGATAAAAGTGAGTTTGAACAACGCATCAATACAGCTTGGCGACGTGCTGAACCAGAAGCTGTAGAAGAGCTATTACAAGCTGCTGCGGTATCTGATGATTTAGATCATAAAATTTATGACCTTGCTTTTAATCTTGCCAATAATTTACGTGAACGTAAGACCTCTTCGGGTAAAGCAGGTATTGTTCAAGGATTATTACAAGAATTCTCTCTTTCTTCACAAGAAGGTGTGGCACTCATGTGTCTTGCCGAAGCTTTGCTTCGTATCCCAGACTCAGCAACACGTGATTTGCTTATTCGAGATAAAATCAATCAAGGTAACTGGAAAGAACACGTTGGCCAAAGCAGCTTAATGTTTGTAAATGCTGCAGCATGGGGTCTCATGTTAACTGGTAAGCTGATGGAAACTCCAAAGCAAACTAGTCTTTCAAGTGTACTTACTGGCCTTTTAGCACGTAGTGGTCGTGGTATTATTCGTAAAGCCGTTGACGTTGCAATGCGTATGATGGGTGAACAGTTTGTGACTGGTGAAACCATTGAAGAAGCTGTAGACCATGCCAAAGTGCTTGAAGATAAAGGGTTCCGCTATTCTTATGACATGTTGGGTGAAGCAGCTTTAACCGAACATGATGCTGAACGTTACTTTAACGATTACACACAAGCCATTCATGCAATTGGTAAAGCGTCTAATGGCAAAGGTGTATATGATGGCCCAGGTATTTCAATTAAGCTTTCTGCTTTACATCCTCGCTATCAACGTGCGCAAATTGAACGTGTTCATAAAGAACTCTACGGTAAAGTATTTGAACTCGCTCTTTTGGCTAAAAAATACAATATTGGTTTAAATATTGATGCAGAAGAATCTGAACGTTTAGAAATTTCTCTTGAGTTACTTGAACGTCTTTGCTTTGAGCCGGAACTTGCAAACTGGAAAGGCATTGGTTTTGTAATTCAAGCTTACCAAAAACGTTGTTTCTTCGTGGTTGATTACATTATTGACCTTGCTAAACGCAGCCAAAAGCGTCTCATGATCCGTCTTGTAAAAGGTGCTTATTGGGATAGCGAAATTAAGAAAGCGCAAATCGAAGGTATGGATGACTACCCTGTCTTTACTCGTAAAGTACATACAGATTTATCTTATATCGCTTGTGCCAAAAAATTACTTGCTGCGCCAGAATTTATCTATCCGCAATTTGCAACTCACAATGCTCAAACATTGGCAACAATTTATCATTTAGCTGATCCAAGCAAATATTATGCTGGTCAATATGAGTTCCAATGTTTACATGGCATGGGTGAACCGCTTTATGAACAAGTTGTGGGCCCACGTGAACAAAATAAATTAGGCGTGCCATGCCGTATTTATGCTCCTGTTGGTAACCATGAAACTTTGTTGGCTTATTTAGTTCGTCGTTTACTTGAAAATGGCGCGAATACTTCATTCGTTAACCGTATTGCCGATAAAACACTTAAAGTTGATGATCTTATTCAGTCTCCAATTTACGATATTCGTAATGCAGCTAAGCTTGAAGGTTCGATCGGTTTAAAACATCCATCAATTCCTCTACCTTTAGATATGTACGGAACACTTCGTAAAAACTCTAAAGGCTATGATTTAGCAAATGATGCTCCACTTGCAGCTCTAGATAGCACAGCTCAAGAATTACGTAATCGTGTTTGGCAAAGCCATCCATTATTGGCAAATAACGATTCATTAGAGCAAAGTCATTCTGTTGCAATTACAAACCCAGCACAAAATGATGAAATTGTTGGTTATGTACAAGAAGCTGATCTTAAGCATGTCGAAATTGCACTTAGCTCAGCGGAACAAGCACAATCTGAATGGTCAAATACACCTAAAGAGCAGCGTGCTGAATACTTAAAACGTGCAGCTGACCTTATGGAAAGCCGCATTCAAGAATTGATGGTTTTAATCTGCCGTGAAAGCGGTAAAACTTATGCCAATGCGATTGCAGAAGTTCGCGAAGCTGTAGACTTCTTACGTTACTACGCAACTCAAGTTGAAAACCTACCAGCAAATACAGCTATTCAGCCTCTAGGTACGGTACTTTGTATTAGCCCATGGAACTTCCCTCTTGCAATTTTCTCTGGCCAAATTGCTGCAGCATTAGTGAGTGGTAACTGTGTTATTGCTAAACCTGCTGAACAAACGCCATTAATCGCAGCTCAAGCAGTTCAGATTTTATGGGAAGCCGGTATTCCACATGGTGCTGTACAGCTACTTCCTGGCCGCGGTGAGACAGTCGGTGCTCAGCTTAGCCAAGATAGCCGTATCGATGGCATCATGTTTACAGGTTCGACTGAAGTTGCAAAAATTTTGCAGAAGACAGTTGCGAAACGTTTATCTGATAATGGCCAATCTATTCCTCTCATTGCAGAGACTGGCGGTCAAAATGCAATGATTGTGGACTCATCAGCATTAACTGAACAAGTCGTTCTTGATGTTGTAAGTTCTGCTTTTGATAGCGCGGGTCAGCGTTGCTCTGCTTTACGTATTTTATGTGTACAAGAAGACAGTGCTGCGACCGTGATTAAAATGCTTAAAGGTGCAATGCAACAGTTGATCGTAGGTAACCCTGCAATTTTAAAAACTGACATTGGTCCTGTTATTGATGACGAAGCAAAACAAACGATTGACCAGCACATTCAAAAAATGAAGTCTAAAGGCTATCCGGTACATCAGTTGATGTTCGGTGCAACAAGCCAGAATGAATTAGATAAAGGCACTTTTGTTGTACCAACAGCAATTGAACTTCCTAATCTTGATGACTTACAACGCGAAGTTTTTGGTCCAGTTTTACACATCATTACCTATAAGTATGGTGAGCTTGAACAACTCATTTCTCGCATTAATGCCAAAGGCTATGGTTTAACAATGGGTCTACATACTCGTATTGATGAAACCATCCAAACAGTCATTCAGCATGCTGAAGTGGGTAACCTCTATATCAACCGTAATATTGTTGGTGCTGTTGTTGGTGTTCAACCATTCGGTGGTGAAGGTCTATCTGGTACAGGTCCAAAAGCTGGCGGTCCGCTTTACATGTATCGCTTAATGCAACATTGTTCAAACAAAGTATTGGCAACACCATTTGCCATGAAGGCTGAGCAAACTGCTTTTGAAGGCTTTAACCGTGAGGTTTATCAGAGCTTACAAAATTGGGCGAAACAGCATTTACCGCAAGCAAATCGTGATATCGAACCATTTGGTGTTGGTAAATTCTATGAGTTACAAGGCCCTACTGGGGAAAGTAACCAATATATTATTTTGCCGCGTCATCGAGTTCTTTCAATCGCTGATACAGAACAAAATCAATTGCATCAGTTGCTCGCAATTTTTGCAGTGGGTAGCCAAGCGGCCGTAATGCCAAATAGTCCATTGTTGGCAAAATACAAACAAACATTGCCAAAAGATGTGCTTGCTGCAATTACTACAGTTAAAAACATCTCATCAGATGATTTTGATGCAGTTTTACATCATGGTAATCGCGAAGAGATCTTCTCATTACAGCAAGAGATTGCTACTCGTTCTGGTGCAATTGTTGGTATTACCCATGTTGAGCCGAATGAGACTATTCCACTTGAGCGTTTAGTGATTGAACGTGCAATTAGTGTGAATACAGCTGCGGCTGGTGGTAACGCAAGCTTAATGACAATGACTGATTAATACCGAACTTTCTAAAAAGCCCAAATCTCAGTATTTGGGCTTTTTTATTTAATCAAGTAATCTATTCTTAAATATATAAACTTTATCAATTTGAGATTCTCATAATGGTCTTTTTAGAACCAGAAAAATATCAACAAAGATGCGCTCAACTTTTTAATTCATATTACAAAGCTATTTGCGCCCTTCTACCATTTGCCAAAATTGAGCATATTGGTTCATCCGCTATTCCAAATGCAATTTCTAAAGGTGATCTAGATATTTATATTGAAGTTATGCCTGAGCAATTTGAATGCGCAATTGAACGCCTAAAAACACTCAACTTTATCGAAAAGCCAAATACACTTAGAACACATGAGCTTTGTATGCTCGAGTCACTCAACAACGATGAGGTTGCTTTTCAAATTGTAGTATCAGATTCAATATTCACATTTTTCTTAACATTTAAAAATAAGCTTATAGAGTCACCCATATTGGTCAATGAATATAATCAATTAAAATTACAGTGTAGCCATTTAGATCACGATCAATACAGAGCAGTAAAATCAGATTTTATTAATCGCGTTTTAAATCGGCCCTAGTCTAAGCATTCCTTTCTCTTATAAATATCTGGTTAAAATTGGCTCCTGCAAGTTCAATTTTTTTGATACCATTCACTATTTGATTCTGTCTAAATTTTCATTGTCTATGACCTCTTCTTATCGTCAACAACTTCAAGCTAAAATTGACCGCATTACTACTCAATTTTCTGAATTTACACCACCTACATTAGAAGTGTTTGAATCACCTGAACAACATTTCCGTATGCGTGCTGAATTTCGTATCTGGCACACAGAAAATGATATGTTCTATGCCATGTTTGAGCGTAATGATGACGACAAGCAAAAAACTGTTGTACGTATTGATGAATTTCCTATTGCAGATCAAAACATCAACAATTTAATGCCAAAACTTTTGGAAGAACTTAAAGCTGAACCTAAGCTTTCTAATCGTTTATTTGAAGCTGATTTTCTCGCAACTCTTAGCGGAGAAATGTTAGTTACCTTAATCTATCACCGTAAACTGGATCAGGAATGGGAACAAGCCGCTAAAGCGCTTGCTGAAAAATTAGATATTAAAATTATGGGCCGTAGTCGTGGCCAGAAAATTATTATTGGCGATGATTTCGTGGTTGAAGAATTCGAAATTTTAAATCGTTCTTTTAAATATAAACAAATCGAAAGTAGCTTTACCCAGCCTAATGCTCAAGTTTGCAAAAAAATGCTGCAATGGGCATGTGATGCAGCTGAAGGATCGAAAAAACACTTATTAGAACTCTATTGTGGTAATGGTAATTTTACCCTTCCACTCTCTTTAAAATTTGAACGAGTACTGGCTACTGAACTTGCAAAATCATCTGTTTATGCGGCTCAATGGAATATCGAACAGAACCAGATTGATAATATTCAGGTAGCACGTCTATCTGCTGAAGAGTTTACTCAGGCTTATCAAGGTGAACGAGAATTCCGCCGTCTACAAGAAGCAAATATTGATATTCAAAGTTATGACTTTGATACGGTATTTGTAGATCCTCCACGCGCAGGAATTGATGATGAGACTTTAAAACTTTTACAAGGTTTTGAACGTATTATCTACATTTCATGTAACCCCGATACTTTATATGAAAATTTAAAAACACTCAGTCAAACTCATCGAGTGACTAAATTTGCCTTATTCGATCAGTTCCCTTATACACATCATGTAGAATCTGGTGTTTTACTTGAGAAGATTTAAACAAAATCTTTCATTGTAAATTTTTAAATAAGGAGGCTATATACCTCCTTATTTTTTAAAGTTTTTTTATTTAAGTATTTAAATTTTCAAAAAATATCAAGTCATCTGTGTGTCATAATTTCGTTTAACTCAAGCATTCCTATCGAAAATTCTCGAGTTCAACTGGTGGATTTATCACTTATAGAGTCTTGTATTTTATTTTAAATTGGCTATATTTCGAGCTATGTTAGGTTGTATATGAAGGCTCTATGAGTTTTTGGCAAAAGCTGTTCTTAGCAGATCAACAGCATAACGAGCATAAAAACCAGACTGCTTGTGTTGAAAATGACTGCTCATGTAAAACTAATGAACAACTTCTAAGTGCGCTAGCACAAGCAACAGATGAAGATGTCATTAAGGGAATTAAAAGAGTTCTTATTTCCCGTGGTTATAGCCGAAAAGAGTTAAATGAAGTCGCTCAAAAACCATCTATTCATTAATTAAAAAGCCAGTCTTGTACTGGCTTTTTTACATTTCATTTCTCTTCAACCTACAACTCGATTGATCTACCCAGCCCACCATTGGACCCAATTCAAATTGGTGATCATTCCGCTTGTTCCTCACATATAAACTAGAAATAGAGCCATCCAGATATAAAGCCTGCTCTACTTTAAGGTTTCTTTGGAAGAACTCGGCAAAATTATAGAAATTCACGCTATTCTTCGATATTATAAAGTAGAGTTTATTATTTCGAATACCAACACCGTTACGAATTTTCTTTGATTGGGAATCCGGTAAAAAAAGGGAATTTATCTTTCCATCAATAATTAACATGGGACCTGATTGAGTTGCATAATCAACTTTCAAGTTTTTTCGGCTATATTGTTGTGTAGTTAAAACATAGGCCTGTTTTTTGTTCCAAGCCAACACACCATTCGGCTGTAAAAAGAAATTTCCAAATCCTTTATTCTTGTTTAGGGGCTGAATCACCTTACTCTGTTCAACATACAACCCTACTGGAGAAAACCCTAAATGAAACATCCCTGCATTCATTGCAAAGCTAAGTTGCTCACATTGTTTTAATTGTTCCTGAATAGTGTTAAAGCTTTTGTAATATTGTTGATTATGAGGATTTTTTAAAAATAAGCGCAATGCTTTAAAATCGTTGATCGAAACTACCTCGTATTGATCACCTTCTACAGTTTGAATCTGCTGGTAATCTATAGCATATGCGGCCTGAAATAAAAGCCCATACAAAGCGAAGCACCCAACTACCCATTTCATTGAATAACACCTGACATGACATTTTTCCTTCATATTAAGTAACTAAATTATATACAAGAAATATGAATAGATTGGATATGCATCAAACTCATTCATTCGACGTAATCAATACACTCCAAATTGCTGATATTGGTTATAATGTTTAGCAGCTTTTCAATAAAAGCCATTTACACTTTATTGGATCAGCGTAAACATGCAACAACCGAATAAACGCTACCCTTTAGGGGCTCACCTCATCGTAAAGCATCTCGGCTATAGCCATCATGGTATATATGCAGGGAGAGGTCGAGTTATCCATTATTCCGGATTAGCTCATTTCATCAAAAAGCGTCCAATTGAAATCACCTCAATAGATGCATTCTCACATGGCAAAATAATACACGTCCGTTCATATGACAGACCTCGTTATAAGGGAAAAATTGTAGTTCGCCGCATGCGTTCGCGTATGCACGAAAATCACTACCATCTCATTATTAATAACTGTGAACATCTATGTAGCTGGGCAATTACCGGCATTGAAAGTAGTACCCAAGTTGAACGGATGATGCATCGTTTAACGACCATTGGTTATGTAAGCTCAATCATGAGTTATATGAATGGCATGATGCTGACCGTGGCCACCACGTGTTTTGCTCTGGTGCTTTATATTAAAAAGAAATTACGTGATCAGGCAAAAAGGAAAGTCCCTACTTATCAATTTTTAAGAGAAAAATCTCAGAAAAGAAATATCGATCCTTCAGCGCCTTTAGTATTTATAGATCCAGATAAAAAAGAATCAGCCTAAATAAAAAAAGCCCTCATATTTGAGAGCTTTTTTAGAAAACTTATAACTTATTTTTTAGCTGCGCTAGCAGCAGTTGCTTCAGTGGTAATATTTACAGTGATCTTATCGCCTACATTTGGAACGTAATTACCTAAACCGAAGTCCGAACGCTTGAATGAAGTTGTAGCATTAAAGCCAATCGCTGGAACTTTAGCCATTGGGTGTTCGCCTTGCTTATTTAAAACAGCGTCAAGTACAACAGGTTTAGTTACACCCTTAACAGTTAAGTCACCAGTAATTTTAAAGTGCTTTTTGTCTTTGGTTTCAACTTTAGTACTTTTAAAAGTAATATTTGGATATTTAGCCGCATTAAACCAAGCTTCTTCTTGGAATTCTTTATCTAAAGCAGGCACGTTTGTATTTACGCTGCTTAAAGGAATAGTTACGTTTACAGACGAATTTGCTGGTTTTGCATTATCAACTTTAATTACACCTTGAATATCCGAGAAGTTAGCACTTGGAGTAGAGAAACCAAAGTGATTCCATGAGAAAACAGTAGCTGTATGTGTTGGGTCAATTTTGTAGTCTACTGGTGCAGCTAAAGTAACTGAACTAGCTAATGCTGCTGCCAAACCGAAGCTTAATGTTTTAAGATGCATTTTTCGTATCCTTTATTGATATAGTCGTTAGTGTATACATCAAGTAATTTAATTCACTATTCTTTATAAAACGATATGTTTCATCCATGCAACAATAAAAGCGTTACAGTTATTATTTAAAACTAATATTATAAAGTAGCGGTACTGTCATACCGTGTTCGGACTCAAGAATTTCATTTTCACTTCAAATTTATTGATTCATAATAAGGTAAAACATGGCTAATACTGCTCAAGCACAAAGTACTTCTACCCCATATCGAGTAACTCTCACCGATCCTTCAGGTCATCAATGGTTTGCAGATGAACCAACTGATAAAGGTGGCCTAGATACTGCTCCAAACCCAGTTCAGATTTTATTATCTGCTTTAGGTGCTTGTACCACCATTACATTAGAAATGTATGCAAACCATAAAGGTATTAAGCTAGATCATGTTCAAGTGGATTTAGCATTAAACCCCAATGGTGACCCACAAGCAGGCCAAAATAATATTGAACGAAAAATCATACTCAAAGGTGAGTTTACTGAAGATCAACACAAGCGCTTATTAAAAGTTGCCGAGAACTGCCCTATTCATAAATTATTAACCTCTCAGATTAATATCCAAACAGAACTTAGCATTTAAAATTTTAAATAAAAAAGCGCTCCACTAGGAGCGCTTTTTTACACTACTTTAATATTTAAGCAGTTAATTCTTTTACTGCTGCAACAACAGCTTCAGTTGTAATACCAAAGAATTGGAACAAATCTTTTGCTGGTGCAGATTCACCATAAGTTGTCATACCAATTACTTTGCCATCAAGACCAACAAACTTCCACCAGTAATCAACATGAGCCGCTTCAACAGCAACACGCGCACGAATATGAGCTGGTAATACTGCTTCACGATATGCAGCATCTTGTTTCATAAATTCTTCTGCACATGGCATAGAAACTACACGCACACCATCAAGTTGTGCATAAGCTTCCATTGCTAAAGAAATTTCAGAACCAGTTGCAATAATAATTGCTTTTAATTCGCCTTTTTCTTGAGCAAGTACATAACCACCTTTTGCAGCGTTTTGAATTTGCTCTTCAGAACGTGTTTGGAATGGTAAGTTTTGACGAGAGAAAATAAGTGCTGTAGGACCGTCTTTGCGTTCTAAAGCAGATTTCCAAGCAATTGCAGTTTCTACAGTATCTGCAGGACGCCATGTATTTAAGTTAGGTGTACCACGTAATGAAGCAATTTGTTCAATCGGTTGGTGAGTTGGACCATCTTCACCTAGACCAATTGAGTCATGTGTATAAACATGAATTACACGTTGTTTCATTAATGCAGACATACGTACTGCATTACGTGCATATTCCATAAACATTAAGAATGTTGCAACGTAAGGAACGAAACCACCATGTAATGCAACGCCATTAGCGATTGCAGTCATACCAAATTCACGTACGCCATAGTATACATAGTTACCCGCTGGGTTTTCTTGAATACCTTGGCAACCTTTCCAAAGTGTTAGGTTAGAACCAGCTAAGTCAGCCGAACCACCTAACAATTCAGGTAATAAAGGACCAAATGCTTGTAATGTATTTTGGCTTGCTTTACGTGTTGCTATTGTCTCGCCTTTCACATTTGTTTCACGAATGAAAGCATCTGCTTGAGCTGCAAATTCTGCCGGTAAATCACCACTAATACGACGAAGTAACTCAGCTGCTTCAGTTGGATATTTTGCTTGATATTGTGCAAATACCGCATTCCAAGCTGCTTCAGACTCGCTACCTTTTGCTTTCGCATCCCATGCAGTATATATATCAGCAGGAATAGCAAATGCTTCTTCGTTCCAGCCTAATGCTTCACGAGTTAAAGTAATCTCATCTTTACCTAATGGCGCACCATGACAGTCTTCTTTACCTTGTTTATTTGGTGAACCTAAACCAATAATGGTTTTACACATAATGATTGTTGGTTTTTGAGTTTCAGCTTTTGCTTCGATTGTCGCTTGACGAATCGCATCAGCATCATGACCATCTACACGAAGAACTTGCCAACCATAGGCTTTGAAACGCTCTTCTGTATCATCACTGAACCAACCTTCTACTTCACCATCAATTGAAATACCATTATCATCATAATAAGCAATCAATTTACCAAGTTGTAATGTGCCAGCTAAAGAACATACTTCGTGAGAAATACCTTCCATTAAACAGCCATCACCTAAGAAACAGTAAGTAAAATGGTCAACAACTTTTAAATCATCTTTATTAAATTGAGCAGCCAATGTTTTTTCTGCTAAAGCAAAACCAACAGCATTAGCAATACCTTGACCTAAAGGACCAGTTGTCGTCTCTACACCCGGTGCATAACCATATTCAGGATGACCAGGAGTTCTAGAATGCAATTGACGGAACTGTTTTAAATCTTCAATTGAAAGATCATAACCTGTTAAATGAAGCAAAGCGTATTGCAACATTGACCCATGGCCATTTGATAAAACGAAACGGTCACGGTTTGCCCATTGTGGATTTGTTGGGTTGTGATTTAAAAACTCACGCCAGACGACGTCAGCAATATCTGCCATCCCCATTGGAGCACCTGGATGCCCTGAGTTTGCCTGTTGCACAGCATCCATTGCCAATACACGAATTGCATTTGCAATACGACGTTCGTTTAAAGGGGTCGTCATAGATCAGAATCCAATTTTAATAGATTGATGAAAAGAAGAAGATGAATAACCATTCAATGCCGCTATATTGTCTTAAAAAAAAGGCTGAGGGTAAACCCCAACACGGTATATTTCTTTATTTTTAACCATTTCTTGGTTACACAAAAAACATTTGAATCTTTAAGTTATATAAAACAATGCTCATTTCTCTGCAGAGTGCTCAAATTTCAAAGTATTTCTCCTGTTAGTTTTTGATATATAGTTAAAATATTCCCCTCATCTTGCATAAACTGATCATATTAGTTTTCTTTAAAGTCCAAATTTTCAGATAGAATCTTTTTATTGATTTACATGTCTAAAAAACACACTAGCAACAAGTTGTTAAAATATAAATACTTTAAATTATAACTCTCTATATCAATTTTACTAATACACTTATCAATTAAAACACACTATAAATGAAATAAATTCATGCTTTTTAGTCAGTATGAACTGGTCCTCAAGCTCAAGTCGATGTAACATATTATGTCTTTTGAAATAACCAAGATAGGACTTTCATGCGCGAGTACGCTGTTTTTACCTCGGAATCTGTAAGCGAAGGTCATCCCGATAAAATGGCCGACCAAATTAGCGACGCTATTTTGGATGCAATCTTAAAAGAAGACCCATACGCACGTGTTGCTTGTGAAACACTGGTAAAAACAGGCGCTGTTGTACTTGCAGGTGAAGTGACAACGACTGCTAATATTGATGTTGAAGCTGTTGTTCGTAATACTGTTAACGGTATTGGTTACCACCACTCTGATCTTGGCTTTGATGGATCAACGTGTGCTGTAATCAATATGATCGGTAAACAATCACCTGAAATTGCTCAAGGTGTAGACCGTCAAAAACCTGAAGACCAAGGTGCTGGTGACCAAGGTCTAATGTTCGGTTATGCAAGCCGTGAAACAGACGTGCTTATGCCTGCGCCGATTTCTTATGCTCACCGTTTAATGGAGCGTCAAGCTGAACTTCGCCGTTCAGGTGCACTTCCATGGTTACGTCCAGATGCAAAAAGCCAAGTTACTTTTGCATATGAAAATGGCAAGCCTGTACGTTTAGATGCTGTTGTTTTATCTACTCAGCACGATCCTGAAATTACTCAAAGCCAGCTTAAAGAAGCGGTTATTGAAGAAATTATCAAACCGATCATCCCTGCTGAAATGTTCCATGCAGCTACTAAATTCCATATTAACCCAACAGGTATGTTCGTAATTGGCGGACCTGTAGGTGACTGTGGTTTAACAGGTCGTAAAATTATTGTTGATACATACGGTGGTATGGCTCGTCACGGCGGTGGTGCTTTCTCTGGTAAAGACCCATCTAAAGTTGACCGTTCTGCTGCGTATGCAGGTCGTTATGTTGCAAAAAATATTGTAGCTGCTGGTCTTGCTGACAAATGTGAAATTCAAGTGAGTTATGCCATTGGTGTAGCAGAACCTACTTCGATTTCAATTAATACCTTTGGTACAGCAAAAGTTTCTGATGAGTTGATTATTCAACTTGTACGTGACCACTTCGATTTAAGACCGTTTGGTATTACTCGTATGTTGAACCTTATTCAACCAATGTACAAACAAACTGCGGCTTATGGCCACTTTGGTCGTGAAGGTTCAGACTCTGCATTTACTTGGGAAAAAACTGATAAAGTTGATGCCCTTAAAGATGCTGCTGGCCTCTAATATGCCGTCATAAAAAAGCCCGCGATTGAGCGGGCTTTTTTATACTTAAAACTCTATGGTATGTAGGGTTTGGTCTTCTAGCAATCATCCTTGACGCCATATCATTTATAGCTGTAATCAAAGTCTATTGTCTTGTCGTTTTATCATCCTGATTTAACACATCAAGTAATGTTGACTGCGTAGGAGTATCTTGATGGTTCTGGATATAGATATGGACAACTTTAAATACAACGACAACCGCTAGACAAGCCATCACACAAAACATCCATAAGCCATAAGGACTTCGAATATGTTGTGAGCCACAGTATGGGCATGATTTATCTGTTGATGCCACAACTTTGTCGCAACACGCACAATGGTATTGATATAGCATAGGTAACCCTCCTTCCCTCATTTCAACCGTTGTTGTTTTAATAGGTTTGCTACATTTTTTAATTTATACATCCTTTATATTTATCCTATGTGAAATGAAAAGATAATTCAATCTAGATGAACAATTGAGTCAATTAAAAAATATTTCCTAAAAACAAAAACATAAGTTAAATATTATTTTTATAGGACTATTTTTCTTATTTTGATATTTTGTCTAATTTGTTAAAATAAGCGAATAATCTCACATTTGAGGCAAATGCATGTCACAAACAAAGCTCATTAATAAAGGTGGCTTTCGCGAAAGAGCCAACCGAAGTCGAGGTTATCAACAATCAGAAAATAAGCAAACTGCCTTAGCTTCCAACAAATATCAACCTCCAACAAAACCACAAGAAGACCAAACTGAACTGGCTCAAAAAGATATTACTGGGACTGAAGAATCTCTAAATAAATAATATATATCTACTTAAAATAAAAAGACCTAAACTCTGGAGGTTTAGGCCTTTAAATAAGGTAACTATTAGTCCTTATTTTTATGTTCAATTTTCTTATGATCTGGAGTAACTTCTCTAGCTTCACCATCAATAATGCTTGAATCACGGTATTGACCTTGACTACTGCCACCTTGTTGATTCTGCATATCTTGCATTTGGCGCATTAAATCAGCAAATGGGTTTTGTCCGCCCATATTACCGCCCATACCACCCATCATTTTTTCCATCATAGCTTGTTGGCGCTTTGCAAGAGTTTTCATTGCTATATTACGGAAAGCAGTTTGAACACCAGGGATCAGAATTAAAACAGCTAACACATCAGAAACAAGACCTGGCAACATTAATAAGAAACCTGCAAAAGCGTAAGCAAGTTTTTTAGTTACTGCCGGATCATTACCAAGCTGGCCTGTCATTTGCATTTGTTGTAATTGAGGCATGATACCAGCAGTACTTCTGCGAATAAGCCCCAAACCAATAAAGAAAGCAAAAATGAACCAAAAGAACACATACCATCCACTGATGAACTGTGCTACGCCAATCCATACGGCAATTTCAACAATCGCGCCCAGAACTACAATAAGAAGTAAATTCATGTAAAACTTTATCTATCTCAAAAAGAAAATTCATTGCAGTTTTATTTGCCCCAACCCTATCGAATCAGCCAGAGTCTGCAATACTAGAGTACATTTGATTTTAACTCGATAAAAACAAACATGCTTTATTATTAATGAGTGCTCTATCTGGTTTATCAAGTGCGACTTTTATCAGATTTTAATTTTTTTACTCTATTTAAACAGTATAGCTCTCTCACAAGCAGTTTTTAGTCAAATAAAAAGTCTTAGCTTTTTTGAATATGTATGGCTTTTAATGGATTAAAAATGATATTTAAGTGACGGTTCAAGCAAATAGCTTACACTTCCTCTATCTAAAAGCACCGCTATTCAAGTTAAATTAAAGAATAATACTTTTAAACCTACATAGCCTTATGACTAAAAAAGCTCTTTTCTTTGCCATTAGTACCATATTTTTGTCAGCATGTTCTTTCAATACAGTACAACAGCATCAAATACACCCTATTTCTACCCATAAAAATTCAGAAGAAATAAAATCACTGTTTGATCAAGCACAGACCACAGGTGTTTTGGTTATTAAGCACGGAAATACAGAGGAAATTTATGGCAATGATCTTAAAAGAGCATCAACCGAATATGTCCCCGCATCTACTTTTAAAATGTTAAATGCTCTAATTGGTCTTGAACATCATAAAGCAACAACAAATGAAGTGTTCAAATGGGATGGACAAAAGCGTTTATTTCCTGATTGGGAAAAGGATATGACTCTAGGTGATGCCATGAAAGCTTCTGCTATTCCCGTGTATCAAGAACTAGCTCGACGAATTGGCCTTGATCTTATGTCCAAAGAGGTCAAGCGTATTGGTTTCGGTAATGCTGATATTGGTTCAAAAGTAGATAATTTTTGGCTTATCGGTCCACTCAAAATTACGCCTCAACAGGAAGCACAGTTTGCTTATGAATTAGCACATAAAACTCTTCCCTTTAGCAAAAATGTACAAGAACAAGTTCAATCTATGGTGTTCGTAGAAGAAAAAAACGGACGTAAAATTTACGCTAAAAGCGGTTGGGGATGGGATGTGGAACCTCAAGTGGGCTGGTTAACAGGCTGGGTCGTTCAACCACAAGGAGAAATTGTAGCGTTCTCACTCAATTTAGAAATGAAAAAAGGAACACCTAGTTCTATTCGAAAAGAAATTGCTTATAAAGGATTAGAGCAGCTAGGTATTTTATAATTTGAACTTTATAGCCCAGCTTATATTCATCCTTATAAACTGGGTTATTTTAAAATTTGAAAACCTTATTATTTATCCATCAACTGGCGTATGCGGTGTATTTAAATTTAACTGATAGAAAGCAGCATCTAACCATTGGCCAAACTTAAAACCGACTTGCTTAAAAGTGCCTGCATGGATAAAGCCCATTTTTTCATGTAAACCGATACTCGCTTGGTTGGTTGCATCGATACAACCTATCAATACATGTAGATCTGCCTCTTGAGCGCGCTTAATCAATTCTTGCATTAGAATTTTGCTTAATCCGCTGCCACGATGTTCATGATGAATATAAATACTATGTTCAACAGTATATTTATAGGCAGGAAAAGCTCTAAAGGTTCCCCAACTCGCAAAACCCAACAACTTGTTTGTCTCATCCACAATACCAATCACTGGAAAACCATGTTCTCTTTTGACTGAAAACCATGTTTTCATTGAATCGATTGAGCGCGGTACATAATCATACAGTGCTGTAGAATTAATAATTGCCTCATTCAGTATCTCTAATATAACCGCTGCATGTTCTGCTTCATTACAATCAATTAAACGAAAATTAGAATTGAGGGAATAGATCATAAAGATTCCTTAACGGCAGATACGAGTTGACTAGAGACGACTAAGATATAGCGAGCGATTTGAGCTGAGTTATTAGTGTATATAACAGGTTGGTTGAGTTGCATTGCTAAGCAATCCCCTTTACTTAAAGCATAGCAAGCTTCACCTAATTGAATATCAATTTGCCCTTCAACTACCCAAAGCTGTTGCTGTACAACATTATAGGTTTCATTAATTTCATAAGTAATTCGGGCATGAGCTGGAAATTCAATTTCAACAATTTGAAATGGAGACTTCCAATTTGGAGGAGAGACTTGACGGCGAATATATCCTGTTTCAGGGTCTTTCCATTCTGATTGTTGAATACGTCGAACTATAGGTTGTGGTGACTGATTATTTTGTGAGGTGGCGAATAGCTGAGTTAAAGGAACCTCTAAACCATTTGCCAGTTTTTCAAGGACAACCGCTGTTGGACTTGCCTCACCTCTTTCAATGAGTGAAATTGCAGAACGGCTTACCTGACATCGGGTAGCAAGAACATCTAGCGTATATCCACGCGCTAGACGTAGTTCACGTACTTGCTGCGCAATGCGTATATTAATATCTTCCATCTACCATAGACGTAAATTCCAAAATTATAGATAAGTATTCCATTAAAATAGAATTACATCAAATGATTTTAAACAATATAGATAGGTAAGATAAAAACCGAAAAATAACCATTCATCACGGCTTTCTTTAAATTACTCATGCATAACCGTTTTGGCTATGTAACAATACTCTCTAAATTACTTATATAAGTCTTCACATGGCATTGATTATTGGAATTGACCCGGGTTCACGCTTAACTGGTTATGGAATCATTGAAAAAGATGGTAGCAAACTGCGTTTTGTTGATGCCGGTACAATCCGAACAGAAACTCAAGAAATGCCAGAACGCTTAAAACGTATTTTTGCTGGCGTTGAGCGCATTGTGAAATTTCATGGCCCTACTGAAGCTGCGGTTGAGCAAGTCTTTATGGCTCAAAACCCGGACTCTGCCTTAAAACTGGGACAAGCTCGTGGTGCTGCCATAGCCGCATTAGTTAATTTAGATTTACAAGTTGCAGAATATACTGCCCGTCAAATTAAACAATCTGTGGTTGGTTATGGCGCTGCCGATAAAGAACAAGTTCAAATGATGGTCATGCGATTACTCAATTTGACGATTAAACCTCAATCCGATGCAGCCGATGCTCTTGCTGCTGCCATTTGCCATGCTCATGCATCGGGAAGTATGAGCAAACTGTCCGTTTTAAATGCTTTAGGTGGTATGGCACGTGGGCGAAGCCGCTCTAGCAGTCGCAGACGTTAAAAATTTATTGATTTACCACTTGAGTAATTGCCTGATTCATCTCAAAAGCCTGCAAGCCGCGCATACCATTTTTAGCTAAAAGGTCTCCTGCTTGGGCATGAAGTGTAACAATCTCATGTAACGCAATATCTTTGTGGAATTGGGCTTTCAAGCTTGCAATCATTCCTGCTAACACATCACCCATTCCACCCGTTCCCATTCCAGCATTACCCTGTGTACAAATATACAAGTTATTCTCTAAAATTAGGCTACCCGCACCTTTAAGTACCCACTGGCCTGCATATTTTTGTTGTAATGCATAAATTGCAGCAATTCGGTCATTTTCAATTTGCGCTGTAGAAGAACCAAGTAAGGTAGCAGTTTCTCCCGGATGAGGTGTCGCATAAACATGTGCACCCAATTTTTCAGGTTGCTTTGCTAGAAACCACAAAGCATCTGCATCTAAAACAGTTTCTAGATGCGTACTCTGATTTAACAAATTAAACCATTGCTGATAGATTTGCTTAGCCCACTCATCACGCCCTAACCCCACTCCAAAACATACTGCATCGACCTGAGATAAAATATCTTTAATACTGTTTTCATTTAAATCATTAATATCACGAAGCATAATATTAGGCGCCCGTGACAAAATAGCTTGATGATGATTACGATGACAAATCACCGTCACTTTACCTGCACCTGCATGAAAGGCAGCTTCAGCAGCCATAATGACTGCTCCACCCATTTGCTCATGTCCACCAATCACTAAAATATGCCCGTAACTTCCCTTATGCCCAAATGCCATACGCTTAGGAAGTTTAATATTTGTGGGAGCCAAATAAGCCACAGGTTTCAACTCGTGGTCTATAGGAATTAGATTAATTAAATGAATTTTTCCTACATATTCTTTACCTAGTCCTGTGAATAATCCTGCTTTAAGCCCTAAAACGGTAAAAGTATGATCAGCTCTCACTGCGAAAGGTAAGACTTGTCCTGTATTTGCTTGTAAACCACTCGGTATATCAATCGAAATTTTTAGGCCTACTTGTTTATTAAACTTTTGAATCGCTTGTTGCCAATCACTATTTAATTCGCGATTTAACCCTATGCCAAATAACGCATCAATATGGCAATCGAATGTTCTTTCCACATCAAAGTTTGAATGAATTTGGACTTTCATTTCTTTAGCGAATTGCGCTGCACAATGTAAATCATTTGACTCGCCCAATTGAGCCGCAAATATTTCAACCTGAAATCCAGCTTGTTTAAGGTAACTTGCTATAAAGTAACCATCACCCGCGTTATTGCCCTGTCCACACCAAACAGCAATATTATTGATAATCTGATCTTTAAAAAGTTCAATAAGCTGCTGAGCAATTGACCAGGCTGCTTGTTGCATTAAACCTAATGAAGAGTTTTGTGCAGCAAACCAACGCTGCTCCCATGCTCGAATATCATCGCTATGGTAAACTACCGCCTGCATATTATTATCCTCTTGCATTTTGGTTTATGACATCTTCCGACACATCACGCATTGCAGTGCAACAACTTGATCCGCATGAATTAAAAGCATGGATTAAAGCTCAAGCATTAGAATTAGGTTTTGCTGATTGTGTCATTGCCAAACCAGATGCTCAAGAGCAAATGCCACGTTTTTTGGAGTATCTAGAACGTGGTTATCATGCAGACATGACCTATTTAGAAGAAAATCTAGAAAAGCGAGCTGATCCAACATTATTAGTGCCTGGCACAAAAAGTATTATTTGTGTCCGTATGAATTATCTTGTGGAATCTCCAAAACCACGATATGTACCTTTCGAACCAAACTCGGCCATTATCGCCCGTTATGCACGTGGCCGTGACTACCATAAAGTCATGCGTGGTAGATTGAAAACCTTAGCGACAAGGATTCGTGAAAAAGTCGGCGATTTTGAATCTCGTCCTTTTGCAGACTCGGCACCTATTTTTGAAAAATCATTAGCTGAAAGTGCTGGAATGGGTTGGACAGGCAAACATACTTTACTTATTCATAAAAAATCAGGTTCTTTTTTTGTATTAGGCGAGCTATTTACATCCCTTGACTTACCTTTTGATGAACCAGCAACAGCACATTGTGGTACTTGTAGCGCGTGTATCGATATTTGCCCGACACAAGCGATTGTCGAGCCTTATATGCTAGATGCCAGACGTTGTATTGCATACTTAACTATCGAATATAAAGGAATTATTGCTGAAGAATTACGTGCAGGAATTGGTAATCGAATTTTTGGTTGTGATGACTGTCAGTTAATCTGCCCATGGAATAGCTTTGCGAAAAAAGCTTCAATTACCGATTTCAACCCTAGGCATGGATTAGATCATATTAATCTGCTTGATATCTGGCAGTGGGATGAAGCCACTTTTTTAGCTAATACAGAAGGTAGCCCTATCCGCCGGACAGGTTATCAATCATTTAAACGTAATATTGCCATCGGTTTAGGCAACGCACCTTATTCAAAAGAAATTGTAGATCAGCTACAAAATGGCAAGAATTTACATGACGAAATTGTCAATGTGCATATTGATTGGGCAATTGAACAACAACTTAGCCAAGTTCAGTCATCAAATTAAAAAAATGATGTTTTTTGCCCTATAGCTTTAATACGAATTCTGTATGATTATGTGTAGTGAATTAATGCCATCATCATGGATATGACAATGACTCTACGTAATGATTGGAATCGTGAAGAAATCCAAGCTTTATATGAACAACCTTTTTTGGATTTAGTTTTCAAGGCTCAGCAAGTACATCGTGAGCACTTCACTGCCAATTCAATTCAGGTCAGTACCCTTTTATCTATTAAAACGGGTAAATGTCCTGAAGATTGCAAATACTGCTCACAATCTGCACATTACGAATCAAAATTAGAAGCAGAAAAACGTATTGCTGTTGAAAAAGTGATTAGTGAAGCGAAAGCTGCCAAAGATTCAGGTTCTTCACGTTTTTGTATGGGTGCTGCTTGGCGTAACCCACATGAGCGCGATATGCCTTATGTTTTAGAAATGGTACGCGAAGTTAAAGCATTAGGTATGGAAACCTGTATGACTTTAGGTATGCTTAACCAATCCCAAGCAGAACGCCTAAAAGTTGCTGGTTTAGACTATTACAACCACAATCTAGATACATCTCGTGAGTATTATTCTCACATTATTAGTACCCGTACTTTTGATGATCGTTTAAATACACTTGATTATGTTCGTCAAGCTGGTATGAAAGTTTGTAGTGGCGGTATTGTAGGTTTAGGCGAAAGTCGTGAAGACCGAATTGGTTTATTACATGAACTCGCTACCCTACCAATTCACCCTGAATCTGTGCCAATCAACATGCTTGTTCCTATTGAAGGAACGCCTTTAGCCGATGTTGAAAAGCTTGATGTCATTGAATGGATCCGTACTATTGCTGTTGCACGTATTATCATGCCACATAGTTATATCCGTCTCTCTGCAGGGCGCGAATCATTAAGTGATTCAGACCAAGCCTTAGCATTTATGGCTGGTGCAAACTCGTTATTCTCTGGCGATAAATTACTAACCACACCAAATGCTGGTGAAGGTAAAGACCAAGCTTTATTTAATAAATTAGGTTTAACTGCTGAAAAACCAAAACCAACGGTTGCCGATTTATCAGTAGATGCAATGAGTGCTTAACTGAACACTTAAAAATTTAAAAGCCCTGATCATTCAGGGCTTTTTTCATTTATATAGAAGTTACTAATATCCCGTAAGTGGCATTCAGGAAAGTTCCGACTCGAATAATATCCCTGCCTGCCGCATGCGTTACTGTGAACTCTTGACTCAACACATCAAAATTAAAAGAATCAAAAACATCTTGATGGTGTAAGAGCCAAGTTACTGTATCTGCTATATTATCATCCGCAATATAAGTTAAAGCTTTAAAGTCTTTACTCATAAATAACTCTTAAAAATAAATTTTATGAATTTTATATGAGTTCACTCTACCTTAAAAGAAAATCTAAGCTGCTTTAGGATTTACCAACGAACGCCCCGACAATAGACTTGCCAAAGCTTGAGGTGAAAATTCTAAAGAAAGCACATGATTTTTGAGATTGACTGAATGCTTACTGATTAGTGGAAGTAAGCCATCTTCTGTTTCAAAGACATATTCATCTGCAATATTTAAAATACCTTCAAGGTTCGTCGTACTCGAAGCAAGATCATGGCTAAAGATGTCATAAATCGTTTGCAAGTTAAAGGTTGTTTGCTGTTCCGTCGGATGCTTAATGAGATAATCCTTTAAAAATAAAACTAATTTATGAGCAAAGAAAAAGTAATTAGGTTTATAGCTATACTTCATACTATTCATGGAACTGAACTCCAGATTATCTTTTATTAAATTACAACTAAAACAGTAGGAATTGAATCTTAAAAAATTCTTAAAAAAATAAATTATTTCACAAGTTAAATAAAAAATAAATTTAATATTTAAAAACAATAACTTAAAACCACATTTAGCAATTTTATAATAAAAAATATTTTAAATTTAAATTAATTTAATAAAATACAAACACTTAAATATTTTAAGTTTTTAATTTTTATTTTAATGAAATAGTAGTTAATTATTTTACCAAATGATAAAAAATATCTCACCCATTCGCTCTTAATAAAAATTAATTGATCAAAATATATATAAATATAATGTTTTTCTTGTTTTTTGATTGAAAAATGATATATTTCCTTCGCCTTACTTAATCAGAATAAACTTACTGAAAAGTAATGGATTTTATTTTAAAGGGCTATTCTGGGGATTTTATGAAAAAATTTATTTTTATGGCGGCTGTTTCTCTCTTAAATATAGCAAATGCACAAGCTGCAGATGGCACAATTACTATTAATGGTCTTGTTACGGATAATACTTGTACTATTGATACTGGAGATAAAAATTTAACAATCAATTTACCTACCGTTTCATCTCAAACCTTAAAGAATGCAGGTGATGTGGCTGGTCGTACGCCTTTTCAAATTAACTTAACGAACTGTGCCGCTGCAGGTAAGGTTGCAACTTATTTTGAACCCGGTGCTACCGTTGACTTTAATACGGGTCGGTTATTAAACCAAGCCACCTCTGGTGCAGCAACAAATGTGAATATTCAATTACTTGGCAGTAATAATGCTGTCATTCCTATACTTGCTACAAGCACCAATGAAACACAGACTAATTCACAATGGGTAAATGTTTCAGCAGGTGGTAGTGCTGACCTTAACTATTATGCTGAATATTATGCTACAGGAGCTTCTACTGCTGGTACGGTAACATCGCAAGTAAAATACACGATTATTTATCAATAAAATTAAAATTGAAGCTTCTATTCATGAATAGAAGCTATCTCCTACCTATTATTTATTATTGAGAATATGACTCATGCTTTTTCGTGGTCGTAAATTTTTTTGGGGATTAGTTTGCCTACAGGCAGTACTAACTACTATAGGTCATGCTGAAATTGTTTTACATGGTACACGTGTCATTTATCCTTCAAATGCGCGTGAAATCACATTACAACTGAGTAATAACGGTACTGCCCCGTCTCTTGTCCAAGCATGGATTGATGATGGAAATGCCAAGTCAACACCAGATGAAGCAAATGTCCCCTTCATTATTACACCACCGATTTCGCGGGTAGAAGCAACTAAGGGACAAACCTTAAGAATTACAGCTTTACCAACCTCATCTCAACTTAGCCAGCAACAAGAATCTATTTTTTGGCTTAATGTTTTAGATATACCTCCTAAACCAGAAGGGAAAACTCAACAAAAAGACCAAGCCACATCTACCTCTAATAATTTTTTGCAACTCGCTGTTCGCTCAAGAATTAAATTCTTTTATCGTCCTACAGACCTAAAAGAAAATGTTGATCAACTTAGTGACAAAGTCGAATGGAAAATAAATGATCAATATATAGCAATAAAAAATCCTACGCCGTTTTTCCTCACTATTACTTCAATTTTTCAAACAAGTGAAGGTCATAAAACAGACTTATTACAGCAAGGTATAATGATTGCCCCTTTTTCAGAGGATAAAATAAAACTAAAAAATAAAAACTTAGCAGATATGAGTTTTGTATATATCAATGATTACGGTGGACGAGTTGAGCACCAAATAAAGTTCTAACCTCACTGTATTACTTAAGAAAATTTAACTACCTATCATGAATAGGCTCTAAAACTATGTCTAAATGGTTTATACCTTATATATGTTTAAAAAGCCCTTTTACTTGTTACATCGTATCAAGTATTACGTTATTCATGTCTGTGGCTGTATATGCTGAAAATAATACTGATGTTTCACATTTCTCAAAAGCCGAATTTGATAGTAATTTCTTAGTCGGTAACGCACAAAAAATTGATATAGCTCGCTTCAAATACGGAAACCCGATCTTACCTGGTGAATACAGCTTAGATGTCTATGTTAATGGTCAATGGCTAGGTAAACGGCGCATGCAATTTAATGCCCTAACTCCCAACACAAATGCTGAAACATGTTTTACAGAAGCCATGTTATTTGAATATGGTGTAAAAGCTGATGTTTTGAGTCAAAAAGCTTCTACTTCATCGGCTTCGTGCAAAGCTCTCGCTTCATGGATAGATAATGCTTTTTATTTATTTGATAGTTCCCGTTTAAGACTTGATATTTCAATTCCGCAAGCAATCTTAGAAAAAAATGCGCAGGGCTATATCGATCCACACTTGTGGGATCGCGGTATTAACGCGGCTTTTTTAACTTATAACGCAACAGCATATCGAATAGTGAATGAACAGCGTGAAAATACATATGCTTTTATGGGGACTAATCTTGGAGCGAATTTAGCAAGTTGGCAGTTTCGCCATAATGGACAATGGAAATGGCAAAGCCAGTCCAGCCCTCAATCCAATGATTCTTCTTATACCTCAACAAATACATATGTACAAAAGGCCTTTCCCCAAATTCATGGTGTTGTGACCTTAGGAGATTATTTTACTAATAGTGATTTTATCGACTCTTTACCCTATCGCGGCGTAAATATTTCAAGTGATGACCGAATGCTTCCAAATAGTATGATGGGTTATGCTCCGAGAATCCGAGGTTATGCAAAAACCAATGCAAAAGTCGAGGTTAGACAACAAGGCAATTTAATTTATCAGACAACAGTACCGCCTGGAAACTTTGAAATTAATGATCTCTATCCAACAGGATTTGGAGGCGAGCTACAAGTTTCGGTAATTGAATCTAATGGCGTAATTCAAAAATTCTCTATTCCCTATGCTTCTGTCATTGAAATGCTGCGCCCGCAAATGAGTCGATATTCACTCACTTTAGGACAATTTCGCGATTCAAACGTTAAATTAACTCCATGGTTAATACAGAGTAAATATCATCGAGGAATTAATAATTACCTCACGGCTTATAGTGCAGCTCAAGGGACACAACAATATTTCTCTGTATTATTAGGTACAGCTTTTTCAACACCAATTGGAGCTATTTCTTTTGATGTCACTCACTCAAATGCCGAATTTGCTCAACAGCCTAAAATGGCAGGGCAAAGTTATCGTTTAAGTTACAGTAAGCTATTTTCTCCAACGCATACCAATTTAACATTAGCAACTTATCGTTATTCAACAGAAAACTATCTCAAATTGCGTGATGCAATTTTAATTCGAGACTTACAACAACAAAATATTGATAGTTTTTCAGTAGGCAAACAAAAAAGTGAATTCCAACTTACTTTGAATCAAGCCCTTCCAAACCAGTGGGGAAATTTCTATTTAGTAGGCTCGTGGACAAACTATTGGAATCAATCTACTCCTAATAAGCAGTTTCAATTAGGTTATAGCAATCAATTTAAAGATTTAACTTATAGTTTATCTGCAATTAATAGTGAAATTACCCAAGCTGATGGGCGGGCTGGCCAAGATACTCGATACCTAGCGTCCCTATCCTTTCCATTAGATTTTAAAAAAACCTCTTTAACTTTGAATAGTGTTCTAAGTGAAGATAGCCAAATTTTAAGCTTAAGCGGGTTTACAGGAAGTCGTTTGAACTACGGCGCATCAATTTCTAGTCAAGATCAGGGGCAAACGAATCTCAATATTAATGGTAACTATAAAACAAACTACACAACCATAGGCGCTTCAATAAGTTATGCCGATTCCTATCAACAAAAAATGCTTAACTTAAGTGGCAATATCGTTGCACACTCCCAAGGACTACTATTTGGACCAGACCAAGCTCAAACAATGGTATTAGTTTACGCGCCAGATGCGACAGGAGCACAAGTCGGGAATACGCCAGGGCTAAGCATTAACAAAAAAGGGTATGCCGTTATTCCGTATGTTACACCCTACCGTATGAATGACATTAGCCTTGACCCGCAAAATATGTCTACACAAGTTGAGCTAGCTGAAAGTAGCTTACGTATCGCCCCTTATGCAGGCTCAATCACTAAAGTTCAATTCTCAACAAAAAAAGGTTATGCACTTTTTATTAGTACAACAACATTAGATGGTTCACATCTACCTTTTGCCGCACAGGTATATAACCAGAATAACGAAGTAATAGGCATTGTCGCACAAGGCAGTCGTATTTATTTAAGAACACCCTTAAGCCATGACCGTTTATATGTGAAATGGGGAGATAAGAGTACAGAAAAATGCGAACTTGAATACGATATTACCGATCAAATAAAGCATAACAATCAACCAATTATTATGACAAAGGCAGTCTGTAAATGAATAATATTTTTAAAAAAATTGGATTTTTAGCGGTGAGTCTATTTGCTTATAACCATACAAATGCAAATTGTACTTTAAGTAAAGGATTTACCACTGTCGATATTCCAATGAACATTGGTAAAATCGTTGTAAAACCGACAGATCCTATAGGAACTATATTACAAAGGAATACTTTTTCGATCTCTCCAAATAACTCAAGTGCAACATGTAATCGTGCGAGTGATCAAATTATTGCAGCTCTCCCCTTAAACTATCCAATTAGTTCAATAGGTAATAATGTCTATGCAACCAATATTCCCGGTATTGGTATTCGTCTTTATCGTGAAGCTGCAGATGCTTCAGATTTTTCTGGATATTATCCATATAGACGTACATTAACACCCAATACAGCCTATACGCTTTCTCCAGGGTATTTTGTTATGGAAGTAATTAAAACTGCGATGACAACAGGTTCAGGCGCCTTAGTAGCAGGCCGTTACAGTACTTATTATGTATCGGGGCAACAGAATCGCCCATTTCTAACCACTACCGTATTAAGTAATGCCCCTATTTTAATCGCATCCTCATCATGTGAAATTCAAAATGGTATAGATACCCCTGTGCAACTTCCTAATGTTATGAAGTCAGGTTTTAAAGCGATTGGTTCAACACAAGGTGAACAGAGTTTTAACTTATCCATTTTATGTAATGGCGGCGAAAATAACTCTGGTATAGCTACGAGCAACACGATCAGCTTAAGTTTTGATTATAACTCTGACCCCACCAATAATCAGGTCATTAATAATAGTGCTGCAAATTCAAACAAAGCCAATGGTGTGGGTGTAGAACTGCTATGGAATATGAATGGCGCTAAAAGCCCTATTCAAAAAACAGCCAAACAAAATATAGGCACGGTCAATTCTAACCAAACTATAGAATATGATATTCCCTTAACTGCTCGTTACTATCAAACAGCAACTAATGTAAGCGCAGGTATAGTTACCGCAACAGCAACGGTGACTATTCAATATGATTAATTCCCTCCTATACCATTTATTAAAAATAAAAAATTAGAGGTTGCTAAAAACTTAAATTTTTAACTTTTTAAAACTTTGTAGTTATATTAAAAAATTCCATAAAAAAATGCTCATAAGCGAAAATAGCAAATGAGCATTAGTGATAACCACTTAACCTGAAATACAAATTGTGGGAAATAGATCACAATTTGCCTGACTATAATTCCAAAATCTAGCTCAAAAATCAAGTCTTTTTTTTATTAAAAAGTTAAAAAAATAAAGTAAGTCTTTGTTTTAAATAAATTTAAAAAGTATATTTAATTTCAAAACAGCTATTTTATAGTGTTTCTAAAGAATTATCATTCTATTAATTAATAAAAACTTAATTTTAAGAAAATTTAAAAGAGCTACTTTTAAGTGGATTAAAAATATTTAATATAATTTCAATAACTTAAATTCAAATATTAAAAATTAGTATTTATAATAATTATAAATAATTACATAATTTATAAGAAAAAAAACATAAATAAATTTAGAAATCCCCTTCAATTACAAACAAGATCTTAGGCTTTTCACTAGAACGTAACATGCTCATTTTTTGGAAAATATTATGTATTATTTTATTAAGTCTAGGAGCCTTCAGCATAGGGTGTGCAATAAGTAAAATTGATTTCTTTCTGTTCTTAATAGGTCTACTTTTATTGCTATCTTTTATATTAGCTTTAAAGCAAGCACGCGAAGATGCAGGTATCTTTCCTGATGCTTAATTATAAATTCTAAAAATATCGTATTAACCATAAAATCATGGTTGAATGCATCCTATAATTTACTGGGTAATTACTATAAAAATATGTCAAAAAGTTCTTCTGATGCTGGAATTTTTTTATGGATGACCTATCAGACTATGCAACAGATGGGATTAGATGCCGCTTCTATATTCGCAAGCGTTAATTTACCCAATCAACCGCCAGATAAAAATATTCGTAGAAATAACTCTACTCAAGAGAGGTTCTGGACAGCTGCTGAACAAATAAGTAAAGACCCAGATATTGGCTTACATGTAGGTAGCCAAATGCCTGCTTTCAGAGGATTAGTTATTGAGTATTTATTTTTAAGCAGTTCTACTTTTGGTGAAGGTTTACAACGTGCTTTAAAGTATCAGGCTCTTCTAACCGATGTCTTTCACCTTTCTTTAACTATTGAAAAAGATATAGCAACATTGGTTGGTTTTGAACATCCTGTAAGACATTACCTTGAATGTGGAATTGGTATTTTTCTTAATTTTTTTAAATATATTACAAATGATGAGTTTAGACCTAGTCAAATTACCTTACCGTATCAACAAGGTGCTTCAGCTAACAGTTATCAAGAAGCTTGGAATTGCCCGGTAATTTTAAATCAAAAACAAGGTGCTATAATTTTTCCTAGCGCATTATTAAATAAAACATCACCAGCAGCTGAACCAGAATTATTAAAAATTCATGAAACAATTGCTGAACAACAACTATCAACTTTAGAAAAACATCAACTTGTTTATGCGATTGAGCGCTTACTCAGCAATGGGTTACTCGAATCGGGGGAATTCGATCAAACATTTATTGCTGAGAAATTAAATCGTAACCCACGTACCCTACGTGCTGATTTACAAGCAATAAACACCAATTACGAGAAAATTTTAAACCAACATCGAGAAAAGCTTGCTAGACGCTTGCTTGCGCATACGCAAGAAACTATTGATCAGATTGTTTATTTAACTGGTTTTTCTGAACCCTCAGCATTTACACGGGCTTTTAAACGTTGGACTGGTGAAACTCCAAGCGTATATCGCCAGCGCAAACAGAAACAGTAAAATTGATTCTAAAGGCAATTACTCTATTGCCTATTAGGTCAAAGAGATAAATCTCCCTTCTTTTACAATGGCTTTAAATTGTAATTGATGAGAAGTAGTCAATATGCTCGGGTTCCCTGTAGGTATTTTCGTTGCAAATGGTCTTGAATGGTACTTTCATAAAGTTTGGTTACATGAATATCCAAGTCAGTACCGTAATAGTCCATTTTTTACCCATATCGCGCATCATAAGCGCGCTCGCTTAAATGACTTTCAAGATGAAGGTTATGCTGAATCAATGTTTAAAAATGCTGAAATGTATAACGAAAAAACCGCTTTGCTTGGGTTAGCTGGGGCCGCCACTATTTTTTTACCTGTAGCACCCTTTTTTACAGCTGGGCTTTATTATGGGTTGTGGAATTATTGGCGTGTACATTCAAAGGCTCATTTAGACCCTGAATATGCAAAAAAACGTATCCCTTGGCACTATGATCATCATATGACAAGCAATCAAAATGCTAACTGGTGTGTTACCAAACCTTGGTTTGACTATATTATGGGAACTCGGGTCACTACTGAAGTATCTCAGACTGAAACTAATCCCTTAGGTATCAAATTACCAAAGTTGTTAGAAAAACCGATTAATTTTGCTGCTCGACGCATATTTGCCAAATCGTATACCAAGATTGATTTAAACTCCAATCAGGACCAATCTAATTTACGTAAAGGAATAGAAGTCAGTCTGGCTTGAAAATTTATCCCAATATAAAAGCTGTGGACTCCAGCAGCTTTTATATAAATAAATAGTTCACAAATTAGACTTTAAAAGGCTCAAAGCAAGACATAAGAAAATCTAATACGACACGTATAGCAGGACTATGTCGTAAATCTTCGTGTGTAACTAACCAGATTTCAGCACTCATTGGATAATCATCTTGTAATCTAACCAAATTGCTAAATGCGCCTAAAAAATCAGGTAAAACCGCTAACCCTACTTCGCCACATGCAGCTCTCCACTGTAGCTCAGGATGATTAGTAACCATTATTGGGTCTTTATAGTTTAAATGTTCCTTTAGCTTCTGCTGTTTTTGACCATGTACTCCTCCGACTTCCACACTAATCCATTCATAATTTTCAGGCTCTGTTGAAGCTAAATAATTTGGCCCCGCATATATTCCAAAAGGAATTTCACCAACTTTACGAGCTACTAAATTCTCATCTTTAGGACGTCCGAACCTTACCGCAATATCAGCCTCACTATGCTGCAAAGAAACATAATGGACGTCGCCGAGCACCCGCAATTTTAAGTGCGGATAATCACGATAAAACTTACCCAGATGAGGCATGATCAGATGCGCTGCGGTTAAAGGAGGCATACTAATAGAAACACTTCCCATGACTTCTTGCTGGCCCGCCTGAGTTAAACGTTCGATAGAAAAAGTTTCTTCCATCATACGAGCAACCACCTGCGCAAGTCGTTCGCCATCAGGAGTTAGAATGTAGGTACGGGGTCTACGATCAACTAATTTGAGTTTTAAGTTCTGTTCTAGCTGAGCAATTCTTCTAGACACAGTGGCATGGTCTACTCCCAATTTCCGTGCAGCCGCAGACAGTGACTTTTCTTCGGTAAAAACTGAAAAGTAATGTAAATTTTCCCAATCAATCATTGTGCAAATTTTCACATTAGAAGTGTATTTATATGGAATTGTACACCTTTATGTAATTGCCCAGAATAAAACCTTTCTTAATGGGAGCTTGTCCATGAACAGAACGGTGGCTTATGCCTATGCTGGTGTTGTCTTAACAATGTTTTTTTGGGGTTCAGCATTTAATGCAATGTCTTATATTATTCAACATATGCCTCCGTTATCTGCTGCATCTGAACGATTTTCGATTGCAAGTCTAAGTTTGCTTATAATTTTTTCAATAACGGGTCAGCTTAGATGGACAGCCTTAAAACAAAATCTAGCGATCTATCTGATTATAGGGGTAATCGGAATTGCAGGCTTCAATATAGGCTGTTTTTATGGATTGCAAACGACATCTGCCGTGAACGGTGCTCTAATTATGGCAACTACACCGTTAATGACCCTATTAATGACAATCATGTTAGATGGTGAAAAACTTACCACGAGTAAATTTTTAGGCGTTTTATTCGGCTTAAGTGGCGTTTTACTTGTGATCAGTCAGGGCCATATAACAACTTTACTTCACCTAAAAATAGATATTGGAGATCTATTTATATTATTGGGCGCATTTGGATTCTGTCTCGCAAATGTGCTGTCTCGTCGTTATGTAAAGAATGCTACCTCACTAGAAACAACAACTTTTTCTATGATGTTTGGAGCAATAACACTGGTTCTGTTGAGTATGACATTTGAAGATCCTCTTTCAGCCATTGCCTCTGCACCTGTAAATGCACATTTAGCGATGGGATATGTCGTGATCTGCTCTACCATGATTGCTTATTTATTCTGGTTTAATGGCATACAAAATTTAGGTGCTGGTCGCGCTTCTGTCTTTTTTAACTTTGTGCCTGTGTTCAGTATGATAATTGCTCTACTTACTGGACAGTCCCTCAATATCTGGCAGTTAGTAGGAACAGCTTTGGTGATGCTTGGTGTAATGAGTAGTGGAGGTTTTTTAAAAATTAAAACTACTCCTCTTATGGCTAAACACTGTACAAAATAAGAAATATGCTGCTACATTAAAATCTATCATTAATATGTAGCAGTGTTTTCAAATATAAAATAACAATAATCTCTTTAAGTTCTTATATTTTCAAATATATTCTTACCTTGGTAATGATTTATACAAAAGCTCATCTTAATTATTCCGTTGTAACAAATACTGTATGTTTCTTTAAAACTTAATAAAAGATTGCCATATATAGTTTTAAAACAACCAAAGGAGATATTAAAATGAAGCTGGATTTTACAACAATTGAAAAGCAAGCAAAATTGCTACAAGAAGAGCAAGAAAAGATCGAGCAACGAGATCATGAATTTCAAGTTGCCTTAGATAAGCATAGAGAATCTCTAAAGAACTTATTTAAGGATCTTTTCTCTGACCGAGAAATTAAGACAGAAAATGGAGGGCACTTTTGTGTAACCTTCGGAGATTTCAAAATTTCCTTATTAATTGAAACTGCTAAATTTGAAAATGGTGTTCCTGTAAAACTAAACTCTGTAAACCCCGTTATTATTAAATGCAAAAAAGATAAGCCTATTGCAAAAGCACAGTTTACTGATGCAACCCAATATCTAGATAACCATTTAGAAACTCCAAATTATCAATATTATTTTAAACAAGAAGATAAAACCCAACTGGTACAATTTTCTGAACTACCTATTTATTTTCAGCTGGTTTTAGATGCAAATGCATAAAATTAAGCCCTCTAGAGAGGGCTTTTTATATATTGTTTTTTTATTATTTAAATTTAAAAAATAATCTCAAACGAATATTTTTATTTTATATTTTAATAATTTAAGTCATTTTTAATTACTCAAACTTTAAAAAATGTTTGATTCTTTTTTAAATTACTTGTATATACATGTGTGTATTTGATTGTACAGATATGAATAAATAAGAATAGAGTGACTCTTAAAGGATAAGGAGAGTGAAATGGACTCATCGGCTGGGAAATCTAATAATAGTTTCATAGAAAATCGAAGCATTGATTTTATTCCAGAAAATGAAAGACATGGAGGTGTTTTTGCTCAATTCACCCTATGGTTCGGTGCCAACTTACAAATCACAGCCATTGTGACAGGTGCTCTTGCCGTTGTTTTAGGTGGAGATGTTTTTTGGTCTATTATTGGTTTATTGGTAGGACAATGTTTTGGTGCTGCCGTCATGGCGCTACATGCTGCCCAGGGTCCTAAACTTGGCCTCCCTCAAATGATTTCAAGTCGTGTGCAATTTGGGGTATATGGTGCATGTATTCCAATCATACTCGTTTGCCTCATGTATATTGGCTTTACCGCAACTGGAGAGGTATTAGCCGGTAAAGCAATTGCACATCTAGCACATGTCAGTAATACAACTGGCATCTTAATTTATGCAAGTTTAATTATTTTATTCGCAACGATTGGATACCGTTTAATTCATTTGGTAGGCAAAGTAGCTAGTATTATTGGTTTGATCGCTTTTGTGATTATTCTGACTCAAATCTTAGCACTTTCTGATTTTTCTGAACTCTTAGCCGTACGTCATTTCAGTTGGTCTTCATTTTTGTTAGCAGTTTCACTTTCTGCTTCTTGGCAAATCTCTTTTGGACCATATGTTGCAGATTATTCTCGTTATCTTCCAACTAAAACATCTTCATCTCGTGTTTTTTGGGCTGTCGGCTTAGGCTCTTTAATTGGCTCACAAATTTCTATGAGCTTAGGTGTTTTAATCGCTCAGGTTGCAAACGGCAATTTTGTTGGAAATGAAGTTCAATATGTTGTTGGTATGAATCCAATTGCTCTAGTTGTTACCTTTTTATATTTTAGTATTGCTTTTGGAAAAGTTACTCTGACGACCTTAAACGCCTATGGTAGTTTTATGTGTATTGCTACGGTTTGGAATAGTTTCAAATCGACGAATCAAATCTCAAAAATAACCAGATTACTCATTGTCCTTGCTATGGTTGTAATTTCAACCGTTATCGCAATTATAGGTGAGCATACTTTTTTAACTGCTTTTAAAGCATTTATTTTATTTTTACTTACCTTTTTTATTCCATGGAGCGCTATTAATCTGGTTGATTATTACTTTATCTCTAAAGAAGAATGTGATGTAGATGCGCTCTATGATCCAAACGGCAAGTATGGCCGTTGGAATCGGATTGGGATTACCTGCTACCTTTTAGGTATTTTGATTCAACTGCCATTTATTGATAGTAAATTCTATACAGGTCAAATTGCGGCAATGTTAGGAGGAATCGATTTATCGTGGCTTGTAGGCCTTATCTCTACTGCCTTGATTTACTACATTTTCGCCAAAAAAGCTCAACTCAAATTTTCAAAACAGTTAGTGATTGATCAAGTCAAATAATTAAACTAGTTAAGCTATCAAAGTTGATCACCTTGATAGCTTATTAATATGATTTGGCGACTATTCTTGTAGAGCTTTAGCTTGTGCCGAAGTGGGCAAACCGAATAATTTATCAAAGCTCCAATTAAATATAAAAGTATAGATAGGAATAATGATAATAAAGGCCACATCTAACCAAAAAGCAGCAACCAGAGAAATATCCATCCACCACGAAATAAGAGGGATCAAAAATAAGACTAAGGTAAGTTGGAAACCAATAGCGTGCCCCACTCTACGCTTAACTGTACGGACATTACTGCTTTGTCTGGCTTCCCACTTCTCATATAAAATATTGTAGATAAAGTTCCAAGTTACAGCGATGGTCGTAATCATGACAGAGAGTGGTCCTGTATGTTCAACACTATCACCTGCCAAAATCGCTAATCCTACTGATGAAATAATCATTCCGATTACTTCGTAAGAAGATACATATACAATTCGACGCTTTATACCTTGCATAATCAACAAACTCTGCTTAATTCTTTATATTTTAATTTCAGTCAAAATCATATATAAAGTTAATAGCTTTCAGTTCAACTGATATCAAAATGAATTTTAACAGTGAAAATATTGAATTATTTATTACCGTACTCGATACAGGTTCTTTCTCTGCAGCCGCCCGTAAACTAAATCGGGTACCCTCAGCAGTAAGTATGGCCGTAGCTAATTTAGAGGCAGAATTGGGTTACACCTTATTTGAGCGTACCCCTCGTAAGGTCATTCCAACCGCCACAGCATTAGCTTTGGAACCTCAAGCACGGATTATTTCTGAACAACTTAGGCTATTTAGTACTCACGCCCATGAACTATCTTTAGGACTTGAAAGTAAATTGCGGATTGGGGTGGTCTCAGACGTAAATACCAAATTATTATTTAATTCAATAAAAAAGTTAGCTGATAAATTTCCCTTGCTGAATATAGAAGTTATTACTGGGCCTCAAGATGACATTGTTAATTTACTTTATACAGAGCAAATTAGTCTTTGCTTAGCAGGTTCAGACCTCAATATAAAAATGCGTGAGAATCTACAATTGGTAATGACTGAAACAGTAGTGGCTACTATTTCGTCTAGCCATACTCTTCTACAAGAAAAATCAAAGCAGTTTTCTATTGAGGAGTTAATCAATATTAGACAAATTGTTGTGGCGAGTAGTGAACATGAAATGACAGATCCCCGTTCAATTATTGGTGCAATGTACTGGAAAACGAATAGTCTACAAACAGCAATTAATATGGTTGAAGCAGGACTCGGCTGGGGAAATTTTCCTTTATCTCTAGTACAAGAAAAAATCGATCAAGGTTATTTAGTACTTTTAGATTTTAAAAATACAAAAAATCACTTACCCCTATCAATCTATTTAATTTGGCTTCAAGATCGCCCTTTACCTAAAGCAGCTCGCGAGCTAATTCAAATTATTCAAGAAAATTTATAAATTTTCATATGTGAATCATAAAAACTTATAGGTATTTTTATGAGGTCAATTCTTGTTAAATCTATTTTCTTTAAAGTTTGAGCTTATTACTCTGTACTATTTTTACCACTATTGTTAAAAGCAAAAAGCCTACTCAAAAAGTAGGCTTTTTACTGTATTTCAGGATTAAGCAATAATATTTTATTTTGTAAAAAATACACTTATACTTTATTAAACCCAAGTGTTTTAGTCAAGAATAAAATTGATTAGATACAAAGAATTACATTCTTACAATGATAGCCATTTTTTAAGTTTTATATGGAAAATATTTTAGAAAAAAGAAGGTTATTTCAATGATAAAAACTTACATTCTCTTCCCTAAAAAGCTTATCTATTTTTAGTAAAAACACAACCAACAAATAAAAAATAAATATTATATTTTTAAATTAATTAAATTCACATATTTAGAAATTAGAAATACGTTTATTCATTACTTCTATATTTCAATGAAATTGCCTTGCTATTTCAATTACACTTTTTATCAATATAATTAGAAATGACTTACTCTAAAGTTCTAATTTTATATTTTTTCTAGAAATTATTAATAAGACCTCACTTAAGTTATTTTACCGAATAATTTTTTAATATTATACATTTACAACCACCTCATTAAAATTCTAATAAATTAAAATTATAGACAGTATTTTTCAATAGATATGATTTTTGAAATAATGCTTTCTATATTTTAGAATTTAACTTCAATACCTACAAAATTTATATTTAGATATTTTGACTAAGTTTATCTAATATATTAATCTTACTATAAACAAATAAAATACAAAAATGATCACATTTTAAACAAAGACATTCTATATAAGTTAATCATGTAAATTGAAAGAATATTTATATCACCAACATGACAAACTGCTGAAATAAGTTCTAATTGATCGATAAATAACTAAGTTCACTTTACTCATGAAGTAAACATACGCTAGAATCGCTATCGCTTGTAATATTTAATCAATAAATCACAATATTTTTTGAGTTTACGTTACGTCTACTTCAGAAAATGACTTGTGTTTAATTAAAAAATTGATTAGTATTGCACGCACTGAAAGGCCTTGAGATTAAAAGCTTTTCTGACTTATAGGGCCTATAGCTCAGTTGGTTAGAGCAGCGGACTCATAATCCGTTGGTCCACAGTTCAAGTCTGTGTGGGCCCACCAAATTCGAACCTCATAACCTAAAAAGTTTATGGGGTTTTTTAATAATTATCTAAATAAAATGGTTTCCGCTCCTTTAAACAATATTCAAAACTTAATTAACAAATTGTAAAGTTTATTTTATCTTAAAGTTTTAACTGCTTTTAAATACCTTTCTTCTAAACTGAATATTCCTATCTCTTCTATTAAGCTAAAATTTGCTTCTGCAACAGCTCTGTATGTTCTAATTGAGCATCCCAAAACTTTTCCCACAAATCACAATACTCTAAGCATAACTTTTCAATATAGTTATAATCTTCTTCTGTACAAGCTTGCATCAAGACATACCATAAGTCTTCTTCATGGTCATCATCTGCGGCTTCTGCACTTTCATCCTCAGATATCCCATGTACATGGTAATAACCACCACCCTCCACGTCCAGACCTACTGCTTTGGTGGCTTTACGTAACGGTGGGCTATAAAGAATAACTTCTTCCTCTGCAACTGCTAATAATGCTGAAACAGCCTTATAGTCATCATAAGCATTTTCTAAAAACACCCTGACCTGCTTTGCAATTTCAGAGGGTTGATACGTGAGGCGATCTTGTTCTGTAATGCCAAAATCATTCAATATATCTTCAAATAGCGGATAGTGAGCATATTCAGGATTCCCCTGATAGTAACCGTCTTTATCTAAACCTGGACGAAATCCAAACTCATCAAAAATATTTAAACTCAAAAGAAAGCGCGGATACATTTTTGCACCTGCATGTAATCTTGGCTCTAATTGTTTTGTTTGAAATTGAGCCATGAGCAAAGCATCGGTGAAAGTTTGAACAATTGCGTGACGATATTCTAAATGAATTTTTTTTAAATCTTCTTTATTAATTTTGCCATTATTTAAAGTATCAATTGCAGAATGATGAGATACAGGGTGTTCAGCAATTTTCGCCCTCAAACGGGTCAAAAAGTTTAAATTTTTTTCCCATAATTCGGCTGAAATGCTTTGCTTCATCCCTGCAAGTGCTTTCTTTCTAGGATTATTAAAATTCTCAAATTTCTTAGGCATATCCGCTCTCATTAAACTTATTAAAGCCTGTCCGATTTTTACATATTTTATTATAAAAACAATGACTTAAATTAATATTTAAACATGTTCCATCATTAATTAATATTAGAAGTAAAATCATACGAAATCAAATAGAAAATTTAAAAAAAATCTAATTAAATGATAATCATTATCACAATATAAACTTGAATCAATTTCAGTTTTTTATTATCATAATTTGTATTAAAAATTTAATATTTTAGATTAAGTTATAATTAGTTTTAACTATATGGAATAGTAATGTCAAAAAAAGAAGATATTATAAATACTGCTTTAAATTTATTTAATCAGATTGGGTACAATGCTACTGGTGTTGACCGTATTATTGCTGAATCAAATGTTGCAAAGATGACTTTTTATAAATATTTTCCTTCAAAGGAAAATTTAATTATGGAGTGTTTGCAACATCGGAATATAAATATTCAAAACTCAATCAATGCACAATTAAATTTACATCAAGATGCTAGTCCTCTTGAAAAAATTCATATTATTTTTAATTGGTATATTGAGTGGATCAATAGCGAAACATTTAATGGATGTTTATTTAAAAAAGCATTTATTGAAGTATCTAAACAATATACTTCAATTCGTGAACCATTTTACGAATATACAAAATGGCTCACTAACTTATTGCATGAAAAGCTTACTCAATTAGGTATAAAAAACCCTACTCCTCTTGTTCATATTATTATTTCTATTATTGATGGAATGATTATTGATGGCACCACGGATAAAAACCTGATTAATCCAGAAAAGATCTGGCAATATATTGAATATTTAATTAATGAAGAGATCCCTCAGCAAGTCTCATAGTTTTAATATTCTTCAGGTTTATTATTTTCATAAAAAGTTTGAGAGAAAAATAAAAAATAAATTTTCAAACAATTTAGAGCTTACTTCATCCTTAATTTTGGTGCCCTACTTTAGCTTTCATAATTTCTCTAGGCTTTTCTACAAACTCATATTAGAATCCTGAAAATTTATCAACTTGCACTGATCTATGAAAAAATTTCTAGGTAATTCTATCTTTAAAGCCGTTGGTTGGACCTACAATGTAGATCCTCAAATTCTTGAGAAAAAACAAGTTATTATTGGCTTTGAACATACATCAAATCTAGATGCAGTGTTATCGATTGCCCTCTTCCAAATTTTAGATATAAAAATTCATACTTTAATAAAAAAGGAACTTTTTAAAGGCCCGCTTAAACCACTTTTAGAAAAGCTAGGTGGTATTCCAGTTGATCGCAAAGCAAGTAAAGATATTGTTTCTCAGATGGTTGAACAATTTCAAACGCATGAAACTTTTAACTTAGTGATTGCTCCTGAAGCTACTCGCGCTAAAGATGGTTCGGAACGCAAACCTATCCGTGCCGGTTTTTGGCATATTGCTAAAGCAGCCAATGTTCCAATCGTTTTAATGTATGCCAATGCTCGAAGTAAACAAGGTGGGATTTTAGGTAAAATTTATCCAACAGATTTACAAAAAGATTTGGAAACAATTAAAGAACTATATGCACAATTTGATATAGATGTGAAAATTAACTAAATCAAATTGGACTTAATTTGACCTAATCTCAGTCATTAGGTCTTAAGCTTATTGTTCTTATTCAATTGGCTAACAAAACGCAGGGCAACAGTTTTCAACAAAACCATGCCTATGCTAATATTCTAGCACTTTTGCATTTTCTTTTTTGGAGTTCACGTCCATGGCGGGTCATTCTAAATGGGCCAATATTAAGCATCGTAAAGCGAAACAAGATGCAAGTCGCGGTAAAGTTTTTACTAAATATATTCGTGAAATTGTGACTGCTGCCAAACTTGGTGGTGGAGATGCTGCTAGCAACCCTCGTCTGCGTGCAGTAGTTGAAAAAGCACTCTCAGTTAATATGACACGTGACACCATTAACCGTGCGATCCAACGTGGTGCTGGTGGTGAAGATAATGATGATTTAAAAGAAGTAACTTACGAAGGTTATGGCGTTGGTGGTGTTGCTGTTCTTGTTGAAACAATGACAGATAACTTAAACCGTACCGTACCAGACGTACGTCACTGCTTTAGTAAGACAAATGGTAACTTAGGAACTGCGGGTTCTGTATCTTATCTATTTACTAAACGTGGTGAGATTACTTTTGAAGATGTTTCTTTAGAAGATAAAATCATGGAAGTTGCTTTAGAAGCTGGCGCTGAAGATATTGAAGTTTCAGAAGATGAAATTTTAGTAATTACTTCACCTGAGACCTTTGGTGAAGTTCAAGATGCTCTCGCTGCTGCTGGTTTAAAATCTGACAACGCAGAAGTTGTGATGAGTCCATCTACAAAAGCTGAAATTACAGATGTTGATCAAGCAAAACAAATTCTAAAAATGATCGATATGTTTGAAGATCTCGATGATGTACAAAACGTTTATACCAACGTTGAGTTCTCGGATGAGGTTTTAGCTCAATTAGATGCATAAATCAGACATTTGAATGAAAGAAAACGCACCAGATGGTGCGTTTTTTTATAGTTTATTAAGTAAGTTATAACAGTTAAACACATTATATTTTTTAATGACAAAGCTCGAATGTAAAGCAACAACATTGTCAATTTTTCCAATACGTCTTAACAAAATTTCACTGTAGTCATCCATGTTACGCGCTACAAGTTCTAAAATAAAATCAGCACTTTGCCCTGTCACCAAAAAAGCATTAGTGACTTCTGGAATTGCTTCTATTTCAGCAAGAAACTTATCAAACGTTTCACTATCATGTTTGCTTAATGAAACTTGCAATAAAATATGTAAAGTAAATCCAAGCTTACTAAAGTTAATTTCCCTTTTGAGCTGGCCCATAATGTTGGCTTCAATCAGGTGTTTGATACGACGATGTACAGAACTGACTGACAGATTGATCCGTTCTGAAAGTTCATTCAAATTTAGGTCTTCATGAGACAAAATTTCTAGAATTTGTTTATCAAAACGGTCCAACTCCATTCTTATCCCCAGCCAGAATTTTACAATAACGACAGTATACCCTATACGACTACTTCTGCATTGAAAATACAAAGGCTTAAAGGCAGCTAAAAACAACTTTGCCAATCAAAAGCACCTGTAAGCCCTTCTACACTTTCTACTCGCACACCTTTAATATGGGAAGCTATTCACGTATCAATCTCTTAGCAAAATATAACTTCTAGAGAAATGAGATTAAAAAAAGAGCCTTGAAAGGCTCTTTTTTAAGGGTATTAGTGCATTGCCTGAATTTTTTCCAAGAAGAGTTTCGCACGTTCATGGCGAGCTTCTAAATTATCAAAGAATTCATGCGTTGGGCAGTCTTCTAAAATTTTACCTTCATCCATAAAAATTAAACGGTTAGATACTCTTTTAGCAAAGCCCATTTCATGGGTAACACACATCATGGTCATACCTTCATGTGCAAGTTGCACCATAACTTCAAGTACTTCACCGACCATTTCCGGATCAAGTGCAGAAGTTGGTTCGTCAAACAACATACAGATTGGGTCCATAGATAAACCACGTGCAATCGCTACACGTTGCTGCTGACCACCCGACAACTGACCCGGAAACTTATCTTTATGAGCGAGTAAACCTACACGCTCTAAATATTTCAATCCTTTTGCACGAGCATCTGCAACTGAACGCTTTAACACTTTAACCTGAGCGATCGTCAAATTTTCCAAAACAGTCATGTGTGGAAAAAGTTCAAAGTGCTGAAAGACCATTCCTACTCTTGAACGAAATTTAGCAAGATCTGTTTTTGGATCTTTAAGTGAAATCCCATCAACAATAATGTCACCTTGTTGAAATGGTTCTAAAGCATTTACTGTTTTAATGAGTGTTGATTTTCCTGAACCAGATGGTCCACACACAACAACGACATCACCTTTTTCAATACTCGTCGTGCAATCTGTTAAAACCTGAAAATCACCATACCATTTAGAGATATGTTGGATGTCTATCATTGGCATTTAAAATCTCCAATTAGCGAATGATGGCAATTTTTTGCTGTAAGCGTTTGACTAAATGCGATAGCACAAACGAGCTACAGAAATACACTACAGCGACGATTAAATAGAATGTTGCTTTTGTTTCAGGCCCATAAGTATTAGCCAATGTATCTGCACGACCTAAAAAGTCTGGTGCACTAATGACATAAACTAATGAGATGTCCTGAAATAGAATAATTGTTTGAGTTAACAATACTGGAAGCATGTTACGGAAGGCTTGAGGTAAAACCACGTAGCGCATTGATTGACCATAGGTAAACCCTAGCGCATAGCCTGCATGTACCTGTCCTTTTGAAATAGACTGAATTCCGGAACGTACAATTTCCGAGAAAAAAGCTGCTTCAAAAATCGCAAAAGTCACAACGCTTGAGAACAACGGCCCCCAATAGGTATCAGATTGAAACTCAAAAATTTTCGGCATCAAAAAGTAAAAAATAAAGATCACCTGAATTAGTGGAATACCACGAAACAGATCAACATAAAATTTTGCAAAATTGCTGGCGATAGCATTGCTAGATAAACGCATCATTGCCAATGGGGTTCCAATTAAGATACCGCCCATCATTGCCAATACCGTTACGGTAAGCGTAAAAATGAAACCTTCTTTGAGTGCTGCAATCACATCAGGGTTTTGTAATAAAGAAAAATCCATGATTACTTCCCTCCTGAACCTAAGCCAGGTACAGCCATTCGTTTCTCAATCCATGCCATCACAAACTTAATGCTATAAGTAATAATTAAATAAACAGGAGTAGAGAGAATAAGAATGATAATGTCCTGAGAAGTTTCTTCACGCATGGTTTTCGTATAAGCAAAGAAATTCAACACACTCAAGGCATATAAAACAGCTGAGTTTTTGAAAACGTTCATTGCTTCAGACGTAATCGTTGGCCATACAGTACGATATGCAACCGGTAAAATGACATAACGATAACTTTGTGCTGTCGTAAAACCCATAGCGGAAGCTGCAAACTTCTGTCCACGAGAAACGGTATTAATACCAGCACGTATGTGCTCAGATACACGGGCAGCCGTGTAGAGACCCAATGCAAAAACACCAATAACCGCAGGTTGCTGATTCAAAATATTTTTCCACCAACCACCAGCAACTACATCCCCACTACCTGCACTTAAGCTGTCCGGTAAAAATTCGGGAAAAACAAAAGCCCAGAAGAATAATTGCACAATAAGTGGAATATTACGGAAAATTTCAACGTAACAATTGCCGATAAATGCGAGAGGTTTGTTAGGTAATGTACGAATTACCCCGAGGAGAGAACCTAATAAAAATGCGATAAGAAAGGCTATAACAGCTGTCCAAATCATAGTGAACACGCCTGAACCTAACATTTGTAACCATGTGGGTGCCTCAGCATAAGCATTGTAGCTTGAGCTACCAATAGCTTTACAAACTGATTCTGCCCATGCGGCTTTATCGACACCATATTCATTAGACTCCGCACAGAATATAGTCCAGTTTAGCGAGCCGACTGACATGTTTGCCCCTTAAATTAATATCTTTAGAAAATAGACCACTTGTGCAAATGAATTTTTACACTTGCACAAGTAAATTTAGGACAAAAAGATCCAGTTAGATTCCTGCATCTGTTGGGTGAGCTTTTAATTTCTTATAAGATGAACTTTGTTGCATGTTCAAATTCGTGTTTTTTGGTGGAATTGGTGATAAGAACCACTTCTTATATAAAGCGTCCATTTGACCAGTTTTCCATAAATTATTTACAGTGCGGTCTGCAACTGCTTTAAATTTTGGATCATCTTTAGCAAGCATAATGCCGTAAGGTTCAGATGAAAGTACTGGGCCAACAATTGCAAACGCTTTAGGTGTAGAAGATTTAGCGATCAAGCCTGCTAAAATATTATCATCCATTACAAATGCAGCAGCACGGCCAGATGCCATCATGGCAAAAGAGTCAGCATGATCTTTACCATAAATATTTTGAACATTAACAGCCTGACCTTTTTCATTCATCTTGATGTATTTGTCAGATGTAGTGCCTTGTGTGGTGACCACTGCCTTACCATTTAAGTCTGCCAAACTCTTAATGCCAGAGCTCGCTTTAACAGCCATACGTACTTCGGTTGCGTAGTAGTTTGTTGAGAAACCAACTTGTTGCTGACGTTGTTTAGAGTTTGTAGTCGTACCACATTCCATATCGATATTGCCTGCCAAAAGCTCAGGAATACGTGTTGATGATGTTACTGCCTTGTATTCAACTTTTAACCCAGGCATTTTCAATTCTTTTTTAATTTCATTTGCAAACTGGTTACAGATATCAACTGCATAACCTACTGGTTTACCTGCAACAACATATGAAATTGGATCTGAAGATTCTCGATGACCAATTACGATTTTTCCGGTACTTTTAATTTTAGCTAATGTATCTGCTGCTTGAATTTGAGAAGTAGCGCCAACCGTACAAAGCATAACTGTTGAAATAATGAGAGATGTTGCAGAACGTTTCATAAGAACTCCTTGATGATCATTCTCTCTATTTATCTATAGAATCATTCATATAGGACAATAGAGTGATTTATTATTAAATTGCAATTATCGAGCCAACTTTTCCAAGCAGGACACATCCATTTGCTTCACTTATTTTATTCAATCTGTTTTGCAGAATTAATACCTTTAAAACTGCTCACATGTTTCTACTTTAATCTATGTTTTAATCTTCTGTCTATTATTAAGCTCATCTATTTACACTTAAATGTGGCAATTATTGATTACAATGTAAACACACGCACAATAAAGTGGCTTAACTTTGGCTAAAAACAGTATTTAGAAAAATTGTATTTTCCAAAAAATCATAAAAATTAGAATTATTAGCCATTTAGGTAAAATTAAATTTATAAAGTTAAAAGTCTTTCAGTTAGTACAATAATATAAACAAATGGCCTGATAAAAATCATTTAGAAAATTGATGGTAATACATGAATAAATAAATTAATTATGAAAGATAAAAAAAGCCCCGATTTTCTCAGGGCATTTTATGACTTTAAATTCCGCGCCAATCTACACGCGCATTACGCTCAGTTTGATATATTCTTAAAACATATTGACCAAGAGGTAAATCGAGTAAATTTTGCTGATAGTTATTCCACTCTTCTGAAGCATTTTCCGCCTCTTCGCGTTCCCACGGCGTACCCTTTATTTCCAATAAAGGAGCAAGCATAGAACATACAGAAATGTCAGCAAGACTTAAGCGATCACCCACCATATAACGTGCCTGATTTTCTATTAAGCAGTTATTTAGTTCATTTATGAGTTCATCCATACGTTCTTTTGACTGACTCACTAACTCCTCTTCAAGTTTATAGTTCTTTTTTACCAGTGTCTTGAGAAAGGGTTTCGAGATTTTTTCAAACTGACGCAAATAGCCTTGTTCACCCATCATAATTTCTAAAGCATGGTCACCATGTGCCAAAGTGTGAGCCAGAGCCCAACGACGGACATGAATACCTAGCTCATCAGCCAAACTATCTATTTTTAATGTTTGCTGTCTTAATTGTTCATCACGACGTAACAGTGAGTGCTCTGGATAGGTATCATCCAGATAAAGTGCAATTTTAGTCGATTCAGCAACCCATTGATGATCATCTTTCAAAATAGGCAATAAATTTTGGCCTGTTTTGAGTTGTGCAAAAGCACGATGAAATCCTGGAATTAAGTTATGAGCCACATAATCAAGTTCTTTATGGTCTAACAACCAGCGAGCTTTTTCACAATAATGGGACAAAGGAAACTGATACAAAACCCGCATAAAATCTCCACGTTTATTTTTATTTGACTATTTGTACAAAAATGGTCGATGGTAAGTAGATACTTTAGAAGCTATTTTTAATGAAAACAATGGATATTGTGCTCATTTTTCACTGACAGTTAGGTCTATATTTTTTATATCTTTTTTTACCGTACTTATAGCTCTTTTTCATATTAAAACCTTTTTAGTTATTCATTTTACAGATAAAAATTATAATTTATTGATTTTTAATATATTTCTATATCTCTATTTATCTATTAAAAATCAAAAAAAGTGCTTTGCATTTTTATTCATAAGCTGAGCATAAGTCCTCGTTTAGTGGAAAAATATTTCTTTTGTAAGGTAGTGACAGCAATACAAGGTGTCATTATGTCTAATTCTCTATCTAAAACGACGGCATACGTCCAAATCATTCAAAATGATCAACAAGCGATTAATGCTGCTTATCAAGTAGCTGATTTTGCTTTAGAGGGTCGTAATACACGTGATCAACAACGCTTATTACCGTATGAGCAAATTGAGAGCTTTAGCCAAAAAGGTTTAGGCGGAATTCGCATTGCAAAAAAATACGGCGGAGCTTTTGTTTCTAATAAAACTTTGGCTCAAGTTTTCCGTATTTTAAGTAAAGGCGATGCGAATGTTGGTCAGATTCCACAAAATCAGATTAGCCTGTTAAACCTGATCGAAATCATGGGCACAGAACAACAAAAACAATTTATTTTTTCAGAAATATTAGCTGGCAAACGTCTTGCCAACGGTGGTCCAGAGCGTAATACACATGACTCAAAAACACTAAAAACTACCCTTACCATTGAAAACAGTAAATATATTTTAAATGGCGAAAAGTTTTATTCGACAGGAACAAGCTTTGCGCATTGGCTCGCAATTAAAGCGGTTCATCCTGAAGGTCATGTTGTTTTAGTGATTGTTAACCGAGATGCTCAAGGCATTGAAGTCATTAATGACTGGAATGGGTTTGGTCAGCGTACTACAGCGAGTGGTACGGTTAAATTAACTCATGTTGAAGTTAATCCTGAGCTTATTTTTGATGAACGCTTATTGACGCAACCCCCAACTTATCGCGGTGCTTATTCGCAGTTATTACAAGTAGCGATTGATGTAGGTATAGCGGAAGCCGCTTTTGACGATACTTTATCGACTATTCATAAAGCACGTCCAATTATTGATGCAAATGTTGAAAAAGCCAGTTCTGAACATTACACCCTACAAGAAGTGGGTAAGTTAAATATTTTGCTCGATGCTGCAATTTTACTGCTTGATGAAGCTGCTGAATATTTAGATGAACTTGACCAACTTCAAACTGTGACTGATGAACAAGTTGCAAAAGCTTCAATTTTGGTTGCTGAAGCAAAAGTCTATGCCAATGATGCTGCTCTACAAATCTCTGAAAAACTGCTGGAACTGGGCGGTAGCCGTTCAAGTTTAAGCCAACATAATTTAGATCAACATTGGCGAAATGCCCGTGTACATACTTTACACGACCCTGTTCGCTGGAAATTACATGCCATTGGCAATTATTACCTTAATGGTCATTTCCCTGCCCGCCATGCCTGGATTTAAGGAGAAATTGTCATGACTTCATATCAATCGGTTCAAACAAAACAAACATCGGCATCAAACCATGCACACATTATTCAAAATGATGCTGAAGCTTTAGAAGTTGCAAAACAGTTTGCTGAGCAATTAAAAAAAACCGCAGTTGAGCGAGACGCTAAGCGAATTTTACCCTATACCGAAATCGATGCATTGAGCCAGTCTGGCCTATGGGCAATTACAGTGCCAAAGCAATATGGCGGTGCCGAAGTTTCCAGTCATACTGTTGCTAAAGTGATTGCACTTTTAAGCGGTGCAGATGGTTCAATCGGACAAATTCCACAAAACCATTTCTATGCCTTAGAAGTATTGCGCAATACAGGTACAAAAGCTCAAAAACAACGTTTATATGGCGAAGTGTTAAATGGCACTCGCTTTGGTAACGCACTTGCAGAGTTTAAAACTAAAACTTCAACTCATAAACAAACCAATATCCGTCCTCATGAAAATGGTTATCTCATTCAGGGTGAAAAGTTTTATTGCACAGGAAGTTTATTTGCTCACCGTATTCCAACCTTGGTTTTAGATGATGCAGGCCGAGAATATCTAGCCTTTGTAAAAAGTGGTTCACAAGGATTGAAACTTGTTGATGATTGGTCTGGTTTTGGACAGAAAACCACAGGTAGCGGAACGGTTAAATTTGATCAGGTTTTTGTCGATGCAGATGATGTCATTCCTTTTGATACTGCATTTTTACAACCAACCTTAGTGGGTCCTTTTGCGCAAATTATGCATGCATCAATTGAGGTAGGCATTGCACGTGCAGCCTTTGAAGAAAATTTGCAAAGAGTGCATCAAGCTCGCCCATGGATTGATTCAAATGTAGAAACTGCAAACCAAGATCCTTTAACGATTTATGAATTAGGACGCATTGCCGTAGATGTACGAGCAAGTGAAGTGTTATTAAAACAGGCAGCTCAATCAATTGATGCCGCAAAAATTGAAACCACACCTGAAAGCATTGCAAAAGCATCCATCGATGTTGCCAAAGTACGTGCTCATAGTACTGATATCGCACTCAAAGCATCGTCTAAGCTGATTGAACTTGCAGGGAGCCGTGGTAGTCAGTCACAAGACGGCTTAGACCGTTTCTGGCGAAATGCACGTGTGCATACGTTACATGATGCCGCACGATGGAAATATTACTTTATTGGGAACTATGTTCTTAACGGTGTTCTACCACCTCGTCGGGGGACATTGTAATGGCAGATTTCAAAGCAAAAGAGATTTTATTAAACGCCTTTGACATGAACTGTGTTGGACATATCAATCATGGCTTATGGACACATCCACGTGATGAATCTCACCGCTTTAATGAACTGAGCTATTGGACAGAACAAGCCAAAACTCTAGAAAGTGGTTTATTTGACGGTTTGTTTATTGCCGATATTACAGGTGTGTATGACGTCTATCAAAACGGTATTGATCTGACTTTAAAAGAGTCTATTCAGCTTCCAAGCCATGATCCATCTACACTCATTTCAGCTATGGCGGCAGTCACTCAAAATTTAAGTTTTGGGGTCACTGTGAACTTAAGCTATGAGCATCCGTATCAATTTGCCCGCCGCTTTGCGAGTCTTGACCATTTAACTCAAGGTCGTATTGGCTGGAATATCGTGACAGGTTATCTAGATAGTGCGGAACGCTTAATTGGTCAAAAAGGTTTAAAAGACCACGATGCTCGCTATGAACAAGCTGAAGAATTTTTAGAGCTTTGCTATAAATATTGGGAAGGTTCATGGGAAAACGACGCCGTTAAAAAAGATAAAGTACAGCGTGTTTTTACAGATCCATCTAAAGTTCACACCATTCACCACCACGGAAAATATTACCAAAGTGAAGGTGTGTTTCAGGTGTCTCCTTCCGTGCAACGCACCCCAACACTGTTTCAAGCAGGTGCTTCACCAAAAGGCATGCAGTTTGCGACTCGCCATGCTGAATGTGTATTTATTGGCGGTGACAAACCCGAAAAAATACGCGAACAGGTGAAAAAGATTCGTGCTCTTGCAGAACAGCAAGGCCGTTCAGCGGATGATATTAAAGTCTTTGTCGGTATAACCGTTGTTGTTGCCGAAACACATGATCTCGCTGTACAGAAACTTAATGAATATCGTCAGTATGCAAGTCCTGAAGCAGGCTTAGCGCATTATGCGAGTTCAACTGGTATCGACTTAAGTAAATTTGCCGACGATGAAGCGATTCCTTACCAAAAAAGTAACAGTATTGTTTCGATTACCGAAAAATTTAAAGAGCAACAAATCACAAAAAATGACTTAAAAGCTCAGCATGTTTTAGGTGGTCGTTATCCCCTCATCGTGGGTAGTGGCGAAGAAGTTGCTGAATATTTAATTCATCTTTTAGATGAGACCGATATTGATGGCTTTAATTTGACACGTACAGTTGCACCCGAGTCTCACCACGACTTTATTCGCTTGGTTATTCCTGAGCTACAACAACGTGGTCGCTATAAAACTGCATATAAAACGGGTTCACTGCGGAACAAAATTTTTAATCGGGGTGATCAATTACCAAAACAACACCCTGTTCAAGCGTTCCGATGTAGTCCCTATAACAACAGCAAAAACTTAACAAAAATTGAAGAAATAACTGCCTAAATTTGGAGATAGACATGGCTCAAACAGCCTCTAAAAAATGGCTAGGCGTAGGCTTAGTCGTTGTAGTCCTTTTTGTTGCTTTATTCTTTTGGAATAAACACCGTCAAAGTGGCTCAAATGAACTTGTGATTGGCATTAGCCCGCCATTTGCAAAAACCTTACAAGCCGTTGCCGATGAAGCAAAGCAACAAGGTTTAAATGTAAAACTGGTTGAGTTTTCTGACTGGAATACACCAAACATTACTTTAAATCATGGGGATATTGATGCGAACTTTTTCCAGCATCAACCATTCTTAGACAATGCGATTAAAGAAACTGGCTTTAAATTAAAGGCATTTGCAGTGGGTGCAGCATCACATGTGGGACTTTATTCAAAGAAATATAAAAGCCTTGATGAATTGCCACAAAACGCACGTGTAGTCATTCCAAATGATCCTGTGAACCAAGGTCGTGCCCTACTACTTTTACAACAAGCTAAATTAATTACGCTTAAAGATTCAAACAATCATTTATCTGCACTTAAAGATGTTATTTCAAACCCTAAAAACTTGCAATTCATTGAGGTTGAAGGACCACAGACTGCCCGTGCAATTGATGATGTTGATTTGGCTTTTGGCTACCCACATTACTTACGCTTAGCAAAAACTGCTGACCCTGATAGTGCGCTTTTACTTGATGACAATACCAATAAACGTTACGCAATTTTGTTTGTGGTACGTGATGACTATCAGGATAAGGGCGACAAACTAAAGAAATTTGTTGAGATCTATCAAAACTCGCCAAAAGTTAAAGCTGTGTTAGATGCTGAGATTGGGCCAAAACTTTGGTTTCCTGGCTGGAAATAAGGAGAATGACGATGGTGAGTTTTGGATCACAAGTTGATTTTTCTCTACCCCATATCAAAATTCGTGGTTTAAATAAGTTTTACCAATCGCAGAGTCAAGAACTGCATGCTTTAAAAGAGATTAACCTTGATATTCCCCAAGGTAAGATTTTAGGCATTATTGGTAAAAGTGGTGCGGGAAAATCTTCCCTACTCCGCACTTTAAATGGCTTAGAACAAGTGAATACAGGCAGTATTCATATTCATCAACAAAACATTGCTGAATTGAGTCATTCCGAGCTTATTCAAACTCGCCAGCGTATTGGAATGATTTTCCAACATTTCAATTTGATGTCTGCAAAAACGGTCTGGGAAAATGTGGCTTTGCCCTTAAAAGTTTCCAATTACAACAAAGCAGATATCAACCAACGTGTAAATGAAGTCCTTGCCCTCGTAGGTCTTGCAGATAAGTCTGGCTATTATCCATCACAACTTTCAGGTGGGCAAAAGCAACGTGTCGGTATTGCACGTGCACTTGTTCATCACCCTGAAATTTTACTTTGTGATGAAGCAACCTCAGCACTCGACCCTGAAAGTACCGCCACTATTTTGGCTTTACTTAAAAAGATTAATCAGGAACTTGGTCTAACGATTGTACTCATTACTCATGAAATGCAGGTTATTCGAGAAATATGCGATCAAGTCGTGGTGATTGATCAAGGTGAAATTGTAGAGGCAGGACAAGTCTGGTCCGTATTTTCACGACCAGAACAGCAAATTACCCAAGAATTATTAAACCTTGAGCAGATCACTCTGCCTTTTAAAATCAGTCCTCTACCTGATGAAAACTCGACTCATATTATTGTAAAACTGAAATATGAAGCTGAAGCACATCTGGTTCCAGATATTCAAGAATTACTTGCTAGATTTAAAGCACCCGTCAATTTATATCAAAGTCAGGTCGATACCATTCAAGGGCACATTATTGGCTCACTTTTAGTTGGTATTCCTAACGTAGAAATTGATCTTTCATCTATACGACAAGACGCATCAACTGCAATTGCACAATTTGAGGTACTTGGCTATGCACGACCAGCTCATTGATTTATTAATTACTGGAACTGTAGATACCTTACTCATGGTAGGTGCATCTGCATTTATTGCTTTTTTAATTGGCTTACCCATTGCTGTTATTTTAGTCAGCACTTCTGAGCACGGCATTCACCCGTCACAAAAGATTAATCAGGCTTTGGGTTGGGTAATCAACATTACTCGCTCTGTACCCTTTCTAATTTTAATGGTTGCACTGATTCCGCTTACTCGCTGGATTGTGGGTACAAGTTACGGGGTTTGGGCTGCCGTTGTTCCATTGACCATTGCAGCAATTCCCTTCTTTGCACGTATTGCAGAAGTCAGTTTACGCGAAGTCGACCAAGGCTTAATTGAAGCTGCACAAGCCATGGGTTGTAACCGTAAACAAATAATTTGGCATGTACTTTTACCAGAGGCTTTACCTGGAATTATTGCAGGCTTTACCGTGACTATTGTAACTATGATTAACTCCTCTGCGATTGCTGGTGCTATTGGTGCAGGTGGCCTAGGGGACATTGCTTATCGTTATGGTTATCAACGTTTTGATATGCAAATTATGTTGGCTGTAATTTTTGTGCTCATTGTTTTAGTCATGTTGGTACAAGCAACTGGCGATGCATTAGCCCAGCAACTTGATAAACGTAAAGTTTAAACGCAATACAACCCTGCTCTAGCCATGACTTTGTCATGGCTTTCATGTAAAATCAGCGACAATTTTTAATTTACACATTTGTGAGTGGTTTTCATGGGTTTTAATTGCGGTATTGTTGGTCTGCCAAACGTAGGGAAATCTACCCTTTTCAATGCATTAACGAAAGCAGCGATTGCAGCGGAAAACTTCCCTTTCTGTACCATTGAACCAAACACAGGTATTGTTCCTGTACCAGATCCACGCCTAGACAAACTTGCTGCGATTGTTAAACCACAGCGTATTTTGCCAACTACAATGGAATTTGTGGACATTGCAGGTCTTGTTGCTGGTGCATCAAAAGGTGAAGGCTTAGGCAACCAATTCCTTGCTAACATCCGTGAAACTGATGCGATTGCTCATGTTGTACGTTGTTTCGAAGACGAAAACGTAATTCACGTAAATGGTAAAATTGATCCATTAGACGACATCGCAACTATTAATACCGAACTTGCGCTTGCCGATCTTGAAACTGTTGCTAAAGCAATTTTACGTTTAACTAAAGTTGCTAAAGGCGGTGACAAAGAAGCTGTAGCAACTAAAGCTGTTTTAGAAAAAATCCAACCATTACTAGACGAAGGTAAACCAGCTCGCGCGGCTGATTTGTCTGATGATGAACGTAAATTAGTTCGTGGTTTTGGTTTAATGACTTTAAAACCAACTATGTATATTGCAAACGTTGCAGAAGATGGTTTTGAAAACAATCCGCACTTAGACGCAGTAAAAAAACTTGCTGCGGAAGAAAACGCAATTGTTGTTCCACTTTGCAACCAAATCGAAGCTGAAATTTCATTATTAGAAGATGAAGATCGTGCTGAGTTCCTAGAAGCAATGGGCATGGAAGAACCGGGCTTAAATGTGGTTATTCGTGCAGGTTATGCACTTTTAGGTTTACAGACTTATTTCACTGCAGGTGTACAAGAAGTACGTGCATGGACAGTAAAAGTTGGTGCAACTGCTCCTCAAGCTGCTGGTGTTATTCATACTGACTTCGAAAAAGGCTTTATCCGTGCTGAAGTTGTTGCATATGATGACTTCGTACAATACAACGGTGAAAACGGCGCTAAAGAAGCTGGTAAATGGCGTTTAGAAGGTAAAACTTACGTTGTTCAAGATGGCGATGTAATGCACTTCCGTTTTAACGTATAAGTTAAAGCTCAAAAAAAAGCCCCAATATGTTGGGGCTTTTTTATATTTAATGGTTTACATCCATCATCTCTCGTTTACTGCGCGCCTCTTGTAAAATACGCGCATGCAAAGGCTTTCTAAAACCTAACATAAATATAAATTCTGCCAATACAAATAATGGCCCTATCGCAAGTCCTATCACATCATCAACAAAAGCTGGCTTTTTCTTTTCGAAATAATGTCCCACAAATTGAAAGACCCAACCCACCACAAAGAAACCAATACTTGCCGCTAACCATTGTCCTAAAGGTAACTGGGAAATTTGGCTCGCCAGTGGATACACAGCGACTAACAGAACGAGCATGAGTAAGCCAAATACTTTATCTAAAATAAAATAATAGATGGTACTAGCTGCAATCAGCCCCATGGCTAAAGTAAGCTTAAAACTACCAATATCAATGCCTGCTCTTGCGGTTAAACACAAAATTGAAAACACGATGAGAGGAATACCAATAAAATGCGTCAAAATATTTTTATGATTTAAATGATAAGCCGCATATTTGCTAAGCTGTTGCTCCAGATTTGACATGAGTTATTCCCTATTCACTTACATATAGTGATACTGTACATATAAGGAAAACTTAAAGTTGTCAGCTATTTGACAAAGTAAAGAATTTTTTCATGGATGACCGGATATTGGACCTAATTTATATTAACCGACTAAAAGAAAACACATGGTTTAGTGTGCTTCCAGAAACATTCCAAAACTTTATTTTAGAACATGGCAAGCAAATCACCTTTGAGAAAAATAGCTATGTTTTCCATGCTCAAGATGTATTTGATGGCATTTATACCGTACTTGAAGGCTCAATTAGCTTGGGTTATGTCGATGTAAACGGTAATGAAGCTCTTTCTGCTATTGCTGAGCCGATTATGTGGTTTGGTGAAATATCATTGATTGACCATGAGCCGCGTTCACATGACGCAATTGCTTTGAAAAAAAGTAGAGTACTGCACGTTCCCGCAAAACCTTTAAATGAACTACTCAAAGAAAATCCCTATTATTGGTACTACTTTGCATGTTTAACCAGCCAAAAACTCAGGTATGTTTTCTTAGAACAGATTGCGATACAAACACGCAGTATTTCTCAAAGGCTGGCTCAACGTCTTCTGTTCATTTTAGAAGGATATGGCAATCATATTGTTATTCAAGATCGTCAAATTCATATTTCTCAAGAACAGTTGGCAAATATGCTGACCACATCTAGGCAAACGATCAATCATGAACTGAACCTACTCGAAAAGCAAAAGATCATCAAAATTGCTTTTAGAAAAATTGAGATTTTAGATATTGAGAGATTGAAAGGAGTTGCTCAAGCACAATCCTAATTTTTTAAAAGCGGCTAAATAATAAAAACTTAAAATTAAATTAAAAAATTAGATAACACTGCAAAACAACACATTGTTCAAACTCTATTTCCACAAAATAAATGTGTTAAAGCAGATATTTTCACCCTACACTCAAGCTGAGCAATAATACTCAACAAGGCGCTGATTAACATGAAAAAATTATCAACAATTCTTACAGCAGGTGTATTGGCTATGTTAAGTGTTTCGGCATTTGCATGTCCTAAAGGAACTCAACTACAAGGTGGTACAGGACCAAATCATAAAGGTGGAAAATGTGTAGCAGTACATGGAAAAGCTACCGCTCAAAAAGTGAAGAAAGAAGCAGCTAAAACTAAACAGGATGTAAAAAAAGATTTAACTACGCAAAAACATGACGCAATGACCAGTGCGACTCATGCACAACATGAATCACATCAAATGACTCACCAAATGAAGCAAGATGCTGTAAAAACTGCAAACACAGCTAAAGCTGCAACAAAACCGTAATTAACATTCACCTATTATCGTTTAAAGCAAAAAAGCGAGATTGATCATCTCGCTTTTTTATATGTATAGGCTTTATTTAGGAGATGTGTTTCCTAAATTCGGATTTTCAATCGCTTCCTTACACTGCTGTTTATCACGCTCATAATCTGCCTGTTTTTGAGCAACCGAACTATTATTTTCAAGCGTTTCGCGCGCCCATACATCTAGACTCGTTAAAGCTTTACGGCAAAGCGCATATTTTCCTTCAGTGACCGAATCTGTCATTTTTACATTGATACGCCAGTCTGTACTTAATTGACGTAACGGTTTACGAACTTTGTCATCGATTTGGCTAAGCTGCTTTTCATAAACTAAATGCTCAACCGTGTTAATTAATGTCCATGCTTTTTGAGCATAAACAGTTGCATCATTGGTTAGTTTCGGTGCTGGCTTAATTTCTACTTTTTTTTCTGCACCTTGATTACCATTATCACAGCCCTGCAATGTAAAAATACCTGCACACATCATGGCGATATAAACTAAACGAATCTTTGCCTTGAACATATCAAACTGCCGATTAAACATTTCGGCACTATGCTATTAAATTCGGCTACAATACTCAATCTTTCAAGTATTTTTATCATTTGGTTTATTGCCAAGGTGTATTGTGTCCGAACAACAATTGATGCCTGCCCAAACGGCAACTTTTTGGCAAGGCGCCAAAGATAGCCAAGCTATCGTACTCACCTATTTACCCGTTTCTTTTGCCTTTGGCGTTTCTGCCTCTCAATTCGGTTTTACACCATGGGAAGCTTTTTTTCTATCTTGCTCAATGTATGCTGGCGCTAGCCAATTTTTGGTTGTTGCACTTTTGGCTAGTGGTTCATCCATCTGGCTAACAGCATTAACAGTTATTGCCCTCGATATTCGCCATGTCCTTTATGGACCTGCTCTATACAACTTGATTCCCAATAAATTAAATCTTAAGAAAACGGCAGTGTGGGCTTGGGGCTTAACGGATGAAGTTTTTGCCAGCGGAATGATCCAACTGTCGCAGCGCAGACAGCAATGGTCTGAGTCATGGATGCTGGGTTTAAGTCTATTTAGTTGGATGGCTTGGGCAACCGGTTCTTTGTTAGGCGGATTATTTGCAGATCAGGTCTCTCATCTTCCAAAGTTTTTACAAGCAGCTTTAGATTTCTTATTACCTGCTTTATTTTTAAGCTTTTTATTAGCGGCCTTTGAGCGAAAGCATAGCCTTGTTGTTGCTGTATCGTTATTAGTTTCAGCCTTGGCCTGTTATTGGATTAACTTATCAGCGGCTATCTTTATTGGTATTCTTTCAGGCATTTTAGCTGGTCTGTTTAAACACTACGTGCTGAAACAGCATGATGAGGTTGAGGTTTAATATGAACCTAGAAATTATTCTGGTAGGCATTATTGTGGGTATTGCCAACTTTGCTTCACGTTTCGGGCCATTTTTTGTAATACAAAAATTACAGGGTTCGCAGCAAAGACGCGGCTCAGTCTGGATCAAAATTGCTTTAGGAAGTATTGGTATCTCTGCAATTAGCGCTATGCTTGTGGTTGCAACTCTTCCACCACTCCTTGAAACGCCAGATAAAAGCTTAGCGATGCTGATCGGTTTTTTAGTTTTAGCAGGTCTTTATTTTAAATTTAAGAAAATCGTACCAGCAACTTTAACTGCTGCAATTGTTTATGGCCTCATCTATACATATTTACCTTTATAAATAGATAAACTGATCTTCCTTATATAAAATAAAACCTAGCCAGAAGTATTTAAGATTGAAACTTCTGGCTTGAAAAATCTAATTTTTGAATTGATTAAAAAGATAACCTTAGCTACTTAATAGAGATAAAAATGTCACAAGTTAAAATTTACGCAAATGAACAAACCATTATGCAGTATCGAGAACTGCTTTCTCATGCAATCCATCAAGCACTTATTGAAGAATTGAAATATCCTGTTGAGAAAAGATTTCAACGTTTTATTAGCCTTAAACCAGGGAACTTCATTTACCCTTCTGACCGAAGCCAACATTATATTATTATCGAGCTTTCAATGTTTGCAGGCCGCAGTCCAGCGACTAAAAAACAACTCATTCAAACTCTATTTCGCAATATTCAAGAACAATGCAAAATTGCACCTCAAGATATCGAAATCACTATTTTTGAAACACCTAAGGAAAATTGGGGCATCCGTGGTAAAAATGGAGATGAGTTGCTCTTAAACTATCAAGTGAATATCTAAAAAGTACATTTTTAATTGTCCGACAAAATTACTTTTTTTATGCGTTATAAGGCTTAACTCAACCATAAGTTCTGCTATGCTTAAAAAAATAATTTTGTCAGGATGATTCGCATGAGCGTGACACTCGGTACCCCACTTCAATCTTCTGCTTTTAAAGTTTTATTGTTAGGTTCAGGAGAGCTTGGCAAAGAAGTTGTAATTTCCTTACAACGCCTTGGTGTAGAAGTACATGCAGCCGACCGTTATGATCATGCACCAGCCATGCAAGTTGCACATTACTCTTATGTGCTCAACATGGCCGATCCAACTGAGTTAAAACAGCTCATCGAAAAAATTAAACCGAATTTAATTGTCCCTGAAATTGAAGCAATTGCGACAGAAGTTTTACTTGAAATTGAAGCAAGCCAAACCGCAACTGTGATTCCTTCTGCTAAAGCTGTAAATCTCACCATGAACCGTGAAGGCATTCGTCGTCTTGCGGCTGAAGAGCTTGGTTTACCTACTTCTGCTTATCGTTTTGCTGACTCTCTAGAAAGTTTCCGTGCTGCTTGTGATGATATTGGTTATCCAAACTTTGTAAAACCAGTCATGTCATCTTCAGGGAAAGGTCAGTCTCGTGTGAAAAGCTTTGACGAGGTCGATGCTGCTTGGGAATATGCGATGCAAGGTGGCCGGGTTAACCAAGGCACGGTCATTATTGAATCTCAAATTGACTTTGATTTTGAAATTACCTTACTTACAGTTCGTGCTAAAAACCCTGAAACTGGTGAAATCGAAACTCATTACTGTGATCCAATTGGTCACCGCCAAGATGCCGGTGATTATGTAGAAAGCTGGCAACCTCAGCCCATGACTGCGGCTGCACTTGAAGAAGCAAAACGTATTGCAAATAAAGTGACAACAGCACTGGGTGGTTGTGGTATTTTTGGTGTAGAGCTGTTTATTAAAGGCGATAAGGTCTGGTTCAGTGAAGTTTCACCTCGCCCACACGACACTGGCCTCGTAACACTAGCATCGCAATTTCAAAGCGAATTTGAGTTACATGCCCGTGCGATTTTAGGTTTACCTGTGAATACATCGCGCCATAGTGTAGCTGCAAGTGCAGTGATTTATGCGGGTGTAGATGCCAACAATTTAAGCTTTAGCGGTTTAAATACAGCATTAGCCAATCCAGATACTGACCTACGATTGTTTGGTAAGCCAGAAGGTTTCAAACGCCGTCGTATGGGTGTCGCAACGGCACGTGCAGAAAACACCGATCTTGCTCGTACTTTAGCGAAAGAAACCGCTGATCAAGTAAGCGTAAAAACCAACTCTTAATATTTATTTATTGGTAGACCCATTTTCATGATCAATACATCGCCATTGTTGAACTACGTTACAAGCCATCATGATATTAAAGCCATTAATCAGTGGCGAACGGATGTAGAAAAGCAATTGCAAGATTCATATGAAAATGGGCAATCTATTCGGGATGTAATTAAAGCGCGCTCAGACCTCGTTGATGAAGCACTGATCTTTTTATGGAAACATGCCGAACTAGACCAGACTGGACTCGGCTTATTTGCGGTAGGTGGTTATGGGCGACGTGAAATGTTGCCCTATTCTGACGTTGATATCATGATTTTATCGGAACATGAAATTAACGAAGAAAATGAAAAACGCATCTCTACATTTATTTCTTCTTTGTGGGATGTGGGTAATTTCAAACCCGGTATTAGCGTTCGCACCATTCAAAGCTGTGTTGAACAAGCCGCGACCGATTTAACCGTTGCAACCACTTTAATTGAAGCGCGATTAATTACGGGTAATAGTCAGCTTGCGAAATGGCCTCGCCGTATCGTTTCGCAAACATGGACAGATAAAACATTCTATGACGCAAAAATGGCAGAGCAAGCCAAGCGTTATCACCAACACAATAATACTGAAAGTAATTTAGAACCTGACATTAAAAATGCACCGGGTGGTATCCGTGACATTAACCAGATTGGCTGGATTGCTAAACGCCACTTCCGAGTAAACCGTATTTATGACTTAGTGCATTTAGGTTTCATTTCAGAGTTTGAACTTGCAGTTTTAGAAGAAGCTGAAAGTTTTCTTTGGGAAATCCGTCACCATTTACACCGTTTAGCCAAACGTGATGAAAACCGTTTGCTCTTTGACCACCAAAGAGAGATCGCCGCTAAATTTGGGTATGTGCGCCAAGAAGGTCAACCTGTAAATTACGGTGTTGAACAGTTCATGAAACGCTACTACCGTACGGCGCAACAGGTTTCAACCCTCAATGAAATGCTACTGGCGTATTTTAGCGAATCGGTTATTACCCCTCGATTACCAAACTACGAACGCAAAATTGAAGAAGTTAATAATCATTTTAAAATTGTCGACAATAAACTTGCGGTACAACATCATAAAATATTCGCAGAACATCCAAGCGCAATTTTAGAGCTGTTCTATATTTTAGCCAATCGACCAGATATTGAAGGCATTCGCGCTCGAACTTTGCGCTTACTCATTCTTGCTGCGAAACGGATTAACCAAAGTTATCGTGATAACCCTGAGCATCAAGCACTATTTATGTCGATTATTCGCTCACCGTATCGTCTATACGATACCTTGGTCGCGATGAAACGATATGGTGTTTTAGGAAACTACATCCCTGCTTTTGGCCAAATTATGGGTCTTATGCAATATGACCTATTCCATATCTATACAGTCGATGCTCACACATTATTATTACTTCGCAATTTAAACCGCTTTAGAGAACCCGAATTCGCTAAAGAATTCCCTGTGGTAAGTTCTGTTTTCCAACGTCTTGCCCGTCAAGATATTGTGTTTATTGCTGCTTTATTCCATGACATTGCAAAAGGTCGCGGTGGTGACCATAGTGAACTTGGTGCAGAAGATGCTATTGAGTTTGGACGTGCACATGGCTTTACAGAACGTGAATGCAAATTAATTGCATGGCTCATTCAAAACCATTTACTCATGTCTTTAACAGCTCAGAAAAAAGATATTTCTGATCCGGATGTTGTTAAAGATTTCGCTGAAAAACTTGGTGATATGGAGCATCTTGATTATCTATACACCTTAACAGTTGCCGATATTAATGCGACAAATCCAAAACTTTGGAATACATGGCGCGCCTCTCTCATGCGTCAACTTTATACGCATGCTCGTGATGTAATCCGTACTGGATTAGGTCGTCCTGTTGATTATCAAATGCTGATTGAAGATACCAAATTTGCAGCCAGTGAATTATTGGTAAATAACTTCTCATTGGCAGATGTCGAAAAAGTATGGCAAGAACTTGGTGATGAATACTTCATTAAAGAATCGGCAGATGAAATTGCATGGCACACACAAGCCATTTTAAAACATGGCGATAATCCTGAGCCATTAGTCCTCTTGCGTGCTCACCGTAAAGCAGCTCAAGATGCAGTACAAATCTTTATTTATACACGCGATCAACCTAACCTGTTTGCCACCACTGTTGCTGTTTTAGACCGAATGAACTTAGACGTTCAGGACGCAAAAATTATCACAGCAAGTACAGCTTTTAGCTTAGACACCTATGTTGTACTTGATCGTTTCGGTACATTACTTACTGACCCAGAACGTGAAGAAACGGTTAAAAATGCATTAGTGAAGGCACTTAGCCAACCAGATCAATACCCGGGGCTCATGCAGCGCCGTATTCCACGTCAATTACGTCACTTTGATATTGAAAATACAGTCGATGTAACATTGAATGAAGCGTTACAGCAAAATATGGTCGAAATTTCAACACTCGATCATCCCGGCCTACTTGCACGCGTGGGTGGTTTATTTATGATGCAAGGTTTAGACATCCATTCAGCTCGAATCGCAACTTTAGGTGAACGTGCCGAAGATATTTTCTTTGTCACCAAAAAGGATGGAAAACCGCTGAATAACGAAGAGGTCAAACTCTTCTCGGAAAAACTGAAAGCTGCATTAGATGAAGCATCTAATCAAATTTGTCAGCACTGAAACTCAACTACTTGGTAACTGTTTAATGAACTCTAGCTTGTCGTTATTACATCCGTATCCATTTGAAAAGTTAAACCAACTTTTTAAGGATACTACTCCTGCCAACCTTCCCTTGATTCCTCTATCAATTGGCGAACCGAAGCATCCAGCACCAGAGTTTGTTAAACAGGCTATTATTGATAACTTTAACCATCTATCAACTTACCCAAACAGCAAAGGCTTACCTGAGCTTCGCCAAAGCATTGCAGATTGGTTAACCAAGCGCTTTAAACTTAACAGTATTAGTGCTGAAAATCACATCTTGCCCGTTTCTGGTACTCGTGAAGGTATTTTCTCTTTTGTACAGGCGTTAATTAATCGTGAAGATGCACCTTATGTGGTGATGCCAAACCCGTTTTATCAAATTTACGAAGGTGCCGCATTACTTGCTGGTGCAAAGCCCTACTTCATTAATTGCACTGAAGAAAATGGTTACTTAGGCGACTTTGATGCTGTACCAGCCGAAGTTTGGGAAAAGACAGCTCTTCTTTTTGTATGCACACCGGGTAACCCAACAGGTACGGTACTTTCTAAAGAACAATTCAAAAAGCTGATTGCCTTATCTGATCAATATAATTTTGTTATTGCTTCCGATGAGTGCTATTCAGAACTTTGGTTCGACCAAGCACCTACTGGTCTATTAGAAGTTTGTGCTGAACTTGGTCGTGATGACTATAAGAACTGTATCGTTTTCCATTCACTTTCAAAACGCTCAAATTTACCGGGTCTACGCTCAGGTTTTGTAGCGGGTGATGCTGAACTATTAAAACCATATTTGCAATACCGTACCTATCACGGCGCGGCAATGCCTGTTCAACATCAGCTTGCATCAATTGCAGCATGGAATGACGAAAATCATGTTGAAGAAAACCGTAAGCAATATCGTGCAAAATTTGACTTATTTCAATCAGAGCTAGGTCATTTGCTTCCATTACAAAAGCCAGACGCTGGTTTTTATTACTGGTTAAAAGTCGATAATGATGAAACTTTTGCCAAAATGCTTATGGAAAAAGCACACATTAAAGTTTTACCGGGTCGTTATTTATCTCGTGATACCGAGCAAGGTAACCCAGGCGCCAACCATGTACGCATGGCTTTAGTGGCAGACTTAGCACAATGTGAAGAAGTGGTTAAACGCTTAAAAGCGATTCTGTAAGCGTCTTCTTACCAGTTGTACAGCCTTTTCTCAGGTCGTACAACTGGGCTATAACACTATTTATATGTAATCAAAAGTACAGCAAAAATAATAAAAGCGATACCAGAACAATAGTATAAACCTGTCGCAGAGCGCTTAATTTTGTCTAAAACTCGTCCCTGAGCAAGTAGTTTAACCAATAAGATATTCCAGATTAAAACCACTCCGACCATCCATATACTCATGAGCAATTTTTGAAATAAGCTAAAATCCTTTTGAATAAGCAGCATTAAACTGCTGTAGAACATTATATTTTTAGGATTTAGAAGACTGGACTGCAAACCCAAAGCTAAGCTTTTAATCTTACTTTTATAACTGGACTCTTGTTTAACCAAAATATTTTCTTCAACCGTCATATTTACGTTAGCACCTTGGGCTGCTTTAAAACAAAGAAAACTCAGATAAGCTAAATATCCAGCCCCCATCCATTTAAGTACTAAAAGAATGGTTGTACTTAAATTGCCAAGCATCATAAATCCAAATAGACAAACCATTAAGATCAAGGCATTGCCCAAGGTAACTCCTAAAACAACACCATAGGTATAACGGCGACCTTTTTGCAAAAGACTAGTAAGAATAAGAAAAAAATCTGGACCTGGAGATAACAACGCTAAAAAATGGGTAAAGGCAATAACCAAAAAAACTTCCATAACGATTTCATCTTTAAAACTGTATGGAATAGCTTAAAAATAGAGAAAATTAATTTCTTGTAAATTATTGCGCGGCTGCAAGTTGGAACTGACGAGGAGTGATTCCTGTATGCGCTTTGAAAGCTTTATGAAAATGGCTCTGATCACTAAAACCTAAATTTATTGCCAATTCTACGAGTGAAATTCCTTGTTTCAACTGGGCTCTAGCTTGATTAATTTTTAAATTAATTTGAAATGCATGTGGTGTTAGGCCAACATTGGCTTTAAATAAACGAATGATTGCATATCGGCTCAGGCCTACCTGCTCAGCAAGCGCTTCTAAAGAAATAAATCGCTCTGACAATTTAATAATATTAATTAAGTCCAAGAAATCTTCATACAAATATTGAGTTTTCTGTATTTCTTCTAATATGAAATGAGGGAGTAATAATTGAGTAAGGCAATAAATCAATGATTGTTCTTTTTCAATAATTAACTTTTGAGGGTCGAATAAAGTCTCATTCATATCAGAAAAAGCCTGATATAAAGACTCATCTTTTATAATAAGGGGTCTATGCTGGGGTAAATTTAAATCAAAGCCCTCTTTTTGAAACTCTGTAAACCATTGCTTAAGCCATGAGATATCCAAATGTAGCATCTGGTAGCTCCAAGCTTGATCTGGCAAAGGATTACATGAATGCTCAATATGTGCCGGTACAATAACCAAAGTACCAGCACTAATCTTTTGGGACGTACCAAATGAGCTTTGAAAAACGCTATTCCCTTCATCGATAGCCCCAATAGAAAAGGTTGGGTGACTATGTGACTTATAACATGTTCGGCTAAAACAAGACCTTCTAGTTTCAACATAAGGCATTCGCCCATCTTGCCAAAACTCAAAGGCTGGAGGAATAGCGCTCATTTAAACGATTAACTCGCCAATGCTTTTTCAATGTCAGCTTCTAAAGCTTCTGGTTTAGTCGTAGGTGCATAGCGATTTAGAACAGCACCATCTTTACCTACCAAAAATTTGGTGAAGTTCCACTTAATACTACTACTGCCTAAAATACCTTTAGCTTCACGTGTTAAATATCTGAAAATCACGTGGGCTTCCGGGCCTTTTACATCAACTTTAGCAAACATGGGAAATTTCACCCCATAGTTACGCTGACAAAAACTACCGATTTCTTTATTAGTTCCCGGATCCTGCCCACCAAACTGATTGCAGGGAAAACCTAAAATTTCTAATCCTTGATCTTTATATTTTTCATAAAGCTTTTCAAGACCAGCAAATTGTGGTGTAAAACCACATTTACTTGCAGTATTTACAATTAGTAAAACTTTACCTTTGTAATCAGCCAATTGCTTAACTTCACCCTCTAATAGCTCAGCTTCAAACTGATAAATATTACTCATGGATAGGTTTCCTCATCATTTTTTTCTTGTGTTTTCAGTTGTAATGATGCCGAGTTTACACAATAGCGCAAACCAGTCGGCTGTGGTCCATCTTCAAATACATGCCCTAAATGAGCCTCGCAATCATGACAAACTATTTCCGTTCTGACCATACCATGCGTTAAATCTTCATGTTCATCAATGACAGCACCATTGATCGGACGAAAGAAACTTGGCCAGCCGCACCCGCTGTCATATTTTGTATCTGATGAGAACAATTCTGCACCGCAGCAACGGCATACATATGTACCATGTTGCTTCGTATTCCAGTATTGCCCCGTAAATGCTGGTTCAGTGCCCTTTTGTCGCGTTATCCGATATTCTTCAGGTGATAACTCTCTTTGCCATTCTCGGTCTGTTTTATTAACTTTTCCCATGACCTGCACCTTTTATTCTGATGTAAACATAAATTGATAAACGTATTTTATATTTACGCCATTCATCAAAAAAACACTAGTCTCTGAACGTAAAAATTGTTGGAATTTAAACATCTAAGCTACAGAAAGCAAAAAGTAAGCAAAATATAAAAACAAAAGTAAGCAAATTTACATTTTATTTTCTTTCAAGGAAGCAAAGATGGTGCTATTCTTGTGTGGCACGGTTGTACAGGACAAAACATGTCTCAGAAAAAAAGTGTGCTTTTCCAGCAACTATTACCTGTTATCAAACAGTATCAACAATCGGGTTTTACCCACGAAAAAATTGTTGAACTATTGAGAGATCAACATGATCTGAATTTGGTAACAGTTAAAACATTTAAAAGTTATTTATACCGATATGCAAAAGTGAATCCAGCTATGTCTAAAAATACTGCTACTCTCCAATCTATGCCAACTTCTCGAGAAATTAAAAAATCATCGAAGCTTGAGCATGTTTGCTATGACATTCGCGGACCAGTATTGCGAGCCGCCAATGAAATGGAAGAGCAAGGACATAAAATTATTAAGCTGAATATCGGCAACCCTGCTCCATTTGGCTTTGAAGCACCACAAGAAATTATTAATGACGTTGCTTTAAACCTGCCAAATGCGATTGGTTATGTAGATTCAAAAGGTATCTTTCCGGCACGTAAAGCGATCTGCCAGTACTACCAGCAAAAAGGTATCTTAAATATGCACGTTAATGACGTGTATGTGGGTAACGGTGTGTCTGAACTCATCGTCATGGCTATGCAAGGCCTATTAGATGACGGAGATGAAATGCTTATTCCAATGCCGGATTATCCGCTCTGGACAGCAGCAGTTAATCTTTCAGGTGGTACAGCAATTCACTATAAATGTGATGAAGAAAATAGCTGGTATCCGGATATTGCTGATATTGAAAGTAAAATTACTCCGAGTACTCGTGGTATTGTCATCATTAACCCGAATAACCCGACTGGTTCAGTTTACCCACGTCATATTCTTGAACAGATTGTAGCGCTTGCGAAAAAATACGATCTAATTTTATTTGCCGATGAAATTTACGACAAAATTATTTATGACGGTATTGAACATGTTTCAGTAGCATCATTAGCGGGCGACCAGCTTTGTGTATCTTTTAACGGCCTATCAAAAGCTTATCGTATTGCAGGCTTCCGCTCAGGTTGGATGGCAATCACTGGCGATAAAAGCCGTGCTGCCGACTATATCGAAGGTTTAGACATGTTGGCATCAATGCGTCTATGTGCAAACGTTCAAGCTCAATATGCAATCCAAACTGCCCTAGGCGGTTATCAATCTATTAATGACTTGATCCGTCCCGGTGGCCGTTTATACGAGCAACGTAATATCGCCTGGGAAATGCTTAATGAGATTCCTGGGGTGAGCTGTGTAAAACCAGATGGAGCAATGTACTGTTTCCCACGCCTCGATCCAAACATCTACCCAATCGAAGATGATGAAAAATTAATGCTTGATTTGCTGCGCGCAGAGAAAGTTTTATTGGTTCAAGGTACGGGCTTTAACTGGCCAACACCCGATCATTTCCGTGTGGTTTTCCTACCTGCCGAAAATGAATTACGTGAAGCAATTACACGACTAGGCCGTTTCTTAGCCAACCGTCGTTAAAAAAAATGCATAATAAAAAAGGCATCTTAAACTAGGTGCCTTTTTTATAATTCTGGTTTATTCATTTTTGTAAAAGAAGAATCACAGATCTTCTCCACACCTTACTCTCCAAAAATAAGATATTGAAGTTAAAATATTTTTGTACACCTATTCATTTTTTTAAGTGTAAAAGATAGTGCACGTTTTTATCCATATATTTTTTACCATACGTTCAAAATTACTTATATTCTGTTAACTTAGCCAATTTTTATTATGCAAAAAATGCATGGTACAATATATTTTTGCATTTCACACTGCTTCAAAATCGAGCAACAATCCCTCTCCATAACAACATCGCCATATTCGATTCGGTTAAAACAGATACAGATCTAGGAAGATAAAATCGTTAAAACGACCGGACTGAACTAACAAGGAAAGCTTTCAATTATCCAAATCCCATCAAAGGATGATTGAATCAAATGGATAGAGGTTCATATGAAGCAAAAGAAATTGCTCAAGTATATTGTTATTGCTATTTTACTTGGCGTACTAACAGGTTGGATTTGTCACCACTTCTTCAATGAAGGTGAACAACTCAAACAGATCGCTTCTTATTTCAATATTGGTACAGACATCTTTTTACGTCTTATCAAAATGATTATTGCTCCATTGGTATTTGCCACAATTGTTTCGGGCATTGTCTCAATGGGAAAATCAACATCAATCGGCAGTATTACTGTTAAGTCGATGACTTGGTTCATTACCGCCTCGTTTGTATCGCTTGCGATCGGCATGGGCTTAGCAAACTTTTTCCAACCTGGTGCGGCTCTAGATTTAGCATTACCAACAGCTCAGCAATTGAGTGGCGCTTCTCTTCCAACAACGAGTGGTTTTACCCTGCAATCATTCATCAGCCATGTGTTCCCTCGCAGCATTGCAGAAGCAATGGCAAATAATGATATTTTACAGGTCCTTGTTTTCTCTATTTTCTTTGGTTCAGCTCTCGCTTTTGTAAATCAAGGCAAAGAAAAAGATTCAGTGATTATTCGTTTGACTGATGAACTAAGCAAGATCATGTTCCGCATTACCGATTACGTCATGATGTTTGCACCTGTAGCAGTATTTGCAGCAATCGCTTCAGCAATTACAGTACAAGGTTTAGGCTTGATTGTTGATTATGGCATCTTAATCGCAGAGTTCTACTTCGGTCTTTTATTACTGTGGATCATCTTATTCTCTGTCGGTGCAATCGTACTTAAAAAAGATATCTTTCGCTTAGGCAAATTAATTCGTGAACCTGTAACGCTCGCTTTTGCTACAGCTTCAAGCGAATCAGCCTACCCTAAAGTAATGAATGCACTAAATAAGTTTGGTGTGCCTAAGAAAGTAACGAGCTTCGTATTACCTTTAGGCTATTCCTTTAACCTAGATGGTTCAATGATGTACACCACGTTTGCAGTACTCTTTATTGCTCAAGCGTACAACATTGATCTTAGCTTTACTCAACAAATCTTAATTTTGTTAACTCTCATGGTAACAAGTAAAGGTATTGCAGGTGTTTCACGAGCTTCAATTGTCGTTATTTCAGCAACACTCACCATGTTCCACTTGCCTGAAGCTGGCATCCTTTTATTGCTCGGTATCGATCAGTTCCTTGATATGGGCCGTACTGCAACAAATGTAGTAGGTAACAGTATTGCGACCGCAGTTGTTGCCAAGCTTGAAGGCGACAAAGTGACCGATACTGAAGAATTACCAAAATCTGTATTAATTAAATCAACTCAAGAACAAACGATCGCTTAAGTTTCTCTTTTCTCCCACTCTCCCAACTTAAGAGCAATTTTATATGACCTTATAAAATTGCTCTTTTTTTTATTCTCAATTTAAGGGTTAGAAATACGCACATATTTTTATATTAAATAATGATTTTAAAGTACTATTAAATTTTCTTAAATTAAACCTTAAAAAGAGAATAAAAATTACGCAAACAAAATTTATATTATTGAAAATAAATATCAAATGATTAATTTTTAATTCATTTTATTCGCGCTTAATTATATTAATTTAATAAAATTAATATTTAGTTCATTTCTAAAAATTATAAAAAATAGTTAAATCAAATTATAACAATAAAAATCAATAACATAAAAACACCAAATAGTAAATTAAAGTTCTATCTCTCCTATTATTTTTTAATTTTATAAAGATAAAAAAATCATTTGTTTTACTTATATTAAAAAATAAACAAATCGAGATAAATTAGAAAAACTTAATAGATTTTTTATTTTATTCATGTTATTTATTAACGCTAAATAAAAGCAATGACTAAGCTATTGTTGATGAAACAAAATGCTATTCAGGGATGCTTCTTATTCAAACAAGTTATGAATATGTTTTACATGGTATGTATTTTGCTTAGGAAAAGCAGACTTATTCAACAAACTTTTACTTCGTCACTTCATAAGGATATTTTCGATGTTGACTAAAACTGTTAAATCTTTAGGTTTAGCGATGGGCTTATTAGCCTGCTCTCTCCCACTTTATGCAAAAAATAATGTTGTTGTTGTTGCAACTGGCGGTACTATCGCTGGTGCTGGCGCAAGCTCGGCAAACAGTGCAACTTATACTGCTGCAAAGGTTCCTGTTGATACGCTAATCAATGCAGTTCCACAAATCAAAGATTTAGCAAATGTAACTGGTATTCAAGCATTACAAATCGCTTCTGAGAGTATTACTGATAAGGAATTATTAGAAATTGCTCGTCAAGTTAATGAACTTGTAAAAAAGCCATCTGTTAATGGTGTCGTGATTACACACGGTACAGATACTTTAGAAGAGACAGCATTTTTCTTAAATTTGGTTGTTCATACTGATAAACCAATTGTACTTGTTGGTTCAATGCGTCCTTCAACTGCTCTTTCAGCAGATGGTCCGCTTAACCTTTATAGTGCAGTTGCTTTGGCAGCTTCCGATGACGCAAAAAATAAGGGCGTTATGGTTCTCATGAACGACTCTATTTTTGCTGCACGTGATGTGACTAAAGGCATTAACATCCATACAAATGCTTTTGTTAGCCAATGGGGTGCTTTAGGTACATTAGTTGAAGGCAAGCCGTACTGGTTCAGACAATCTGTAAAACGTCATACCAATGCTTCAGAATTTAATATTGAAAATATTAAAGGCGATACACTTCCAACTGTACAGATCGTTTATGGTTCGGACTCTATGCTTCCAGATGCATATGAAGCGTATGCAAAAGCTGGTGCTAAAGCGATTATTAACGCTGGTACAGGTAACGGCTCTGTACCAAAATATATCGTACCAACCTTACAAAATCTTCACGACAAAAACGGTATCCAAATTATCCGTTCGTCACGTGTTGCACAAGGTTTTGTATTACGTGATGCAGAACAACCTGATTCTAAATATGGTTGGGTAGCAGCACATGATTTAAACCCACAAAAAGCGCGTCTTCTTGCAGCCTTAGCTCTTACTAAGACGAATGATACGAAAGAAATTCAACGCATGTTCTGGCAGTACTAAGCTTTTCAACCAGTCCAAACATAAGGTTTGGACTGGTCCTATTTAATAAAAATAAGCTCTTTTATATTAAATCTGTACAATAGATGTTCAAATCATTCTTCTTAAATAATAAAATCCTTAACAGTTTGCCAAAATATTAAGCATTTCGTTTTAACTTTGCATGCTAAACTATGCTGCAGTCGTATTAAGGATTGGTTTATGCAGTTTGTTCATCTCGGTATTTATACAGAATTTTCGATTACAGAGTCGATAGTTCGCATACCTGACTTGGTCAACGCTGCGGTTAAAGACCAAATGCCTGCGCTGGCATTAACCGACCTTTCAAACCTGCATGCAGCGGTAAAATTTTATAATTCTTGTTTAAAAAAAGGGATTAAACCGCTTTTAGGTAGCACAATCCGCCTTGATGATGCACAACATCGTGCAACTTTACTTGCAATGAGTAATGTAGGCTGGAAAAGTCTGACCGAGATCGTTTCACGCGGTTTTATTGAAGGTCAACAACTCAGTATTCCATGTGTAAAAAAAGAGTGGGTACTTGAACAGCATCAAGATATTATCGTTTTACTTGGCCAGCATAGTGATGTGGGTCAGATGCTTTGTTCATCTAACCCTCAAAAAGCAGCTCCTCTTTTAGAAGCATGGATCGAAAAATTTGGTAATCGTGTTTATCTTGCTCTAACACGTACTGACCGTCCAGGTGAAGAAGATTTTATTCAAGAAGCCGCTAAACTTGCTGCCCAATATAATGTGGGTGTAGTTGCGCATAATGATGTGCACTTTGTAGAAAAAGAAGATTTTGAAGCACATGAAGCTCGTGTTTGTATTGCTGATGGCTATGTATTAGCAGATGATCGTCGTCCACGTTTATATAGCCCTGAACAGCACTTTAAAACATCCGATGAAATGATCGAATTGTTTTCTGATATCCCAAGTGCTATCGAAAACACCTATAACATTGCAAAACGCTGTAATGTTAGCCTACAACTTGGCACCTACTTTTTACCTGATTATCCAATTCCAGATGGTTTTACCATCGACACTTACTTTGAACATTTGTCAAAAGTAGGTTTAGAAGAACGCTTAGATTATCTTTACCCTGTCGAAAAACGTGGCGAAGACTGGCCAGAAATTCGTAAGCCTTACGATGAACGAATTGATTATGAAGTCGGTATTATCCTGAAAATGGGGTTCCCGGGTTACTTCCTTATCGTCATGGACTTCATTCAATGGGCAAAAAATAACGGCGTTCCTGTGGGTCCAGGCCGTGGTTCAGGTGCGGGTTCTCTTGTAGCATATAGTTTAAAAATTACCGATCTTGATCCTCTTCGTTACGATCTACTTTTCGAACGTTTCTTAAACCCAGAACGTGTTTCGATGCCCGACTTTGATGTCGACTTCTGTATTGCTGGACGTGATCGCGTTATTGATTATGTTTCACGCACTTATGGACGTGAAGCCGTTTCGCAAATTGCAACTTTCGGTACGATGGCAGCAAAAGGTGCTATTCGGGACGTTGCCCGTGTATTAGGTAAATCTTACGGTTTAGCTGACCGTATCTCAAAAATGGTACCTACTAAACCACTCGGTGTAGACTTAGCCACTGCTATTGAGATGGAACCTCAGCTTAAAGATATTGTTACCAATCCATCTAATCCAGATAATGACGATGCCAGTGAAATCTGGGAAATGGCATTAAAATTAGAAGGTATTACCCGAAATACCGGTAAACATGCTGGTGGTGTTGTCATTGCACCAGGTAAGATTACCGATTTCTCGGCTGTACTTTGTGATGAAGACGGAACCAGCCGTGTTGCGCAATACGATAAAGACGATGTAGAGGCAGCTGGTCTCGTTAAGTTCGACTTCTTGGGTTTACGTAACTTAACCGTTATTGAAGACGCAATTCAAAATATCAATAAAAACCGCGATAGTAATGATCCACTCATTATTTCGCATGTTCCACTTGATGATGCTAAAGCATATTCTGTCTTTGCCGATGCAAATACAACCGCGGTATTCCAGTTTGAATCCGTCGGCATGAAACGAATGCTTAAAGAAGCACGTCCAAGTAAATTTGAAGAGATTATTGCGTTCGTATCATTGTACCGTCCTGGTCCAATGGATCTTATTCCTGACTTTATTCACCGTATGCATGGTGGGGATTTTGAATATCTTCACCCCCTTCTTGAAGGTGTATTAGAACCAACTTACGGGATTATGGTTTACCAAGAACAGGTTATGCAGACGGCACAGATATGTGCGGGTTATACACTCGGTGGCGCTGACTTACTACGTCGTGCAATGGGTAAAAAGAAACCTGAGGAGATGGTTAAGCAGCGTCAAATTTTCTTAGCAGGTGCTGCTGAAAAAGGGATTGACGAAAGTACAGCCAACCATATCTTTGACTATATGGAAAAGTTCGCAGGCTATGGTTTTAACAAATCTCACGCTGCTGCTTATGCCCTCGTTGCCTACCATACTGCATGGTTAAAAGCTCATTATCCTGCAGAGTTTATGGCAGCTGTAATGTCATCGGAAATGCAGAACACCGACAGTGTGGTATTTTTAATTGATGACTGCCGAAATAATGACCTAGAAGTTTTACCACCATCCGTCAACATGTCGACTTATCACTTCCATGCGAGCGATGATAAAACGATTGTATATGGTTTAGGTGCGATTAAAGGTGTTGGCGAGCAAGCGATGCAGTCCGTGATTGACTCTCGTCGACAGTTTGGCCCTTATACAGATCTATTTGATTTTTGCCATCGTATTGATTTGAAGAAAATCAATAAACGTACTTTAGAGGCATTAATCCGTGCAGGAGCACTCGATTGCCTAGGAATCGAACGTGCAAGCCTGATGGCACAATTGCCTGAAGCTGTACAAGCTGCCGAGCAAGCGCGTAGTAACCGTGAAAGCGGTATTATGGATTTATTTGGTGAAGTTGAAGAAGTTCAACGTAAACCAGCTAAACCGGTAAAACCGTGGAGTGATGAAGTTCGTCTAAAAGGCGAAAAAGATACGCTTGGGTTATATTTAACGGGCCATCCAATTGATGTTTACCGACAAGAACTTAAAGCTTTTATTCCTGTAAAACTTAATGAAATTACGGCTACACGTCGTGGTGTTACAACAGTTTATGCAGGATTAGTGATTGACGTTGCAAACTTTCCAAACCGCGTAGTTATCGTACTAGATGACGGTACCGCTCGTATTGAAGTAAGTTGCAATCATGAACGTTTCCAACGTTTTAAAGATATTATCCAAGTTGAGCGTGTTGTCGTCTTTGAAGGCGAAATTTATGAAAGAGAAGGCTTTGATCGTCCAATGGGACGTTTGAACAAAGCCTTTACTTTAAATGAAATACGACAAAAACGTGCCAATAGCATTCAGATCAAATTAGCAGAAGAGTTTATGCAAGCTACTTTGGCAAAAGATCTGCAAAATATTATCTTGCCATTTTGCAATGTAGATATGCATCAACATATCACCTTACAACTCCTGATAGATCAACCTTATGCTCAAGCAGAGCTTCAACTTGGTCCGCAATGGAAAGTCGCTCCTCTAGATGAATTACTTGCTAAACTCAGAGATTATTTTGGTAAAGATAATATTTACATTGAATATCAAGTAAAGTCGAAAGCAGCTAAAGCAGCAGAACCTGTCCGTCCGCAAACTGTTGCCTCTCCTCCTTCAGGCATGTCCATGGACGATGCATTGGATTTATACCAAAGCGAAGTTTCTCAATATTCGTAATTTCTGGAAATCTTATGAGTTCGTTTGATCCCACCACTGTGTCAAAACAGTTAGCACAAGTGCGTATTGTCATGGTAAATACCACTTTGCCTGCTAATATTGGCAGCGCTTTACGTGCCATGAAAACAATGGGACTAATTAAATTAGTTCTGGTTGCTCCAAAAACATATCCGCATCCAGATATACAAGCACTCGCTGCTGGTGCTCAAGATTTATTTGAACATCTTGAGATTGTAGATACTTTAGAAGATGCCATTAAAGATTGCCATTTAGTGTTTGGAACAAGTGCACGTAGCCGTACCATTCCTTGGCCTCTACTTGATGTACGACCTGCAGCTAAAGAAGCCATTAAAGCCACCACTCAAGGACAACAAATTGCGATTGTTTTTGGCCGTGAAGATCGTGGTTTAACAAACGAAGAATTAGCACTGGCCAATTATCATTTAACAATTCCTGTAAATCCGGACTATGGCGTATTAAATGTTGCGCAAGCAATCCAAGTCGTATGTTACGAACTTCGCATGTCTGCTCTAGAACAACAAAACGTGGACCAAGATGCAGAAGAAATGCCATTAGTTCAAGGTCAAAGCATGCAATGGGATGAACCATTGGTGACTCAGCAACAAATGGAAGAGTTTTATCCTCATCTAGAAAAAATGTTGACTGAAATTGAATTTTTAGATCCAGACAATCCACGTTTATTACCTTTACGCTTGCGTCGTTTATTTGGTCGTATACAATTAGATCGTATGGAATATCATTTACTTCGCGGTATTTTTAGTCGTGTACAAGCCCTAACAAGTGGTAAATGGAAAAAAGCATTATCTGACAAGGAGGATCAACCCAATGCTTAAACAGCTTAAAGAAGATATAAAGGCTGTATTTGCGCGAGATCCTGCTGCACGCAATACACTCGAAGTTCTTACCACCTACCCTGGCATTCATGCAATTATGATGCATCGTGTCGCGCATGAATTATGGCAAAAAGATTGTAAAGGTGCAGCTCGCCTACTTTCTTCATTTAGTCGTTTTGCAACAGGTATTGAAATTCATCCAGGCGCTAAAATTGGTAAGCGTTTTTTTATTGATCATGGCATGGGTGTTGTGATTGGTGAAACTGCTGAAATTGGCGACGATGTAACGCTTTATCATGGAGTAACCTTAGGTGGTACAACATGGAAGACTGGTAAACGCCACCCAACTTTAGAAGATGGCGTGGTGGTTGGTGCGGGTGCGAAAATCTTAGGCCCGTTTACGGTGGGTAAAGGTGCAAAAGTCGGTTCAAATGCTGTTGTGACTAAAGCGGTTCCTGCCGGTGTGACTGCTGTAGGCAACCCTGCTCGCTATATTTATAAAGATGCAGACAAAACTAAAGATAAAGATGAAGAACGTCGTCGTGATTATGCACAAAGTATTGGTTTCGCCCCATATGCGACCACAGCTGCTGATCAGTCAGACCCTATTTTAGACGGTATGCGAGTTTTACTTGATCGTATTCAGCACAATGAAACACGTATGAATAATTTATGTCAGCGTTTATCAGAGCTAGACCCTAGTTTTAAAAAAGAAAGTCAGGATCAGCAACCTTTTAGCGATGAAGAGTTAAAAATTCTTGAAGAAGTTCGTCGTGAATGCGGTGCGCAAACCAAGACATCAAAAACGTAATATTCTTGATTCATAATGTAACACGCTTACCCTTGCATGTCGGTTTAGCTTTTCCTAGACTTACCTGTACCAAATCTGACTTTACTAAAATGAACGGAAGATCCTATGAATTTTAAGCCTTTGGCATATATACTCCTTGCGACCTCAAGTTTAACCGCTTGTACAATGGCACCTGTAAAACAACAAAAAATTGAGCCTTTTGTTTTCAAGGAACCAGAGCTTACTCCTCCTTTTTATGCACTAAATCCTTTTAACTATGATCAGCCACCGGCATTTGAAGTTGCATTAAAAGATGCTGCTGCACAGCCTGTAACAAAAATGGTGGTTAATCGTCAAGATGATCCGACCAAACAGCTTACTCTCGACGTCAACAAACTCATTGTTCCGACTGTAAATAATTCACAACGCTCAATGAAATATGCAGTTTTAGCGGGTGAGAATGAAATTGATGTAACGTCTATTGATGACTTCTTACAGTTAGTAGAAGGTAAAGCACGTCACTACCCACCTCGCTTTACTGACCGTCAGGAACGTAAAGGCTTTGAAAGTAAGCTTAAAGAAGTAACACAGCAACTCGATACACTTGCTGCAAATGAAAATGCATCATTTGATATTCTACTTCGTGCTTTTAAAGCAAGTGTTCTTGCACGTAACCTTGATTTAGGTACTGTTCATACCACTAAATCTTTAGAATATGCTCAAAGACTTTTAAAAATTAATCCAGATGATGCGGAAACAAATTTCTGGTTTGGTTTTGGTTTATCTGAAGGTGGCGGCCAACGTGAAGCCATTCCATATTTAGACAAAGCCATTAAAGGTAATGTTCAAGAAGCATATCTAGCTGCAGCCAATAACTATATTGCGATGGAGCAAAAGAAAAACGCGATTCAGACACTGAAAAATTATAAAGTTAAATATCCAGATGAGGCGGAAGTTGCTGATCGTTTAATTCAAGAAATTGAAAAACAAGGTCGTTGGAATGTATGGCAAGTTTTGACTAACCCGGCTATGTCTCCGGCTACTCCTACTCAAACACCTAAAAAGTAAGTTTAATGATTTAAAAAGGGCTGTTTTGACAGCCCTTTTTTATATTTGATCATTTGAAAATTACTTTAAAATTTGTATGATCTACCTACCATTGAGCCACTATATTTTGACCCTAATGTTTTCAATAAAAAGAAACAAAACACTGCTGACGGTCATGCTACTCGGTTCAATTCTGAGTGGATGTCAGGTCGTAAATGTTAAACAGCAAGCTTTAAATGTAACGATTGCAAATGAACGTAATAGTATTCTTACGCAAGATAAACTCAGTGAAGCAAGCCTGAATGTTTTATCTATGTCGGGTCAGGAAGCTAAAGTTTGTACAGACACCCCTGAAACCTGTGTAAATCAACTCAAAAACCTTCCTCAAATTTTAGATGAACAGTTCTTATCGGCTGCAAGTGAGATGTATCTCGCAAAAGCAATGGCTTTATCAGATAGCTCTGACTGCAAAGTAAGTAGATTTACCAAACATAAATCTGAAGAAGAACAAAAGAGTATCCAGAATAGTTATGATAACTGCTTAGACCAGCAATTAAATTTACTCGATAAAAGTATTCGTTATAGCTACGCGTATCTATTTTCAACAAAACGTCAGCCTAATGACCGTATTTTTGATAATAGACAGGTTCAAATTCGCGACTTCTATAATCAAGCAATTGCCAAAATGGTCAGTGTTTATGATTTAAGGCACCCCAAGAAAAATGTGGTTGAACCACAAATTCACATTGGTAAAAGTGTTTACTCAATTGACTTTGAGTTTCATAGACAGTTAACAGGTCAAAAATTAGAAAAATTAATTTCAAGTTATAACTTAAATTTTTCAGGTTTAAGAACTATTAACCGCCGTGATGGCTTTGGGTCTGAATTTGTGGCTGTTTTCCCGAGTTCAGGAAGCGAAGATATTAATGAATATATTTTAGATCCCCTTAAATACAATTATAAAAATGGTGTGAATCCAAATATTCATCATGCACGCTACTTAGCTGCGACGATTGTAGCTGAACCAAAACACGCAAATACTGTTGAAGAAATTATTAATAATCCTGAATTCGTAATCCGAGTTTATGACCCATATCGGACAGATAATATTAAGGTAGCTGGTAAACAATATCCTCTAGCTGCTAACTTTTCAGCGCCTTATGGTCTATGGTTAGCCGAAAACAACCTAGGAGTCGCAGCCTATTTAAGTCTGATTGACCGCGATCAGCATTTAACTATGCCGCACCTCTACATGCTTGAACCGTACAATCCAAATAAGAAAATTATTGTATTAGTGCATGGTTTGGCAAGTAGCCCCGAAGCTTGGATTGCGCTCACCAATGATGTTATGGGCGATACGGTATTAAGAGACAATTATCAAGTTTGGCAAGTTTTCTATTCAACTAACATGCCAATTTTGGAAAGCCGTTTCCAAATTTATGCACTACTCAAACAAGCTTTTAGTTCGCTAAACCCAAGCGACCCGGCCGCCCATGATGCTGTTCTTGTAGGACATAGCATGGGAGGTATTATTAGCCGTTTACTGGTGAGTGATGGAGATATTACTAAACCAGCCTTAGAGCTAATGACGATCCGCCAGCAAAATCGCTTTAAAAAACATCCAATGATTACTGAACGATTGCAAATGCATTCAATCAATAATTTTGATCGCGCAATTTTCTTAGCTTCCCCTCATCGAGGTACAGATTATGCAGATCGTTGGTTTACCTTGGCAGCGCGTAAAATTATTCGCTTACCGGGTGCATTTTTGTCGGCTGTAGCCACCTCGCTAACAACCGAAAATTTAGACGTCAAAGATTTCTTGAGTAATATTGACAATGGTTTGATTCAAAATGGACCAAGCGATCTAAGTCATCAATCTAAATTTATGGAGCTCACAAAAGATATTAATCCGCACCAAGGATTAGTTTTCCATTCAATTATGGGAAATATAACTAAGAGTGATGACCCAAATGTGATTACCGATGGTATTGTTCCCTATAAAAGTGCTCACTTAGACGGAGCAAAGTCAGAAAAAGTTCTTCCTGGTGGTCATTCAATCCAGCTTACACCACAAGCTGTATTAGAACTGCGTCGTATTTTACGAGAACATTTGGTCGAACATGGTTTATATAAACCATAAAAAGAAAAAGAGCCAAAGGATAACCTTTGGCTCTTTCATTTTAGTATTAAATTTTACTGCCCAGAACGGATGATGTAATCAAACGCAGAGAGTGATGCTTTGGCGCCTTCACCTGTGGCAATAATGA